>JAPPLI010000086.1:0-132380 GCA_028819495.1 Gammaproteobacteria bacterium | reverse complement strand
GTTCGGACAGGCGCACAATGATGGATTCATCGGGCTCGTAGTCGGTATCCCCGTGCGCTTTTATCCGAATGAATTTGCTGGTTTCGCCGGGGGCGAAGCTGAGCGTGCCGGAGGCTAACGCGGCGTAGTCGCCGCCTTCCCCCGAAGTTGCGGTGCCCGTTCCCGTATCGGCGTATTTCACGGTGACCGTCCTGCCGCTTGCAGGGGTCAGGGTGACCCTGTGGGCCAGGTTTGTGACGCCTTTGTCGCCCTCGTCTCCCAGGAGCACGTTCCTGATGGAAAGCACGGGCGGGGCATCGTCGTCGGTGAGGATGACGGACGTGTGCACGACCGTCACCTCGGCCAGCTCGCCCTCGATGCTGACGGTCTCGTCCGGCTCGTCCAGCGTGTCGTTGGTGGGGGTGAGGGTGAAGTCCGCGTGCCCGCTGGCTGCGCCCGCCGCAATCGTGAGGGTCTGGTCGGCAACGGTGGCGTAGTCGACGCCGTCGGTGGCGGTGTCGGCGGCCTTGCCGACCTTCACCTTGACGGGCGTGGCCGCGCCGAAACGGGTGGCGCTGGTGATGGTGGCGGTGACGCGCACCATCTTCGCCCCGCCGTCCTCGGCCAGGCTGTCCTGTGTCCCCTGGGTGCCGGTGTCCGCGTCCACCGTGAGCGTGATGTCCGTGGGAGCGGCGTCGTCGTCGGTGATGGTGAGCGTGGCGGCGGCGGGGTCGGCCACCCCGCCGCCGGACGCCGTGGCCGACACCGCCACCGTCGCATCCGGCGCGTCCACGTTGTTGTCCACCGCGGTCAGGGTCACCGCGCCGGTCGAACCGGTCGCGCCCGCGGCGATGGTCAGCGTGGCGCCCGACTGCGTCACCGGCGCGCCGGCCGGCACCGCCACCGTCAGCGTCACCGGCGCACTGGACGCGCCGCTGAGCCGGGCGGTGACGGTGCTCACGTTGCCGTTCCCGCTCTCGGCGATGGTGGGCGGGGTCAGCGCCAGGGTCGCCACGGGCGTGGCCTCGTCGTCGGTGATGGTCCCGGTGGCGGTGGTGGCGCCGGCCACCGTGGACAGCGTCGCGTGGGTGGGCGTGCCGAGCGTCACGATGACGGTCTCGTCCGGCTCATCGAGCACGTCGCCCCTGACCGGGACCACGATGTCGGCGCTGGTGGCGCCGGGGGCGATGGCCACCGACAGCGGATCCGGGGCGGTGTAGTCGTCGGTGACCTTGGCAGTGCCGGTGAGGGTGAACGGCACGGTGACGGTCTGCCCGCTCGCCGCCGAGAGCTTCACGGTGAAGGTCATGTCGGTGGTCATCGCCGGGTCGTCGCCCTCGGCCACCGCGGCGGCGTCCTCGACGCTGACCGTGGCGGTGGCGTCATCGTCGTCTTCGATGGTGCCGATGCCGGTGTCATCGAGCAGCACGCCGTCGTTGCTGGGCGTGGCGAGCTTGACCGCGAAGGTCTCGTCGGGTTCGTCAAGGGTGTCCTCGAGGCTGGTGACGGTGAGGGTCTTGGTGGTATCGCCGGCGGCGAAGCTCACCGTCTGCGCGGTGGTCACGGCGGTGTAGTCGGCGCCGGCGGTAGCCTGGTGGGCGTCCCTGGTGGTGTCGTTGCCGGTGGTCCATTTGACCGACGAGGCGCCGCTGACGAGGCCCGATCGGGTGATGGTGAAGCTGAGGTCCTCGCCCTCCGCGGCGCCGGCGTCGCCGACTTCGTAGCCGGTGGTGCCCTCGGTGATGGTGCCGATACCGGTGGCGTCAAGCACGGGGAGGCTTCCGTTGGAGAGCGTGACCGCAAAGGTCTCGTCGCCCTCGACCAGCGCGTCGGCAAGGCTCGTCACGGTGATGGTCCTGACGGTCACGTTGGCGGCGAAGGTGACGGTTTGCGCCGTTGTGACGGCGGTGTAGTCGGCGCCGGCGGTGGCCTTGCGCGCGCCGTCGGTGGCGTCGTCGCCGGTGGTCCATCGCACCGAGTTGCTCCTGGTGCCGTCCGTGATTGCTTGCGCCCTGGCGAACCTGCGGGTGATGGTGAAGGTGAGGTCGCCGCCCTCCATCGCGCTGGCGTCGCTGATGACGAAGGCCTCCCTGGCGCCGAGAATCTCGACGTAGGCGGTTCCCGTGGCGATGCCCACCGACGCCCCGGACAGGGTGACGCTGAAGGTTTCGGTAAACTCAACCCCCCTGTTGGGGAGGGTGACCACCTCGAATTCGGCCCGGGTGGCCCCGGCGGCGATGGTGAGCGTCTCGCTCTTGTGGGTGTAGTCCTCGCCGGCGGTGGCTGCCACGGTGCCCTCGAGGGGTTCGTCGCTGGTGGTTGCGGTGACAGTGACAACCCGGTCGCTGGGAGTGGACAGGATAACAGCCAACGTGGCGGTCGAGCCCGGGTTGACGAAGGCGCTCTGGATGGTCAAGGTGGCGGTGTCGTCGTCGGTGATGGTGATTTCGTCGCCCTCCACGTCGAGGGCGCCGGACACGCCGGCCACGGTCAGGGTCTCGTCCTCCTCATCGACGTTGTCGTCGGTGGGGTCGAGGCTGAAGCTGCCGGTGGCGCTCGCCGCCCCGGCCGGGACGGTGATGTCGAACGCATCCACCGCCGCGTAGTCCGTGCCGGAGGCGGCGCCGTCACCGTTTGCGCCCACCGAGACGGTCACCGTGGTGTCGGTGGCGTAGGTGGTGCCGCCGGTGACCGTGGCGGTGACGGTCACCGTCGCCGCCGCCGCGGCGTTTTCCGCGACCGAGTCCGGGCTTGCCGAGAGCGTGATGCCGTCGGGCGGGTCGTCGTCGTCGGTAATGGTCAGCGCGGCGTTGGCGGGGGCCGCCACGCCGCCCCCGGACGCGGTGGCCGAGACCGCCACCGTCGCGTCCGCGGCGTCCACGTCGTTGTCCACCGCGGTCAGGGTCACCGTGCCGGTGCTGCCGGTGCGGCCGGCGGCGATGGTGAGCGCGCTCCCCGACAGCGTCACCGGCGACCCGTCCGGCACCGCCACCGTCAGCGTCACCGCCGCGGCGGAGGCGTGGGACAGGGTGGCGCTCACCGTGCTGACGTTGCCGGCGCCGCTCTCGGCGATGCTGGCCGGGGTCAGCGCCAGGGTGGCCGTGGGCGTGCCCTCGTCGTCGGCGACCTCCACCTCCACGTCAAAGTCCTCGGGTTGGCCGTAGTCCCCGCCGCTGACGTCGTGGGCCAGCGTCGCGCTGCGCTTGTCGTCGGCGTTGTCGACGTTGTCGTCCACCGCGGTGACGGTCACGGTCTGCGCCTCGTTCCAGTTCGCGGTGGTGAACTCGAGCGTGCTCGTATCCAGCGTCACCGGCGAGCCATCGGGGTTGTCGATCGTGACCGTCACCGTAGCCGTCGGCTGGCTGTTAAGCGCCACGGTGTAGGTCGCCTGGTGCTCCGCGTCCTCGGTGTCGGGGTCGTCCACCTCGTCCAGGGTCAGGCCGTCCGCGTCCGCCGACACCGTGATGCCGCGCTCATCGTCGTCCTCAATCGTGATGGCGGCATGGGTGACCGTCATACCCGTGAGCGCGCCCTCGACGCTCAGGGTCTTGTTTTCAGCATCAACATCGTTGTCCACAGGCTCAAGTGTGAACGTTGCGCTGCCGCTGTCCTGCTCCGCCGGGATGGTGATGCTGAAGTCATCCACCTCCGCGTAATCCGTGCCCTCCCCGGCGGCGTCACCGGCCTTGCCTACGGCGACAGTCACAGTCCGGGCGGCGGCAAAACGCGTGCGGCTGGTGATTGCCGCGGTGACCGTAACCACGGTCTCTCCCGCGCCCTCGCCGATGGTGGTCTGGTTGTCCTCGGCGCCGGCGTCGGTATCTACCGTGAGCGTGAGCGCCGAGGGGGCTTCGTCGTCATCGTTGATGGTGCCGGTGGCCGTCCCTGCGGCTATCGCGGGGTCAGGCAGACGATCCGCGTCCTTGGGGTTGTCCAGCTTTACCAGGAAGGTTTCCGCGTCGGGTTCGTCAATAACGTCCTGTGTTGTCTGTACCTCCAGGGTTGTCTCCGTGACGTTCTTGCCAAGGGTCAGCGTCTGCGTGCTTTTGGCATAGTCCTTGTCGGACGTTGCCGGGGCGCCTCCGCCCTGTGCGGTTTGCGCGCGCACCGAAATCCTGTTCTCCTTTGCGCCGCTGCTGCGGGTTATCTTGAACCCGGCCCTGCCGCCCTCGGTGACCGCCGGGGCGTCCGTGATGGAGAACATGGGTTGCAGGTCGTCGTCTTCGATGGTGATGGACAAGGGCATGCCCGTGACGGTAAAGCCGTTATGAAATCCGCCTTCTCCCAGGCTGATCCTGACGTCTTCGGTCGCGCCGCTGCCGCCTTCATACAGGTCATCGTCCTTGACGGTAAGGGTGACGGTGCAGGTCAGTTTATTATTGGCGGTAGCGCAGTCTTTGCCGGATACGGATTTGGGAGCCTCGTAGTCGGTGTTATGTGTTGCCTGTCCCGAATAACCCAGGTTGAATTTCGGATCGAGTTCCTTGACGTCCACACCGGAAAATGGGGCATCCCCCGGCGCGTCCTGCCTGGGCAAACGCTCCACCTCCACTTCAAATGTTGCCTCCCGGCTGCCCCGGGCCTCGGACAAGGAGGTCTTGCTGAGTTGCTGCAGGGTGGCGCCGGTTCTGTCATTATCCACCATGACGACCTCGAACCTGCTGCCGTCCCCTTTGGTGTAGCCGTCCGGAAGATTGGTGTCGCCGACTTCGACGACCAGCAATTCACGGTAGCGCTCGTCAACCGAGTCGTCACTGACCGTCAGCGTGACGTCACCGGAGGTCTTGCCGCTTTTTATCGTGACGGTTGAAGCTATGCTGTAATCGGACGAGTCCACTTCGCCCGCCGGGTAACCGGTAAACTTGAGCGGAACCTGAATATCGCTCGAGGGCGCGGCGCCGGTTATCACTGCGGTGATGACCGTGCTCTGGCCTTCGTCAAGGAACCTGCGCGTGGTCGGAAATTGCGGGCCGAGGCCGCTGAACCGCGGCGAACCCCAGTTGCCCCGTCCGCGCAGGTGAACGGCTTGTCCCGTATCGTTGTCCTCGATGGCAACTGACAGCGCCTCGTGGGACGAGGACGGGCTGTCCTTGAAAGGGGCTCTTTTGTATACCGGGCCGCCTCCGGTGTTTCCCACACTGATCAGTTCCACCGTAAAGCGTTCAACCGGTTCGACCAGGTCATCGTCGGTGATATCGATCTCGATGGTGACGGACAGGTCTCCTGCGGGTATTTTCACCCGGCTATCCTCTACCATCGTGTAATCGGCCTTGGTGGCGGTCCTGTGGCCTGTGTCGCCGACGGTGTACTGAATGAAATAATCATACGGAACAGTATTGTCGAGACTGATTGTCAGTTCATTTGTTCCTCCTTCCGTTGCCGTAAACTCGGGATAGTCGCCCGAGGTCGAGGTCACGGTCGAAACCGGCGAGAGGGTAAGCACCCGGTCCTCGGCCTCATCGATTCTCCTTTCAACGATTTCCTCAAAAGACACCGTTCTGCCGCCACTGCTGTAGCTGCCCCATACCCTTACCTGGAAATATTCCCGCGGTTCATACTCGTCGTCAGTATTCGTCGGCACCGAAATCTGCATGGATTGAGAGCTGCCTGCCGGAAACACGAGGGTGCCGGAGGTGGCGGTATAGTCATCTCCCGCTTCCGCATCAGCCCGAAATATTGCGCCAGCCACGTCACCGTCACGGGTCTCGTAACTCACGCTCAATGCCTGTGAAGTATCCCCGCGCCTCGTTACGGTAAAGGTTGCCGTTTCCCCCTCCGTCAGTTCACTTGAACCCTGGTCCGCCACGATGGAAACCGGTGAGGATTGCGCTGCCGCCCCGGGCGGCAGCGCGGCCAGCAATGCCGCCAGCAGTAAATACCCGGCGCCATAAGAGCAAGCCGTGGCGGCACGTGCGATTGAGCGACGTGCTCCAGGTAAAATAAGGCGCATGATGCGAGCGCTCATTCGCGGAAAGCCGGCAACCTGGACGCTACGCGGGGCTGACAAATGCGGAACGCGCCCCATCGGATGGCCGTCTGGTTATTACGCGTACGAAGGAAGTAAAACAGATCGTGTCGGGGGCGCTGATCTTCTGTTCACCTGCGCAGACGCCAATCCTACCGGAGAGTGGGGATTTTGACACCATGAAACCATGAAAAATATAATTTACTCGACAATTAATTGTCGTATTATAACAGAGTTGAAATTCAAGGACTTGCGCGAACGTATCGATGGATTGACCGACAGCGTCTCCCGTCTTGAAGGTCTGAACGTCAGACAAACGTCTGCGGCTTGCGCGCAAACAGTCGTTCGACCATGGGGATGAAGTGTTCGAGAGGCAGCGTCGGGTAGTCGGGGTCGAATGAGCACTGGTCCCAGTTGGCGCAGAAATCGATGCAGTCCTGGTAGTACGGGTGGTCCTGGTAGCGGTCGCGGGCGTTTTTGTCCCGGCCGTAGTGCTCCATCCAGTAGTAGCCCTGGAACAGGCCGTGGTACAGGACGACCCAGTGATTCTTTTCGCTGACGTAGGGGCGCAGCAGGGCCGCGGCGAGTTGCGAGTGGTTGTGGGGGCCGAGCACGTCGCCGATGTCGTGCAGCAGGGCGCACACCACGGTTTCCTCGTCGGCGCCATCCCGTTCCGCCCGCGTGGCGGTTTGCAGTGAGTGTTCCAGCCGGGTGACGTGATACGGGGAATCCCCGTCCATGGAGCGCATCCAGCCGATCACCCGCTCCGCCATGTGTGAGCCGTTTTCAACATCGTGGGAGAATACCAGGTCATAGTCCTCGCGGGTGCCGTTAACCATGGCGGTGAAGTTCACTGTACTCATAGCCGTTACCTCATAATAACAGAGGGCATATTATATTTTTCCGTTTCTTATGGGGACAGACTTAATGGAACCTCTAAAAATGCCCTCCGTGGCATTTTTATAGACGGAAACGGAAAAGTGCGATTTTCCGTTTCCTTCATTTTCAATCACTTACGTGATTAAAAATGGCAGCATATCCCTATGCTGCAAAGGCACCTCTAATTTTTAGAGGTACCTTTAAAGCATGCCCCCGCATGTCTCAGGCGGGGGTCTCTCCCCGGATCATCGCGCCTTACGTGGGGACAGACTTAAAGTCTGTCCCCGAATCATCGAAAAATTGCTCCCGCACTTCCGGCGCCAGGGCCGCGCGCAGTATACGCTGGACGATCACTGGGTTCACGCCGATATCGTTAGCGGAAATGAGCAGCGCGCGCCGCTCCGGGTGCAGTTCGTTCTTCACCCGCTCCAGCAGGCGCCGGTAATGAGGCAATCCCTGCCTGTCCATACCGTAGCGGTGCCAGGTTTCGCGCCAGTCACTGGCGAAATCGGTCAGGATCAACCTGTAGCGCTCGACCAGGACGGGGTCGTTGCCTGGATGGTCCGCAAATTCACGCACCAGTTCCGCCACCAGCGCATCGATTTCCCCCGGCGCCATGACCGGCGAGATATTGTAATTCTCGGTAAGGATGTCCACCCGCTTGTCCGGTTCATACGGCAGGACTTCGAACCGGTCACTGCCGTTGCCCTGCCCTGCCTTGAGCGCCTGCCTGACCATCTTCCAGAAGCGGGATGAACCGGACAGGTCGATCACCAGGTGTATGCGGTCCTGCCCGCTGCCGTTGATGACGTTGTGCCGGCGCCAGTTATCGAAGATCCAGCACTCCCCCGCCGCCATGTGCACTTTTTCGTCACCGCAGTGGAATATCACCGCAGGATTCGTGATGACGGGTATGTGTATGCGTACCCGGGTGTACCAGTGGTAATTGAAATCGACGTGGTTCTGCACCTCGCAGCCGGCATCCAGTTTCATCAGTCTGGACCGGGCCAGCACCTCGTTGAAACTTGCCATGACCTGCCGATGGTATGGGCATCCGCCGAGGTGCGGGGTGGCCGTCATGCGGCCCCCGAATTCGTCATTGTCTCCGCCGCCCCGGGAGATGAGCGCAACCGCCGAATTGCCCTTCAGCCCCAGCGGGTGGGCCCGCCAGGCTGCCGAAGCCAGTTGCGCGGCTTCCTGCGCCAGGCGCGCGGCGTCGAAGTCCAGGGGCAGGCGTATGAAGGGTCTGGCGAGTTTCATGGCGTATCCGGTGTCTCCTCCCCGCTTGCGGCCGACTTGGGGGCAATCTTTCCCGAATCATAACCGAACAGTTCGAAATCCTTGCGGTACCAGCCGGCGACCGCCTGTTGCAGGGACGCGTCATAATAACATGCGTAACTCCGGTGGCGGGATTCGTTCCTGCGACTGAGCTCGGACGGGGCAATGCCGATACGGAGGCAGATTTCGTCGAACGACTCCTGCAAGGTTTCATAACGGCCAACGTAGTCCATCATCAGCGCGCCGTTCTCATCCGTGAGCAGCCGGTATTGCGGCCTGGCCAGGACACGTCCGCGAAAGCGCTCATTGCCGATGGCCCAGCGCATGAATTTGACTTCATTTCCGGCAAAGTCCGGGTTGCGACGATTCAGGAAAAAACAGGTCGAGACGAACCGGTCGAAGGGGTTGCGGACGAAGCCGAACTTGAAACAGGACGACCAGGTCTGCGCCGGCAGATTCTTTCTTAACTGTTGAAAGGAAACATGGCCGTGCCCGATGGCGGCGATGCCCGGGACCGGGATGCTCTGTTTGCCGAACAGCGCCTGCTGTTCCCAGTCATCCTCACCCAGGCACGGCCTCAGGGCCTGGCGCAGGGTATGGGTCGCGGTCCTGGGAACGGCGAAGAAGATGAACCTGTGTTTATGGGAGATGATCACCGATGGGAATTATATACGATAGTACCGACACTAATGCAGCACTCCCGTATCCATTTCGCGTTTCACAGGCCGAGTAGTCTCGCCGCCTCCACGGGCAGCCGCCCCATTCCCGAAGGCCAGAATATTCAATGCAGCATTGTGGTCTGCATTACCCGAATAACCGCAGGGTCGCCTGCGCATAAACATGCGTCGTCTGTTCTTCAAATCAACCTGATCAATTGCCGTTGATTCAGCTATATTTATGCCTGATATTTGCGGACGTATTCAAACTGTCAGTAAGCGGGAGGCATCCCTGGTGAGGAGGTTCGAATGAAAATACAGCCATTTCCGGAACAACTTTTCAGTCGGGTCGGAAACAGTTTCATGAGGCGATAATGGAATTCGGCCTGAGTCACGAACAGCAACTGGTGGTGGATACCGTGCGCAGTTTTGTCGAACAGGAGTTGTATCCGCTGGAGGACGAGGTGGAACGCAGCGGCATGGTGCCCGGGACGCTGGGGCGCGAAATCCGGGACAAGGTGCTTGAACTGGGCTTCTACGCGCCTAACATCCCGGAGAAATTCGGCGGCGGGGGTCTGGATACCCTCACCTTCACCCTGCTTGAACGCGAACTCGGCCGCGCGGCCATGGCGCTGTCGGTATTCTGGGGCCGACCCTCGAACATTCTCTGCGCCGGCACAGCCGAACAGCACGAGCGTTACCTGCTTCCCTGCGTGCGCGGCGAGAAAATCGACGCCCTGGCCATGACCGAACCCGACGCGGGTTCCGATATACGCGGGATGAAGACCTTTGCCCGCCGCGACGGCGCCGATTACGTCATAAACGGCACCAAGCATTTCATCAGCCACGCGGACATCGCCGATTTCGTTATCACGTTTGCCGCTACAGGTGAGGAAGAGACGGCGCAAGGCCTCAGGAAACGCATCACCTGTTTCCTGGTTGACCGGGGCGCTCCGGGATTCGAGATTCGTCCCGGCTACAATTCCGTCTCCCACCGCGGCTACCACAACAATACGCTGGTGTTCGACGATTGCCGCGTGCCGGGTTCCCAGGTGCTCGGCGAGGAAGGCGCCGGCTTTGACCTCGCCAATGTATGGCTGGCAGCGACCCGTCTGACCGTTGCCGCCATGTGTGTAGGCCGGGCGCGCCGCTGCCTGGACCTGTGCGTGGAGTGGGCCGCCAATCGGCGCCAGTTCGGACAGCCCATCGGCAAATTCCAGGGTGTTTCCTTCAAACTTGCCGACATGCAGACCTGGATCGACGCGGCGGACTGGTTGACGCTGGCCGCAGCCTGGCGTCTTGACCGGGACCTGGATGCCAACCGCCAGATTGCACAAGCCAAGCTGTACTCCACGGAAATGCTGGGCCGGGTGACCGACGAGGCGGTGCAGATCTTCGGCGGGATGGGCCTGATGGAGGACCTGCCCATAGAACGCTTCTGGCGCGATGCCCGGGTCGAGCGCATCTGGGACGGCACCAGCGAAATCCAGCGTCATATTATCGCCCGCGACCTGCTCCGGCCATTTGGCGCCTGAATTAAGGGGTCAGAGTAAAATTTCTGACGAAATTCTTACTCTGACCCCCGGATCTACCAGAAATTTTACTCTGACCCCATATATCCTGATAATCGAAAAGGAATAACCAGAATGGCCAATCCAATTAATACAAGGCGCAACGGCGCGGTCCTGGAGGTCATCCTGGACCGGCCCAGGGCGAATGCCATCGACGCCGCCACCAGCCAGATCATGGGCGACGTGTTCGCCGCGTTTCGCGATGACCCGGACCTGCGCGTGGCGATCCTGACCGCGGCCGGTGAGCGTTTTTTCTCCGCCGGATGGGACCTGAAGGTCGCGGCGGAGGGCGAAGCGCCGGACACGGACTACGGTGTCGGGGGGTTCGGCGGGCTACAGGAACTGCCCGGCCTGAACAAGCCGGTTATTGCCGCGGTCAACGGCATGGCGGTCGGCGGCGGCTTTGAACTGGCGCTCTCCTGCGACCTCATCTATGCCGCGGAACATGCCCGGTTCGCGTTGCCTGAGATCAACGTGGGCGTGCTTGCCGACGCCGCGACCATCAAGCTGCCGCGCCGCATCCCGTACCACGTTGCCATGGACATGCTGCTGACGGGGCGCTGGTTTGACGCGGAGGAAGCCGCGCGCTGGGGGCTGGTCAATGAGGTGCTGCCTGCCGGGCAATTGATGGACCGGGTGCGGGAGACCGCGCAACTGCTGGCCGACGGCCCGCCGCTGGTCTTTGCCGCCATCAAGGAGACCATCCGCATGACGGAAAACCTTACGGAACGGGAAGCCCTGCGCCTGGTGAACAACCAGGGCATACCTGCGGTGAATACGCTCAACGCCAGCGAGGATTTGCAGGAAGGTACCCGCGCCTTTGCGGAAAAACGCAAACCGGTGTGGAAGGGGCGCTGAAATCCGGGGTCAGAGTAAAAATTTCGTCAGAAATTTTACTCTGACCCCATAGTTCTTATTCGCTCCTCCTCCCTGGCAAGCACGGCGCCGGCGCCGACCCGGTAGCGCTGCAGCGCCCGCATGATGTCGATGAGGCAGTCGTCGCGTAACCGCTCCAGTTCCTTCACCGTGCGCCCCCCGGCCTGGCGTTCGGTTCCGGCAACCATCCTGTCTACCAGTTCATCGGTCAGTTCAGGCGCTTCCAGCTTCGTCCACGGCAGTTTCAGCGCCGGCCCGAACTGTTTCATGAAATCGCGCATGCCCGCATCCCCGCCCGCCACGTGGAAAGCCAGGCAGGTGCCCATGAACGCCCAGCGCAGTCCGGGACCGTAAGTAATGGCTGCGTCCAGTTCCCCGGTGTCGGCCACGCCGTCGTTGACCAGGTGCAGAATTTCACGCCACAGGGCCTCCTGCAGGCGGTCGGAGAGGAAACCTTCGATCTCGGTGCGCACCCGCAACGGGTACATGCCCAGGTCAGTGTAGAATGACACGGCGCGGTCGACAGCCTCCGGCGCCGTTTTTTTCCCGCCCAGCACCTCCACCAGCGGCAGCAGGTACACCGGGTTGAAAGGGTGTCCGACGATAACCCGTTCCGGACTGCTGCAGCCGGCCTGGAAATCGGACGGCAATAACCCTGACGTGCTGGAAGCGATGATGACCCCGGCGCGGGCATTGGCATCTATTTCGGCATGCAGGCTGCGCTTCAGTTCCAGCCGCTCCGGGGCGCTTTCCTGGATGAAGTCGGCTGCCGTACAGGCCTGTTCCAGCGAGTCCGCGTAACGCAGCCGTTGCAGGCTTGCGCCGGGGAAAAGACCGAGCTTTTCCAGCGCCGGCCAGGCGTTGTCCAGTGCGGACCCCAGCCTGGCCTGCCAATCCGCGCCGGGGTCCCAGGCAACCACGTCAAGTCCATGCGCCAGAACACGCGCGGCCCAACCCGAGCCGATCACGCCGGCGCCGATTACTGCGACGGTTCTAATATCCTGTGTCATCGGGCCTCAGCCCGCATTGTTCAGGTGATGCAAGACGGGTAAGCCGGGCTGTCCCGGCAAATAGCAGGCCGGGAGCCGGGTCAGTCCCACAACACGCCTGAGACTGAATCGGCATGATTCGCCGGTATCCCATCAGCTACGCAGGGTCAGTCCAAATTTCGCTCGTGTCTCTTCAGGACCCAGCACCCGGGCGCCCATCAATTCGATGACGTTGCGGGCGCGCTCCACCAGTTGCGCGTTGCTGGCGAACACGCCTCTGTCCAGGTACAGGTTGTCCTCAAGGCCCACGCGCACGTTGCCGCCGAGGATAACGGCCTGGGCCGCGAACGCCATCTGGTATCGTCCCAGGGCGAACGCCGTCCAGTTGGCGCCGGCTGGCAACTGGTCCACCTGTGACTTGAGAACGCCAACGTCCGCCGGCGCGCCCCAGGGAATGCCGTGGCAGAGCTGGAACAGCGGCGGGGATTCCAGCAGATCCTCCCTGAGCATCTGCAGGGCAAAACTGAGATTGCCGGTATCGAAAATCTCCAGTTCCGGCTTCACCCCCAGTTCCCGGATGCGTTTTGCTCCCCGGCGCAGCATGTCCGGCGTGGAGACATAGACCAGGCTGCCGTCACCGAAATTGAGCGAACCGCAATCCAGGGAACAGATTTCCGGCAGCAGTTCCTCGACGTGGGGCAACCGTTCCGCGGCGCCCACGAGATCGGTATCTTCACCAAATTGTGTCGGCGCCTCATCCGGGCCGATGAACAGGTCTCCACCCATCCCCGCAGTCAGGTTGATGACCACGTCTGTGCCGCCGGAACGAATCCTGTCGACCGTTTCCCGGTACAGGGCAACGTCACGCGCCCCCTTGCCGGTCTCCGGGTCGCGCACGTGACAATGGACAACGGCCGCCCCCGCTTTTGCCGCGTCGATGGCCGACTCGGCGATCTGCTTCGGGGTGACGGGTATTTCCGGGTGCTTGTCCACGGTATCGCCTGCGCCTGTTACCGCACAAGTGATGACGACTTCAAAGTTCACGGCTATAACTCCGCGTACCTGGCCCGCTCCTGGGTGGGCCTGATCTTGAAATACTCGTGATAACACTTGCTGAAGTGCTGCAAGGACTTGAACCCGGTCTCTATGGCGATTCCGCGCACGGTGGTGCCGGTGTGGCGTAACAGGTTGCGCGCGGCGGTCAGGCGCAGCCTCAGGTAATAATGGCTCGGAGAGTAGTGGAAATACTGCTGGAACGCGCGCTCAAGCTGGCGTGTCGACACGTTGAGATACCTGGCAATCTCCTCCACGAATAACGGTTCGGAGATATTATTGCGCATAAGCAGCACGGCTTCATTCAGGTAGTCCGGCGCGCCGGGCGCCTGGCTGCGCACCGAAATATACTGGGGTTCGCCCAGGTCCCGCACCCGGTCGATGGTGAACTGTTCGGAAATGGCCGACGCCACCTCGCGATTGTAGTCCCTGCGCACCAGGAACAGCATCAGGTCCAGCGGCGCGGTACCGCCGGCACAGGTGTAACGCCTGCGATCAATCTCGAACAGTTCATCAGTCACCTTCAACTGGGGAAATTCTTCGCGCAGGCTGCCAATGTTTTCCCAGTGTATCGTGCAGCGGTGATCGTTCAGCACGCCGGATTTAGCCAACAGGTAGGTCCCGGTGCACAGGGCGCCCAGGTCCAGGCTGGTTGCGGCCAGCCGTCGCAACGCCCTGCCCAGCGTCGGATTCCATGCATCCTTGACATGGACTCCGGCGCAGACGAACAGCATGTCGAGTTTTCTTGCCTGATCGAACGGCAGCGTCGGCCGGATTTCCAGGGCTGCGCTCGAACTGACGGGTTCATCGTCAAGAGTCAGGACGGACCAGCGATACAACTGCTGCTCCGTGGTCAGGTTTGCCATACGCAACGCCTCGATCGCGGAGGCAAACGCGATCAGGGTAAAGTTCGGCGTCAGCAGAAATCCGTAGTGGAGCGGTTGTTTCGTAGCTATCGCAGTTTACCTCTCTGTCAGACTTCACGCACCTCCGTTTTCCCGTTTTCCAGGTGTTGAAGCGCATAGTTTGCAGGCCTGAGTTTCACGCCGAAATCCCTGCGCAGCCACTTCAACAGGGAAAGGAACAGGATAACCAAAACCGGGAACAAGGGCAATGCGGCAATCACCGTTGAGGTCTGTACGGTGCGTAACCCGCCCGCGGTGATCAGCCCGACCGCGATGATGGCAAGGGCAAATGCCCAGGCAAAACGGTTCCAGCGCGCGGGCTGCTTGTCTCCGCCCAGGTTTTTCGTGCTGATGCTGGCGAGCACGTACGCGGTTGAATCCAGGGTCGTGGCGAGAAAGATAATGCACAGTACGGTAAATACGATCAACGTCAAGGTCCCGCCGGGCAGGCTGCCGACCACGGCAACGACGGCAGTCGGGATGCCGGCGGAGTCCAGCAGCGTGAAGATATCCAGCGCGCCGGTCAGTTCCAGGTGCAGGGAATACCCGCCCGCGAACGCAAAAAAAACCATGCAGCCCAGGCTGCCCCATAGCACCGGCCCGATGATCATCTCCCTGATGGTGCGCCCTTTGGATATGCGCCCGACAAACAGCCCGACCATCGGCGCATAGGCAATCCACCAGCCCCAGTAAAACACGGTCCAGTCCTCCGGAAAACCGCTTTTTGTTACCGGATCGGTCCAGAAACTCATACGCAGCAGGTTGTCCAGCATCAGGCCCAGGCTGTTGGTGGAGATATTGAGGATAAACAGGGTCGGTCCGGCCACCAGCACGAAGAGCAGGAAACCAACCGCCAGCACGGCATTCAAATCAGCGAGCACGCGGATGCCCTTCTCCAGGCCCAGGAATACACTGGTAGTGAAGATCGCCGTCCAGACCGCCAGCACGCTGAGCTGCAGGCCGAGCGTATCCGGCACGGAAAAACATCGGGCGACGAGTGCAGACACCAGAGGCAACCCCAGTCCCAGGCTGGTACTGACCCCGCCGATCACGGCCAGGATAACAATAATGTCAATGCCGACGCCGATGCGTTCACCACTCTTCCCGCTCAATATGCCGGCGCTGGCCGTGCTGAAGCGGCAGAAAGGTTGCCTGCGCACGTGCAGCGAATAAGCTACGGGCAACCCCGCCAGCGCGTAGACCGCCCAAGGAATGACCGACCAGTGAAACTGGCCGTACACGTGCGCCCATTCTGCAGCCTGCGCAGTGCCGGTTTCGATTCCGAAAGGGGGAGTATGGTAATAGTAAATCGGTTCGACAAATGCCCAATTGGTAACGCCAATACCAATCCCGGCAGTAAACATCATGGCAAGCCAGCTTGGCGTCGAAAACTCGGGAGCCTCGCCGGGCGCGCCCAATACAATCCGTCCATAGCGACTGAACGCCAGCCAGACCAGCACACAAACACTGGCTGCACCGGCGACCAGGTACAACCATCCGAAATTGCCGGCCACCGCCCGCAACGCGTTACCGAGAAGCTGTTCCGCCTGCTCCGGATTCAACACCAGCAGTACGCCGATAATCAGCACAAGCACAAAAGTCGGCAGGAATATTTTTTTATCGAGAGACGCTTGCGGAGTGGGAGAGGTGGCTGTCACGGTCACTGTGCGATGGAAAGTATGAACCCATCATACCATCATTCCACGGGCAAAAAAATCGCTCGCTCGCCACCTCGGATACTCACTGTTTTGATCTCAAACGCCTGTCCCGTTATCCCGTATCAACCATTATCTCAGACTGCAATTATGTTATACTTTTGGTGTGGGCGAATTTATTGTTCAGCCAGGGTAATGTCAAAATGATTAGAACCAGTGTCATTGTATCCAACCCCGACGTCATGAGTGGCACTGCTGTATTCAGCGGCACGCGCGTGCCGTTCCAAAACCTGATTGACTACCTTGAAAGTGGGCATACACTTGATACGTTTCTTGAAAATTTCCCCACTGTCAGCCGGGAACAAGCCATTACCGCGCTGAGGCAGGCCGAAGTCATACTGACTAATGAAATTGCTGCTTGACGAATGTATACCCAGACAACTTAAAGGAACCTCTAAAAATGCCATCCGTGGCATTTTTAGAGACGGAAACGGAAAAGTGCGATTTTCCGTTTCCTTCATTTTCAATCACTTACGTGATTAAAAATGGCAGCATATCCTTATGCTGCACGGGCACCTCTAATTTTTAGAGGTGCCCTTAAACGTGATTTGTCCCATTACGTTGTAAAAACAGTCCCCGAAATGGGCTGGTCAGGAAAAACCAATGGAGAATTGCTTCGACTGGCATCCAAGGAATTTTCACACTTCATTACTGTGGACAAAAAGCTGGGACATCAAAATCCACTGAAAAATTATGATCTCGCAGTCATTATTCTGGATGCGATTTCCAATGATCACTTTTATCTTCAAAAGCTAATTCCAGACTTACTGGAAAATATCGAATCCTTCAAGAAAGGTGGCATCTATCATATTCCAATAGGGAGCCCCGTATTTGGAGCACATTCGTGAGCGAATACCAGTACTACGAGTTCCTGGCAGTTGACCAGCCGCTGCTGGCTGAAGAAGACAATACCTTGGACGCCTATTCGGAGCGCCTGAACGCCCTTCGCACACGACATTCCCTCAAGGCCCGGTTCATCGAACGTCTGACGGGGCTGGAATAGCCCTCAGCTTATTATTATCGTCAATACGTTTGGTACGGGCGCTCATGAAGCATCCCCACAGACAAACGAAGAAACCTCAACTGCTGCTGGTCTGGAGCCTGCTGTTCGGCGTCGCCCTGATTGCCGTGTGCAGCGGCATGCAGGGCACGCTGCTCGGCCTCAGGGCGTCCCTGGAAAACTTCGGAGTGGACACTATCGGCCTCATCATGTCCGCCTATTATGCGGGTTTTCTGTTGGGCGCGCGGATCGTACCCAAGTGGGTCGGACGGGTGGGCCATATCCGCGTATTCGCCGCGCTGGCCACCATCGCCTCCGCAGTCATCCTGGTGCACTCCACGTTTGTAGACCCGCTGATATGGTTCCTGTTGCGCGCGCTGACCGGCTTTTGTCTTTCCGGCCTGTTCATGGTCTCGGAAAGCTGGCTGAATACGATCACCGATAATGACAACCGGGGGCGCCTGCTGGCCGCCTATATGTTCACGGTCACTCTCGGCTTTATCGGCGGACAGATCCTGTCCGCCAGCGGCAGCATTATTTTCATCAACGGCATCGGCGGATTGTCCGGCCCCATACTCAGCACCCAGGTCATGAAGATCCTGGGGCCCGGCGGCCTGTATTACTTCGTGGCGCTGGTGTACCTGTTCATGGCCGTATTCACCCTGTACCGCATGTCGGTGCGGGCGCCGATCACCGCGGAGGAACAATCCCACGGCATGGCGGTCATGATGCAGACCTCCCAGGTCATCGTGGCCGAAGCCATGGACGAAACCGACCAGGGCGACCCGTTGGCGCCTGAGGAGATTCGGGGCAACATTAATGCATGAATATTGGACTTTGTCTTGCTGCAATCTATGGTTGGGTCATTTGCTGGTTAAGCAACAACAACTCTGCCAGCGCATCTTCTTCTGAAATATCCGTATCCCACCCGTAAGCCCTTGCAACAGCATCATCCAGGCTGCGGTGAGCATCTGATAACCACTGGGGATATTTCAGACCAGTCCAGTTTTGCCGCGCTGTAAACTGCTTCAATTTCGGCCTTATCCAGAGCAAGCGAGTGGTCATCGTTAAACAGTCCGCCATTGAACCACTCTATTTCGTCAAAACCCACCGTTCCGCTCTTGTTTGCCATCGCGCCAAATAGTTCTGAAGCAAACTTGACGAACAGGTCCGGCCTGGCCTTTGATTGACCCAGCATTCGTGTAAATAAATCTTTGGGCAGAAGACCGACATCCTCCGCGAACATGCAAAATATCAGGCGGTTGATAAATTGTGCAACCACCTGCGGGTCATTGCCTTTTTCCCTCAGTGAATGGGCGATGCCGGCAAATGTGCTGGCGGCCTGCTCCGTGACGGCATGGCGGGTTATGCCCGGTTTCAACCGTTCCGGCTCTGTCATTGCCCATTTCAATTTCTCCCGGCTTTCAGCATTCTCCAGATCATGGAGTCTTATTTCGTGTGTTTGGCTGACGGTATTTGTCCAGCATGTATGAATGCGGATTGTCTCCATGTCCGACACGATTAAAAGCGGCGGGTTATCAAGCCCGGGGGTATATCGCCGCACATAATCAAGCGCCTTATCAAGATCGGCATGTTTGCCCTTATACTCCCAGGCAAAGCAATCACGTTTCCATACGTCAGCAAATCCGTCCCTGCCTATATCCTTTTTTGCGCCCTTCTCAAAGCAATACGTTTCCCCTTCCGGGTCTGCCTCTGCCGATGTTTGTAAATCAAGCAACCTGCACAAGTCGATAAAATGCTCCTGTGCTCCTGATCGCTCCTTCAGTCTGGATGCTTCCCACTTGTCGATAAACTCCAGCGGGGTCATGGGTGTGCTTTCTTCGGCTTCAACGATTCATTCTTTCAACGCTCGGCCCACGTTTCGTAGGGCCGCGTATGTGCATACAGGGTCATAATACGTCCTGCTCAAACGGGTCAGTTGCCGGCACCCTGGAAAGCGCGTTGAAAAAATCACCCTCATTGCCGGCCTTTGCACGGGCGCTTAAATATTCCTCAGTCATCAGGGCGGACATCTTCTCTGCAACGGCAGAAGAAATGAATTGGTTTATCGATATACCATCTTGCCTGGCGAGCGCTTTAACCTGTTCATGCAGGGAGTCGGGGAGTCGGAGACTTAATGTGCTCATTTCATAATACCTGTCAATTTCAAATACTCCTGGGGTGTGACGGCTTTCACGCCGAATTTTTCAATACCTCTGAAATCATTGACATTAAAAGTCACAATGTACTTGCTGTTGGATGCCACAGCCACTTCCAGGAGGTGGTCGTCTTTTAAATCCCTCAAAAATGGTCGCCACAGGAAGTAGATTTTTCGTATTCGAGACTTACTCAAAACAAAGTCCAGAACCGCATCAATATCGACGCTATCCAGTGTCGGCGCCATGCCCTCCCGTTTCAGAACTGCTTCGTACTCAAGAAACAGCGGCACTGAAATATTGGGTGTGTAACGACCATGGGGCAGCCAACTCAATAACCTGTATGAGGCGCCTTTATTTGATCTTAACGCCGCAACGAGTACATTGGTATCTATCACCACGTTCACAGTGGTATTATATACAATATCATAAACTCAAGCAATATGCATATGCAGCAGGCCTTGACAAATACAAGAAAGCGGAAAAGAAATAGATAAAGTGTCGCCAAAGGCGACGGGTCAGCATACTGGATTCCCGCTTCCGCGGGAATGACAATGGGGGAGCGGGAATGACGGGGGCTAGCGGGAATTACGGAAATGGGCGGAGGCGCCGCTGTGGCGCAGCCAGCGGGCCGCGTACTCGGCGAAGCTGCGGCGGATGATGATGTCGAAGGTGGGGGCATCTTCGACCAGGGCGATGAGCATGGATGTCTTTGCCAGGGTGCTCTGGGCGCACTGGCCTGCCTTGAAGGAGCGCGGGTGCAGGTCCAGGGTACAACCCCTTGCCAGCACTTCCCGGGCGCGGGGGCCGCGCAGGCGTATCATGATCTGGCCGCCAGTCACATCGACCAGGGAATAACACTGCCCTGCCAGGTTTTCGCCAAGTTGCTCCGCTATGTCGCTTTCCCTGCCCAGCGCGGTAACCAGCAACCACTCGTCCGGCCCCAGCCAGTATATTGTGCAAGATGGGGTAGATGCAGGGGACGGATTTAAAGCATGCCCCCGCATGTTGTCAGCGGGGTTCCGTCCCCGTTGTGTGTGAGTTGCTGCCGTAAACGTATTGGCAAGGGTGGGCAGGGGCTGTCCCAGGGTTTCCCGTACCGCCTGCATGAACCGTTCATCGCCGGGGGCTCCGCGCAGGTTCAGGTAGCCGTAATGGGAACGCACTTCCAACAGCGCGTTGGAATTATCCGGGCCGGGCGCGCTGCCGCGGTCAAGGAAGGAAACCAGCGCATGGCGTCTTTTCAGGATATCAGACATGTTGCCGCTCACCTTTCGGGTCATAGAAAACGGGGGAGACGACTTTGACCGGGACATGGCTGCCGTCGCGCAACGCGGCATGGATGACGTCGCCCTTGCGGGCACGGCCGGCGCTGACCAGCGCCAGGGCTATGGGATGGCCCAGGCAGGGACTGTGGTAACTGGAGCTGACGTGGCCGAGTTTCGGGACCGGGGGCGCTCCGCCGGGACGTTCTACAAGCTGCGTCCCTTCAGGCAAGCTCTCCCTGCCGTCCTCGCACAACAGTCCGACCAGTTGTTTGCGGTCCGGTCTTTGACAGTCGGGCCGCGCCAGGGAGCGCCTGCCCAGGTAGTCCCTGTCCTTTGACAGCAGCCGGTTCATGCCGAGGTCCAAAGGGGTCACCGAGCCGTCGGTATCCTGGCCGACGATGACAAAACCCTTCTCGGCGCGCAGCACGTGCATGGTTTCCGTGCCGTAGGGGGTAATGCCGTACTGCTCGCCGGCAGCCATGAACCGTTGCCACAAGGCCGGGGCCAGGTCGCTTTCCACGTTGATCTCAAAGGCCAGTTCGCCGCTGAAACTGACGCGGAACACCCGTACCGGAACCCCCGCCAGCGATCCGGATCGGACCGTCATGAAGGGAAAGTCTTTCCGGCCGAAATCGATGTCGGTGTCCATCCCTTGCAGCAGCTTCCTGGCAGCAGGCCCGGCCAGGACGATGGTCGACCAGCGCTCGGTGACAGAAGTCAGGTACACGTTCAAATCCGGCCATTCCGTCTGCAGCCATTGCTCCAGCCAGCCCATTACCCGCGCCGCGCCGCCGGTAGTGGTGGTCAGGTAAAAATGCCGGTCGCCCAGGCGCGCCATGACCCCGTCATCCATGACCATGCCGTCCTCGCCCAGCATGATGCCGTAGTTGCAGCGCCCGTTCTTCATCCCGGCGACATTATGGGTGTAGATACGTTCCAGGAAGGTCACTGCATCCGGACCCCGCACCTCTATCTTGCCCAGGGTGGAGGCATCCATGATTGCCAGCGACCGGCGCGCCGCGAGGCATTCCCGGGCCACCGCGTCGTGCATCCCCTCGCCTTCCCGGGGATAATACCAGGGGCGCAGCCATTGCCCCACCACTTCAAATTCGGCGCCCGCCGCTTCGTGCCAGTGATGCAGCGCGGTCTTGCGCACCGGGTCGTACAGCTCGCCGACCGCGGCGCCGGCGCAGGGGCCGAAGCCGGCCCCCGTATATGGCGGCCTGAAGGTGGTCGTGCCCACCTCGGCAACGGGTTTGTCCAGGCATTCCGCCAATACCGCCATGCCGTTGATATTCCCCATTTTGCCCTGGTCGGTGCCGAACCCCAGCGCCGTATAGCGTTTCACGTGCTCCACGTTCCGGTAGCCTTCCCGTACCGCCTGGTACACGTCCGCCACGGTCGTGTCATTCTGGTAATCGACGAACTGCTTCGGATGACGCAGGGGCGATTGCGGCAATGGAATGCTCCACAACGGTTGCAGCGGGCGCTCTGCTCCGGGCGGTTCCCGTCCGGCCTCCGGCGTGGAGAACGGAACCGGTTCGAAACCGCAGGCGCGTGCTGCCTCCAGTCCTGCCTGCTTCCCCTCCTCCAGGCAGGCATCCAGGGAAAAACTGCCGTTGCATGCTCCCACCGACACATGATCCTGCCTGACCGCGCCGGGGACGAAGCAAGCGCGGGCATCGTCCCAGTCAATCCTGCCACCGGCCTGGGAGTGCAGGTGGACCGCGGGATTCCAGCCGCCCGACATGGCGAGCAGGTCACAGTCAACGGTTTTGACGCCGCCGTTGACTGCGCCTGCTCCAGTGGACATGGAGACAACGTGCACCGAACGTACACCGTCCCTGCCTGAGACTCCGGCAACGACACAGCCGTGGAATATATCGACACCGGCCTCCCGCAACGGTTCTGCAACCGCGCCGGCGCCGTGCGCGCGGCAGTCGACGATCGCGGCGATGCTCGCTCCTGCTTGCGCCAGGTTCAGCGCAGTGCGGTATGCCCCGTCGTTATTGGTGAAGAGCACGGCGCGCCGGCCCGGACACACTCCGTAACGGCGGATATATCCCGAAACCGCGGAAGCCAGCATCACTCCCGGACGGTCATTGTCCGGAAACACGAGCGGTCGTTCATGGCTGCCTTGCGCCAGGACGACGCGCCTTGCGCGGACCCGCCACAACCGTTGCCGGACTCCTTCCTTGCCCTGTTGATCCGGGTGATCCCGGCAACGTTCCAGTATGGTCAGGAAATTATGGTCGTAATATCCGGACACGGTGCCGCGCGGCAGGATGATAACCTCGGGGCAACGCCGCAGTTCGTCCAGCGTCTTGCCCAGCCACACACCGGCAGGGTTGCCGTTCAGGGTGGCGTTGTCATGCAGCAGGCTGCCACCGGGTTCGTTTTGTTCATCCGCAATGATGACCCTGGCGCCGCTCCTGGCCGCCGCCAGCGCCGCCATCAGTCCTGCCGGCCCGCCACCTGCCACCAGGACGTCACAGTGAGCGTTGTAATGTTCGTAGCTGTCCGGGTCCGTCTCCCGGGGCGAGACGCCCAGGCCGGAGGCATGCCTGAGACCGTGTTCGTACCAGCGCCAGAGAAACCGCGGCGCCATGAAGGTCTTGTAGTAAAACCCGGCGCTGAGCAGCGGGGAGAAAAACTCATTGACGGCCAGCAGGTCAAAATTGAGGCCGGGCCAGCCCCTGGTCGTTGTGGCAACCAGGCCGTCGTACAATTCCACTTCCGTGGCGCGCAGTCCGGGTATGGTGGCCGCCCCCGCGCCCACCTGGACGATGGCGTTGGGTTCTTCCGCGCCGATGCCCATGATACCGCGGGGGCGATGGTACTTGAAACTGCGCCCGACTATGCGAATCCCGTTGGCAAGCAAGGCGGAGGCCAGGGTATCACCATAATAACCCTGTAAGTTACGGCCGTTAAACCGGAACGCCAGGGGCCGCGAGCGGTCGATGCGGCCGCCGGTGGAGAGGCGCTCAGGCTGCATTCGCAATTCGCCTGAAAATAATGAATGACTGCGTCATAGGTGTTTTACTGGATTCCCGCCTTCGCGGGGGGACGAGTGGGGGCGCCGGAATGACGATCCTCTTCTGTGATCTCGTAAGTTACAGTATCCCGTTCCAGCACGAACCAGCGGCGGCAGCCGTGCTCATGCACCCATTGTTCCCGGTGCAGTCCCCTGGGGTTCTTGCGCATGAACAGGTAGTCTGCCCATTCTTCGTCGGTCAGTGCGTCGGGGTCGGCCGGCCTGGTGATATCAGCTTCTCCGCCGTAACCGAATTCACTCTCGTCACGCGGGCCGCACCAGGGGCAGTTAATCAACAGCACCCTATGTCTCCGGCTCCGGCAAGGTCGGGGTACTGTTTTCAGGAATGTCGGCAACCAGGACGGTTGCCGATAAAGCGTACAGGGATGTATTCACAGCGTGTCCTGAAAACAGTACCCCGACCTTGCTACACGGTATGTGCATGTCAATGCGCCACCGCCGCGGCGCCGTGCTCGTCGATCAACGCGCCCGTCGTAAAGCGTTCCAGGCTGAACGGGGCGTTCAGCTCATGGGGTTCGTCCCGGGCGATGGTGTGCGCAAAGGCCCAGCCGGAACCGGGGGTGGCCTTGAACCCGCCTGTGCCCCAGCCACAGTTGAAATAAAGACGCTGTACGGGGGTCTTGCCGATGATCGGGCAGGCGTCCGGCGACACGTCGACGATCCCGCCCCACTGGCGCAGCATGCGCACCCGGCTGAACGCGGGAAACAGTTCGATGATGGCCTGCATGGCATGTTCGATGGTGTGGAAACTGCCGCGCTGGCCGTAACCGTTATAGCCATCGATGCCCGCGCCGACGACCAGTTCGCCCTTGTCCGACTGACTGATGTATCCGTGCACGGCGTTCGACATGACCACGGTATGCAGGACCGGTTTCAGGGGTTCCGATACGTATGCCTGCAACGGGTGGCTCTCCAGGGGCAGACGCAGTCCTGCCATCCCGGCCAGCACGCTGGCATGGCCGGCGACCACCACGCCGATCCGGTCCGCCTCGATGCGGCCGCGGACGGTCTCGACACCGGTCACCCGACCATTTTCCCGGCATATACCGGTAACCTCGCACTGCTGGATGATATCGACTCCCAAGGCATCGGCGGCCCGGGCAAACCCCCAGGCCACCGCGTCATGGCGGGCCACCCCGCCCCGGCGCTGCAGCGAGGCCCCCAGGATCGGGTAGCGCACCCGGCGGGAGATATTGATCATGGGTATGGCCGCCTTGATCTGCTCCGGCGTGACCACCTCGGCATCAATCCCGTCCAGGCGGTTGGCGCCGACCCGCCTTTCAATATCGCGCATGTCTTGCAGACTGTGGCCCAGGTTGTACACGCCGCGCTGGCTGAACATGACGTTGTAATTCAGGTCCCGGCTCAACCCTTCCCACAGCTTGAGCGATTTCTCATAGAGCAGCGCGGCTTCCGTCCACAGGTAGTTGGAACGGACGATGGTGGTGTTGCGCCCGGTATTGCCGCCGCCGATCCAGCCCTTCTCCAGCACCGCGATATCCCTTATCCCGTGTTCCTTTGCCAGGTAGTAGGCCGTAGCCAGACCATGGCCTCCGCCCCCAACGATGAGCGCGTCATATTTTTTCCGGGGCGCAGGACTGCGCCAGGCCTGCTGCCAGTTCTCGTTATATGAGACGGCATTGCGCAACAGGGAGAATATGGAATATTTTTGCCTGGTCATTTCAGTTCACACGCGCCTTGTCGATGGCGTGACCCCTGCCGGCGACGCCAATGGAGGGGTCAGAGTAAAATCCTCGTTATCGTGGCCGATGGCAGAAATCGGGGTGATTTTACTCTGACCCCATAATTACTACCATCAGCTTATGTCCAGCAGGCGTCTGTTGTCCGGATCGAACGGGCTCTCCGGGATCACGACGGCCCGGTAGTTTTTGTTGAGGATATCGATGTCCATATCGATTCCCGCTTGTGCGTATTCCGGCCTGACCATGCCCAGCGCCAGGGACTGGTTGACCCGGAAACCGAAACCGCCGCTGGTGGCGCGCCCGATCAGTTCGCCGTCCCTGGTCAGGGCATTATTGCCCAGCGCATCCGCATCATCGGTGTCCTGGACTTCCAGGGTCACCAGCCTGTAATTGAGACCGCGTTCCCTGCCGGCCAGCAGTTGTTCCCGGCCCAGGAAATTCCCCTTGTCCGGGAATACGAAGCGGTCCATGGCCGATTCCCAGGCGGAATATTCAATGGACAACTCGGTGCCCACCATGCGGTAGGATTTCTCCAGGCGCATCGAATCCATGGCGCGGATGCCGAAAGGCCGCAATTCAAGGTCCTCCCCGGCTTCGAACAAGGCGTCGAACAACTCGTTCTGGCGTTCGATGGGATGGTGCAGTTCCCAACCCAGTTCGCCCACGTAATTGACCCGCAGGGCATACACCGGTATTCCGGCCATCTCCACCTGCCGGGCGGAGAGGAACGGGAATGCCTCGTTGGAGAAATCATCGGCGGACACCCGTTGCAGGAGTTTGCGCACCAGGGGGCCGGCAACGACGAACACGCCGATGCTGTCGGTCAGGTGCTCGTAGTTCACCGAACCGTCGGCGGGCATGTATCTGGCGAGGTAATCATGGTCCAGTCTCTGCCAGGCGGCAGCCGAGACCAGGTAGAACGAATCTTCCGCCTCGCGGGTGATGGTGAATTCCGAGTGGATGCCGCCGTTACGGTTAAGTGAATGGCATAGCCGGATGCGGCCTGTTTTCGCGGGCAGGCGGTTGGCGACCATGTAGTCCAGGAACGCTGCCGCGCCCGTTCCGGATATCCGGCACTTGGCAAACGGCGTCATGTCCAGCAGCCCCACGGCCCGGTTCACGTGCAATGCTTCCTTGCGGATGGCCTCGAACCAGTGCGAACGGCGGAACGACCAGTCGTCCTCCTGTGCCATGCCGCCGGTGGCGAACCAGTTGGCCCGCTCCCAACCAAATTTCTGGCCGAACACGGCGCCCATCTCCATCAGGCGTCCGTAACAGGGCGCGGTCTTCAGGGGACGGGCCGCCGGGCGCTCCTCATCGGGATAATGGATGATGAATACGTGGGAATAGGCTTCTTCATTCTTTTTTATCAGGTAATCCCTGCTGACGTAATCGCCAAAACGGCGTGGTTCAACCCCCAGCATGTCTATGCCCGGTTCACCCTCAACAATCCATTCCGCCAGCTGCCAACCGGCGCCACCGGCCGCCGTAATGCCGAAGCTGTGACCTTCGTTGAGCCAGAAATTTTTCAGGCCCCAGGCGGGTCCGACGATGGGGTTGCCGTCCGGGGTGTAGGCGATAGCGCCGTTATAGACCTGCTTGATACCGCATTCGGCAAAAGCCGGCACCCGGTTCATCGCCGCTTCGATATGGGGTTCCAGGCGCTCGATGTCCTCCTGGAACAACTCGTACTCGGCGCCGTCAGCGGGTCCGTCCAGGTAACAGCAGGGCGCCCCTTTCTCGTAAGGCCCCAGGATAAACCCCTGGTTTTCTTCCCGCAGGTACCAGGAGCCGTCGGATTCACGCAATACGGCCATTTCCGGCAACCCCTGGTCCGCCCTGGCCGTCAAACCAGGGTGGGCTTCTGTCACGATATACTGGTGTTCGACCGGCATCACCGGGATTTCCAGGCCGACCATGGCGCCGGTGCGGCGGGCATAGTTGCCGGTCGCTGAGACGACGTGCTCACAGGTGATATCGCCCCTGGATGTCTTCACCCGCCATTCCCCGGAAGCGGTGCGCTCTATGCCTTCGACCAGGGTGTTGCGGTAAATGACCGCGCCCCGCGCCCGGGCGCCCTTTGCCAGGGCCTGGGTCAGGTCCGCAGGCTGGATATAGCCGTCTTCGGGATGGAACAGCGCGCCGACCAGCCCGTCCGTATTGCACAGCGGCCAGAGATCACCCACCTGTTCCGGGGTGAGGAATTCGGTATGGACGCCAATGGTGCGGGCCGTGGCCGCGTACTGGTAATACTCGTCCATGCGGTCCCGGTTCATGGCCAGGCGCAGGTTGCCCACCTGCTTGAAGCCCACCTGCTGCCCGGTTTCCTCTTCCAGTTGCTGGTAGAGGTTTACCGAGTATTTATGAATCTGGCCGACGCTGTAACTCATGTTGAACAGGGGCAGCAGACCGGCCGCATGCCAGGTGGAACCGGAGGTCAGTTCCGCTTTTTCCACCAGCACTACATCGTCACCCCAGCCTTTTCCGGCCAGGTGATAAAGGGTACTGACACCGACAACACCGCCGCCGATGACCACAACCCTTGCGTGTGATTTCATGATAGGAGATGGCACAGACACGCATCATAAGGGCCGGGGATGGAGGCCATTATCCCAGGAACGACCGGGATTAGTCAAAATACGTCATTGGTAAGGTGTCGCTGACGCGACTGTCTGTTTTACTGGATTCCCGCCTGCGCGGGACAAATCGGCAGGACAGCCGATTTGCACAGCGACAGCTGCCCGTAGGGTTGCGTCCAGGGAAGGACGCAATGAGTGACGAATACGCCCGGGGGACGGATTCGACTCCGTCCCCCCGACTTTCCCCCCTTACTGCTCCCCCTTATACTCCGGTTCGTCTCTCAGCCTTCTTTTGCCTGCTGCGCCGCGTCCCAGGCTTCCTGGACGGTCTTCCAGGTCACCAGGGCGATGGTATTACCTTCTTCATCGACGAAGTTGAGGGGACCGAGGAACGTCATGTAAAACTCGCTGTCTTCCAGAAAATTCGTCATGCCATGAAAGGCCTCACAGGCCTCGTAGCCGTAGGCCGGCGCCTTCACGCTGACGCCGCCTTCGCCTTCACCGCCCCGGACCTCCATGTGGCCCTTGGTCAGGAAATATTCACCCGGGCCGACATGAACATGGCTGGCGAAAGAGGATCCCTTCGGGCAATCGTAGATGGCTGCCCAGGAGCCAAGCTCCGGCGCAACGTTCAACAGTTTCCAGCGGATACCGCCCTGGCTCAACGGTCCGGGAAATTCCACCCAATCGACTTCATCGATCTGGACGGAACGGCCTTCTACGGGATCATACTTGTTCGGGTTCATGTTATTACCTCCTTACTTGGTCAGGATTTGTTTGCTTGTGAAACTCTGATGTAAAACAGGTTCTTATTATATTAAGCCGCCTTTTGTTTTTCATGTTCTTCCTGGATGCGCTCCAGTTCTTCCCAACCCAGGTAACTGGTAAAGTTGTCATCGTCGAAGAACAGCACCGGGCCGTTACAGATGAACAGGTAGTCGGTGTCTTCCAGGGCCGTGGTGGCGCCGTGGATCATGCCGTTCCGCTCATACACGTAATCGCCGGCTTCAAGGACGCCGTCGCGCACCTGCAGCTTCCCCGACAGGACATACACGTGGGCAGGACTCAAGTGCTTGTGGGGCGGCGCCACGTAGCCTTTATACCAGCGGAACAGCGCTGCCCAGGCGCCGGTCTCAGGACCCGTCCACAGGACTTTCATGAACCCCCGCTCCGGGTCTGCCTCCATGGGGATCCAGTCCATATCATTGGTTTTAATCAGCAAATCCATTAACTCGCTGTTAACGGGGCTGATGTCTTGCGGTAGCGCCATAGTTTTAACCTGTGACTGCGTTTACAGGAATCACACCAATCAGAAGTGGTATTGTACCGAGCCGACTACACGGCGCGGTTGTTCCAGGGTACCGATGATAATGGCGCCCTGGCCGCTCGGCAACGCACTGCCGGCGAAGTTCGGGAATTCCTGCACGTCGATGTAGTAGTCTTCGTCAAACAGGTTCTCCACGTGAATGCCGATTTCCCAGTTATTCCACTCCACCCCGGCGCCCAGGTCGACGACGGTAAAATCAGGGTTTTCCCAGATCGGAAAATCATCCCCGGGCGAGTCGAAGAACTGGGCATTGGTGGAGGCATCCCCCTTGTAGCGCAGTTGCAGGCGCCCGAACAGACGCATGTCGCCATTCACCTGCTGGTCATAATCCAGCGCCGCGGTGGCGCTCCAGTCGACAACGTTAGGCGGCGTCCTTCCCGACAGGTCGATGACCTCACCTCCCGGCCCCGCGAACAACGTGCCGCCGTCCCACTCAGCATCTATATAGCCGAAACCGGCAGACAGGGTCCAGTTCTCATGCACCGACAGGACCATGTCACCCTCCAGGCCCCATGCGTCGGAATCGCCGACATTGGTAATATTCTCAATCACAGTGTTGGTAACCGGGTCGGTCCTCTGGAGTTCGAACTGGCGATCCTTGTAATCGATATAGAATCCGGCCAGAGTCAATATCAAACGGTCTTCCAGCAGCCGTCCCTTGTAGCCAATCTCGTATTGCGTCGCTCTTTCCTCCACGAAACTGGCCACGAAGCTTTGTGCACAACAGTTGAAATCACCTGGCTCGAAACCCTGGGAGACGGTCCCGTAAACCATGGACCGATCCTCATCAAAGAACATCGCGATGGAACCGCGACCTAACACCTCGGTTTCCTCCTGCTGACCGTAGAGAGGTACGGGGAGGAGTGCAAGGTCGGCGGAATAGTTGGTCCGCTCGCTTTTCCAGTTGTCCACCCGCACGCCGCCTGCTATCTCTACGTTATTGAAACGGTAACTGACGTTGGCATAGCCGGCAATCTGTTCCCGTCCTCGGTCACTGTACTCGAATAAACATGTCCCCTCGCATAAATCTCCCGGAGTATCGGCATCAAGTGGTGGTAGCTGGTAACCGTAGAAATCACTGAAGAACGGCGGCGTCCCATCGTCTGCGCAAATATTAGCAACGAAGTAGCAGAAACCCAAGGGAATTAGCAAGTTCGCTTTGTAATCCCTCTTGTAGTCCAGGTAGTACGCCCCGGCCTGCCATTGCAACGGACTATCATTTGTTGACGTAAAACGCAATTCCTGGGTCCAGACTTCGACAGGCCATGGGCGAAACAGGTCAAGAGCAAACTCCTGAGAGATATCTAGGTCGGTCTGCCGGTCCGACTCGGTATCCGTATACGAGGTAACTGACGTAACGGCAAAACTATCGAAATCATAGGTCAGTTCCAGAGTGGCTCCGACCGTCTCCCGTTTGTGGCGCGGGCTGTAACTGGTGTCCACGACGTTGTGATGGGTGAGATTCTCGGTCAGTTCCCTGATCCAGATGTTGTTTGGTCCGTCCAATTCGTTATAACGCAGGGTAGCGTAAACCGAAAGCTGCTCTGAAATATTGCCGGCCAGGGTCGCTCGAATGCCGTATTTCTCCATTTTTCCCACATCAGGGTCATTGTCGTTGATGCCGCCGTTAAGGCGCGGCGAGTTCGGGTTGTGGAAGTACGAATCGTCCGTCATGGCAAAACCGAACAGGCGTAGTGCCCAATCATTGCCCAGCGGTACATTCAACTGAACCTCGCCGTCATAATAATTGTCTTCACCGGCCTGCGCTTTAACGCGACCCGAGAAGGCTCCTGGGTCCGGCCGTTGAGATACAAATTTAATCGCCCCACCGATGTTGGCGCCGCCATAGAGGATGCCCTGTGGTCCTTTCAGTACCTCGATACGCTCGAAATCGCCGAAACGGGACGATGCATCCCCGAACAACTGCACGTCATCCAGGTAAAACCCCACCCCCTGGGTATTGCCGAAGGCCCCCAGGCCGCGAATTGAGACGTTGGGGAAACCGTCCAGGCGCCGGCTCATCCAGAGATTGGGCACCAGCAGCCCGATATCTTCCAGGCCGTTGATATTGGCGCTCTCCACCATGTCCCCGGTGAAGGTAGTGAGGGATTCAGGAATTTCCAGCACGTTCTCCTCGCGTTTGCGCGCGGTGACGATAATCTCCTCAAGCAGCGTATCGCCTTGCGCCATGACAGCCTGGCTGGTGAACAGGGCGCCTGCGGGCGCGGCGAGCAGCGCGATTGCAAGCATTGCCGTTCCAAACCCGGAACTCATTAAAAAGTATTTGTTCATTGAACTGCCCCCTTTTCGGATATCTGAAATTCTTTGTTGTATTTTAGTCATGGAAATGTACCGGATAACATCGAAACCGGCTTGTTTCCCGGCGAAACTGTATCTGTCTGTACGTGCAACCACTGTGGAAGAGGCGGGATCAGGGAGATGTTCCCGGTTAAATCCTTGACTTCCGTGCAAATTTACTTGGATTTGAGCGAAAACCCGCTAAACTTGTATAGATCGGTGTTCATAACGGCTTTATTAAGGGTACTTCATGGTTTGTCAACATCACCTGATCCGTGTTGTTAAAATCATACGCTCGCGGCGGGAGCAATGGCGGATAATTTATCACAATCGTTCATCGGTACCTGGTCCACGGAAAGTCTGGCGAAGAGTGACCGGTTCGACGCCTGGGCCAGTGTGCTCAACGAGGCATACGGGCGCTGGGAAATGGACCGGCCGGTGGCTCCCGACTTTTTCAGCAGCGTCAAGCACTATGACGATTCTATCCTGAAGGTCATCGAATGTACCTGCGATCCCTGCGGCGCAACCCGCACCCGCGCCAGTATCCGGGCCGACGGCCTTGAGACCCTGACCATACAGGCCGTGCTCGAGGGCCGGGAATATATCAACTTCGACGGTGAGGACATCCTGCTGAAACCCGGCGATCTCCTGGTCTGGGACAGCACCCGGCCCATGACTTTCGAGGTCACGGACCGGCTGCACAAGATTTCCATAATGATGCCGCTGCCGCGCTTCCAGTCCTGGCTGCCCCGGTCCTGGTTTTCAATCCGCCATTCGCTGGACGGGCAATCCAACAGCGGCCTGCTGCTGACCAATTACGTCAAGTCACTGCGCGAATCGGTTTTCGACGGGGGCTGCAAGGATAACTATGCCTTGATTGACGCAACCATCGGCGTGCTCATCAATGCCCTGGAAACGGGAAACGCGGATGATCCGACGCCCCTGCGCGTCACCCAGTTGCATCATATCAAGGAATACATCAAGGCCAATATCTGCAACCCCGACCTGTCCCCGGCCATGATCGCCAAGGCCGGCGGCATGTCCTCCCGTTACCTGCACTGGTTGTTCAATGCCAACGAGGACGCGGATACGGTCAACCGGTATATTTTTCACCAGCGCCTGGACCTGTGCGCACGGGACCTGTCAAACCCGCACATGAAAAACAGGAAGATCTCCGACATCGCCTTCTACTGGGGGTTCCAGGACACCGCGCATTTCAACAAGCGCTTCAAGCAGGAATATCAACTGTCTCCCGGCGCATACCGGGAAAAGATGCAACAGTAGACATCCGGTAATTGAGAAGCATTTTTTATCCTTACTTTGTGCTAAAATCCAATTACTGAAACCCAGATGGAATATAAGGAGGTATATCTTTATGGCCGCTATCATGTTTGATACTCATGCTTTCGTAAAAGAACTGACCGGAGCTGGTATGCCCGAACAACAAGCCGAGGTGCTGGCGCGCTCTCAGGCAACGTTGATTAATGAGAAACTTGTTACGAAACAGGATTTGAAACAGGAATTGAGAGAGCTGGAGCTACGGCTGACTTACAACCTGACTATACGCTTCGGTTCCATGATGGTAATTGCCATCGGGGTAATTGCCGCGCTGGTCAAACTTCTGTGATGCCAAGGGGGACAACATGACCAGACCGCAAAACAATACCCGCGAAGACAAGCTGCTGGGCTTCGACGCAGAAATTACCCGCCGCGATTTCATCGGCAGTAGCTTGATTGGCGCCGGCGCCGGGTTGCTGTATGCCAACGCACCGGGCCTGATGCGTAAAGCAAACGCCCAGACACTGGCTGTTCCCCTGACCGGCGTAGGTCCCGACTGGACCGGACCCGGCGGCATCGGCGATTACAAGGATGCAAACGGCAATACCCACCAGGTTATGAATGACGGCCACGGCATTCGCAACGGCACATTCGAAAAAGCCTTCAAGGACGCCGTTGATTCAGGCGAAGTCTATGACCTGGTCGTAGTGGGTGGCGGTTTTGCCGGCCTTGCAGCCGCGTACCGTTACCACGAGGACCGGCCGGACGCATCGGTTCTTATCATGGATAACCACGCCATGTTCGGCGGCGAGGCCAAGCAGAACGAATTTGAAGTGGACGGCGTCCACCTGTGGGCGCCCCAGGGCTCGAACGGCAGCGTATTCCCGCCCAACCGCACCAAACCCATCGGCTGGCACCATGACTACTGGGACAAGCTGGGACTGCCGCAGGAATTCAAATACCAGGCGGCGAAAAACCTGGATAAGGACCTGAATATCCCACGGGACGTATACAGCCCCATGCACATTGCCTGGGAGCATGCGGACCTGGCCCACTATTACGAGAATCACGGCATGGTGATGAACCCCTGGAACAGCGGTTTCAGGGATGCGCCGATGGCGGAGAGCCTGAAGCGCGAGCTGTTGCAGATGGAACTTTACAAGGACGTGCCGTACCGCAAGGAGGACTGGCACCATTGGCTGGATACCATGACCTATGAGGAGTTCCTGACCCGTCACGTAGGCGTTTCAAAAGACGTAACGCCGTACCTCAATCCGCAGACCGCGGCCATGGGGTGCGGCTTGGGCGCGGACGTCATTTCCGCGTATTCCGCCTATGAATTCGTCCAGCCCGGGGTGATTACCTACAAGCGCCATGCCGGCCTGGAAGACCCGTCCGATTACGTTTACCTGGCCAGCTTCCCGGGCGGCAACACCGGCATTGCCAGGCACTTCGTCAAGGCCATGATCCCCGGAGCCATCGAGGGGGATAATTCCCTGTCCGCAGTGCTGTTCAACAACATCAACTGGAAGGAACTGGACAAGGCCGGCCAACCGACCCGCATGCGCCTGTCCGCCACCGTGGCGGGCGTGATGCACGATGGTTCCCCGAATTCGGCAAAGAGCGTGACCGTCATCTATTACAAGGGCGGCAAGCTGCACAAGGTCAGGGCGAAAAAAGTCGTCATGGCCAGCGGCCAGTGGGTGAACCGGCTGGTGTGCAAGGACCTGCCGCCGGAATACCAGGCTGCAATGGCAACGTTCCACCATGCGCCCATGCACACCGTCAACGTGGCCCTGCGCAACTGGAAGTTCCTGGAAAAACTGGGCGCCACCGCAGTGCGCTGGTTCGAAGGTTACGGCTGGTTCTTCTGCCTGCGCCGGCAGATGATCATCGACGGCAAGGAACCCATGCCCCTGGACCCGAACAAACCCACGGTGCTGACCATGTACAACTCGTTCTGCAACCCCGGCATCCCCATGCCGCAGCAGGCGACCACTGCCCGTATGCAGTTGTTCGCCCTGCCCTATGCCGACGTGGAACGCGGAGTGCGGGAACAGTTCACAAAGATGTTTTCAGCTTACGGCTTCGACGCCAAACGCGATATCGCCGGCATTGTCTCGAACCGCTGGGGGCACGCCTACGTGGTGTCGCCACCGGGGTTTTACTACGGCAAACACGGCGAACCATCAGCCAGCGACGTGATCCGCAAGCCGCACGGCCGTATTTCATTCGGCCATTCCGAACTCACCGGCGCCCAACTCTGGGGCACCGCGGCGGAAGAGGGAGCGCGTGCGGCCGAGCAGGCCCTCGGCTAGGGACCAGGGGCCAGCACTATCCGGGGTCAGAGTAAGAAATTCCGGGATAGATGGGGTCAGAGTAAAAATTCTTCGAATTTCTTACTCTGACCCCGGATGTCTCGCCGGAATTTTTACTCTGACCCCCAAATTTGCAGGTTCAATCAATCGCATCAAGCACCCTGCGCACCGTATCGAACGTCTGCCCAAGCAGGTCCGCCGTAAACGTCAAAAACGGCGAGAACGCGAGCGTATCCGTACTATGCCGCACCATCAGTCCCTGTTCGAAACACTTCACGTGGGCCTCCATTCCCCGGGCGCCCGGCGCGCCGGGACGCGGGGCCATTTCGATGGCGCCCATCAGCCCGAAATTGCGGATGTCGATCACGTGCGGGGCATCCCGCAAGGCATGGAGCGCACCTTCAAAAAAAGGCTCCAGTTCAGCGACCCTTGAGCCGATATCTTCCTCAACATAACTGTCCAGCGCGGCCAGGCCGGCGGCAGCGGCCACCGGGTGGCCGGAATAGGTGTAACCGTGGAAAAACTCGATGGCGTGTTCAGGGCCGCTCATAAAGCTCTGGTAGATGGCATCACTGACCAGCACTGCGCCCATGGGTATGACGCCGTTGGTAATTCCCTTCGCCGTTGTAATGATGTCGGGCATCACGCCGAAGCGCTGACAGCCGAACGGCGTGCCGATGCGGTGAAACGCGGTAATCACCTCATCAAAGATTAACAGGATACCGTGCCGGGTACAGATTTCCCGGAGGCGTTCCAGGTAGCCCAGGGGCGGCACCAGCACCCCGGCGGAACCGGCAACCGGTTCAACGATCACCGCGGCAATGTTTTCCGCGTTATGTAACGCAACAATCCGTTCCAGTTCATCGGCCAGGTGCAGGCCCCATCCGGGTTGGCCTTTGCTGAAAGCATTATGTTCGAGATCAAGGGTATGAGGAAGATGATCCACGTTCGGCAGCATGGCGTTGCCGAACATCTTCCGGTTTCCCGGGATACCGCCCACCGACATCCCGCCAAAATTTACGCCGTGATAGCCCCTCTCCCGCCCGATAAGTTTGATGCGCGTACCTTCGCCTCGAACCCGGTGCCAGCCCAGCGCTATCTTCAACGCGGTATCGACGGCCTCCGAACCGGAATTGGTGAAGAACACGTGGTCAAACCCGTCCGGCGCGAAATTGATTACCTTTTCCGCCAGCTCGAACGCCCCGGTATGGCTCACCTGGAAGGCCGCGGCATAATCCAGCCTGGCGACCTGGTCCTGTACTGCCTTGACAATCCTGGGGTGGCAGTGTCCCAGGCCGGTGCTCCATAACCCTGAGAAGGAATCCAGGACAGTCCTCCCATCCCGGGTCTTGTAATAAAACCCCTGCGCGGACTCGATGATGCGCGGGTCGCTCTTGAAGGCGCGGTTGGCCGTATACGGCAACCAGTAGGGTTCAAGGTTCAACATGTTTGTTTCTCACCTGATTAGCTTCCATCAGGCGTCTGATTATATAATATTCAGCCATGAACAATCATATTGACCGAATGATCGCAGACTATCGGGACGGCTACTCCCTGGAACAGCCGTTTTACCGGTCGCCGGACGTATTCGAGCGTGACATGGAGCGCCTGCTTACCCGCAGGTGGCTGCTGGTCGACCACGAATCGCGCATACCGGACAAGGGGGACTATTTCCTGTTCAACATCGGCAACGAGTCCATCATCATCATTCGCGAGTCTGATGACAAGGTCAACGCCTTGTTCAACGTCTGCCGGCACCGCGGCTCCCGTGTGTGCCTGGAACAGCAGGGCAACAAACGGCTGCTCACCTGTCCTTACCACGCGTGGACCTATAACCTGGACGGAGAACTGCGTCCGCCGCAGTTGATGCCACCCGATTTTGACAGGTCACGGTTCAACCTGCACAAGTGCCACGTCACCGTTTACCACGGCTTGATCTTCGTGTGCCTGTCCCCGGGTGCTCCGCCTGATTTTGCCGAACAGTATGCCCCCTTCGACGAAATGATGGATTTTCACGGCTTCGGGGACGCGAAGATCGCACTCAAGCGCGATTACCCGAACCGTTGCAACTGGAAACTCGTGGTGGAAAACTTCCTTGAATGCTACCACTGCGCCCCGTCGCACCCGGAGTATTGCAGCGTTCATCCCCCGGACCAGTTGCTGGCGCTGGGCGCGGGACCGGGTTCGGGACCGGAGGAAGCCATGGAGAAATACCAACCCATACTGGACGAATGGACGGAAAAAACCCTGGCGATGGGCCATCCCGTGCCTGAGTTTGAGCGGGATGAGCATTCCCTGGATCTTGCGCAGCTCTCCAGGGTGCCAATCAATGACCGGAATTTTGCCTCGGAGACCCGGGACGGCAAACCCGGCTGCAAAAAACTGATGGGTAAATTCAGGGAATGCGACCATGGCGAAACCGCTTTCGTCTTCAACCCGACCAATTACATACTGGCGTTCAATGATTTCGCGTTGATGGTGCGCTTTACACCGCGTGACGCCATCAATACCGACGTACAGTTCAGTTGGCTGGTACACAAGGATGCCGAGGAAGGCGTTGACTATGATACGGATAATCTCATCTGGGTCTGGGACGTGACAACAAAACAGGACAAGCAGATCACCGAGAATAATAACGCCGGGATCATGTCCAGCCGTTACCGGCCCGGCCCCTACTCCATGCATGAAGCGCGGGTCGCAGCATTTATACGCTGGTATTTGAACGCTATCCGTCTGCCGGCCTGACCAGGACAAACGCCAGCGCGGCCAGCAGGCACAAGGTGAAGGAAAACCAGCCAATGGCCCCGTAGGAGAACCAGGTCGCAATATAACCGCCGCAGGCCGGCCCGAGGGCAAAGGTCAGCGAGATGGTCCCGGCGGCCAGTGTGGCGGCGCGGCCGCCGGCGTCCATGGCTGCGCCGGCGCCGATCATCACGGGCACCTCTAATTTTTAGAGGTGCCCTTATTGATCATCATTCATCTAAATGCCTTTTATTATTGTTTTCGAATGGCGATACATTCAACTTCCACCTGTGCGCCGATGGCCAGGCCGTTGGCGCCGAATGCGCTCCTGGCCGGGTAAGGCTCGTCAAAATACGTTTTATAGACGTCATTGAACGTTGACCACTGGGATATATCCGCCAGCATAACCAGGCACTTGACGAGGTCGTTCATGGAATAGCCGTTCGCTTCCAGGGTCGTTTTTATGTTCTCCATCGTTTGTCGTGTCTCACCTTCCATTCCGCCGGGCGCGAGGTTCATGGTGCCGGGCACTATGCCGACCTGTCCGGACAGGTATAGCGTGTCGCCTACCCGGACTGCTTCGGACAGGGGGATCCCGGTTGGGAATACCTTGCCCGAATTGAGATACTCCGCAGAAGCTGCTTCATCAGCCGATAGCGGGGCTGCCATACTGCTGATAATAACCATAAACATAATCAATGTACTGTCTGTTTTACTCATAACTAATCACTCACGTGTATGAATTTGGAATTTTCCTTTGAGGCGCATGACGCGTCTAGTAGTGAATAATAATTGATCTTACAGACAACTTTCAATAGAATAGTGTTGGTGAATACGTCAACCTGTAATTTGAGTGCTGTTCTTGGAGAACTTACCGAGGCGGCACGGGACCATGGCCTGAACGATACTGACTGGGCCGCGCGCGCCGGCTTGCGCAAGGAAACACTCTCGCGCCTGCGCCGCAGACAAAGTTGCGACTTCTCAACACTCCTTGCCCTCGCCGATGCCGTCGATATGAATATTAAGGCGGTCAATGCCATGCCGGTCCTGACGCCTGATGGTCATTTTCCCGAAGTGCTCAATTGGGAGTATGAAGAACGGTTACTCAATTTATGCGCCTCGCGCACGCTGGCGCCCAACCGCTGGACGGCGTTGGGGCCGAATTTCTTCATGGCCGGTTTGGCCGTGATGCTCGCCAGCATCGAAGGGTTTGACCGCCCGGGAACGCTGGTCCTGGCCGAGGCCCTGCATCCCGGCTCCAGCGGTCCCGAGGTATTCTCGCTCTGGTTACAACGCAGCCCCCTGCGCCCCTGTCGGTTCCTGCCCATGCTGGATATGGCCATGAAATATGCAGCCTGACCCCGCAACCCGACCGGAGTATAGCGCCGCCTTTCAGGAAATTGTCAGCCGCATTGTCGAATCATTGAGCGGCCTGCCCGATGCAACACTGCCGGTAAAAATGTATATCGCCGGTGGCGCGGCCATGCACTTCTACACCGGTATTCGCTTCTCCATAGACATTGACGCTGCCTTCTCTCATCGCATTCTGCTGCCGGACAATCTGGATGTCTCATATCGTGATGCGGACGGCAACGCACTGCTGTTGTACCTGGACAGACAGTATAACGAAGCTTTTGGGCTCATCCATGAAGATGCCCATGAGGATTCTGTCCCACTTGAGTTGGATGGCGTGGACCCCGGTATACTGGACGTCCGATTGCTGTCTCCGTTGGATCTGGCAGTTAGCAAAATCAGTCGACTCTCCGACAAGGATCGTGCAGATATCACTTCGCTGGCGACACGGGGGTTGATCAGCGCCGAAGCCTTGCGTCGGCGCGCGCAGGAAGCTGCATCAGCTTATGTCGGCAACCAGGATGTGCTCAAGAACTCGATTATGCTGGCCTGTCGCCTTGTTGAAGATGTGGAGGCAATTGTTTGAATCCGGATTTTTACTTCACCGGGGACTCCGCTTCGCTACGATAGCTGCCGCGATAATGGCACGGCTCATTTGCCTCACTCCTGTTTATGGATTTTTCCCTGTTTCATGACGAAGCTGATAAGTGTTTCATTTGAATTGCTCCTGTATGTGATGAATCACGGGCTGATAAGTCTTGCGCTTAAACAGCCCGCGGTATCTGATGATGTATATCATCAACAGGCAACTCGGGCAACGATTCAACGGCTTCACCGTTCGCGGAAAGCATCCTGCGCGCCACGAGTTGCTGGAACTGCAGGGTTGACTGTTCCTGTGCCGGTGCAAACACGCCACCGGTAAATGCCTCCGATCTCCTGCCCTTCTGGGCCAGTTCACAGATGCCTATGTCCTCGCTGTTGACCCGGGCAAGCATGTCCATGAGCTTCTGCCGTTCATCCTGCAGGTCCGGATTGACGGCATCCTCGCCGATGAGAAACATTTCGATGCGTTCGGCTGTCCGGTCCGGCGACTCCGGGATGAGGATATTGGCAAACATGAAATCGGACATGGTAATCAGGATGAGATTGGCCGGCACATACATGGACTCGCCCGTGCCCAATTCATCCTCCTTCAAGGCGGGAAAGCTTTTGAACCTGCCGGCATAGACATCGTCCGGGTTATTTGCTTTCACACCCTGACCAATGTAGTGATCCGCCCCCAGTATCTGGTAGTGCGCGCCCATGGGATTGAACGCGTTCATGGTGGGGTGAACCCAAGGCAGGTGATAGCTCTCCACGAAATTCTCCACAACCAGCTTCCAGTTGGCGTTGACGACCGGCCGCTGACCCAGGCCCGGCACGTGCCCAAGCAATGACAGGTCAATCCGCGTCCAGCGTTCAGCCAGGGGTTGCAGGTGTTCTTCAAGGCCGTCTGAGTCACCGGACAGGTTGACGAATACGAGGCCTGCCCAGGTCGCGCAGCGGACTTCCTTCAACCCGAGTCGGCTTTTGTCAACCTGTTCGCACTCATGAACGTCTGCCCCGCCGGCATGGGGCGTCTGTTTCAATTGCCCGTCGAGTCCGTAGGCCCAGGCATGGTAGGGGCAGACGATGGTGGCGCATTTGCGCGTATCACTGACGAGTTGCGTGCCGCGATGGCTGCACACGTTGTGAAACACGCGCAAGGCGGCATCGCGCCCGCGCACCAGAAGCAACGGCTGGCCGAGAATGGTTACCGGGCAGACATCACCCGGTTCTTTCACGTCATCGACAAGACCGATACAGAGCCAGGAGTTTCGGAAGAAGTGCTCCGTTTCGGCCTCCAGCACTTCATTTGAGGTAAAAAACCAGCCGGGCATGCCTTTGCCGTCAAACAGCGTGTCCCTGAGTTGATCTGTCATTTTCCTGATCATCGAACTATTTCCTTAGTTTTTCTCCTGCCGGATCGTAAGCCGGGGCTTCCAGCACGGCGGCAGGCCTGTGCTCCCCGAGTATGGAAACTTCGAACTCTTTTTTATCCGCATGTCCGGCATACAAATAGCCCATGGCGAGGCTTTTACCGGTAGTGTGCCCGTAACCGCCCGATGTAGTGTAACCTGCCACTTTGCCACCGGTCCAGAGCGGTTCAAAACCGCCGGCTTCGGTTTTTTCCGTGTCTATTTCGAGGGTCGCGAGCCTGAGCGCCGGTGGCGTATCCCGGTCTTTATGCGCAGCCTCGCAGCCGATAAATTCCGCTTTATCATAGTCGACAAAAGCATCCAACCCGCAGGCTGCCGGCGTGTAGTCGGGGCTGAATTCACGGGACCATATGCCGTAGGATTTTTCCAGGCGCAGGGACAGCAACGCATATATGCCGTAAGTCCGGAGTTCATAACCCAGTTCCCGCGCCGCGGATTTGAACAGGTCATAGATGGGAACAAGGTCTTCCGGCCGCAGGTACATTTCATAACCGGGTTCACCGGTGAGTGAGATACGTCCGACCAGCGCGTGACGCCCTCCTGCCTGCATCTCCCGCGCCGCCAGGAAGGGGAACTCACCATTACTCAATGATGATCCGGTCACAGCCTGCATGATCTCCCGCGCGTTCGGCCCGGACAGCGCCAGTCCTGCGCGTGTGTCGGTCAAATCCTCGATCTTCACTTTCTCCCCGGCAAGATGATCGTGAAACCAGCGCAGGTGAAACCGTTGCAGGTAACCGGAACCGAACAGGAGAAAACGATCCTCTGCCGTTCGCCAGACAGTCAGGTCGCCCATGAGGCGGCCGTTCTCCGCCAGCATTGGAGCCAGGCGGATACGTCCGGGTGAGGGCAGTTTCGATGCGAGCAGGCGGTCCAGCCAGGCTTCCGCGCCGGCGCCGGAAACCTCATACTTGCCGTAACCGGAAATGTCCAGAATACCCGCCGATTCCCGCACGGCGCGGCATTCATCCGCCACCGACGGGAAAGCATTGGAATGATGGAATGAGGGCATCTCGACCGGCTCCTCACCCTTCGGCGCGAAGTACATGGGCATTTCAAGGCCGTCGTTGACCCCGAATACGCCGTTGTCTTCCCGGAAAATACTGTAGAGGGGCGTGGTCCGCGCCGGGCGGCCAGCCGGCCAGAATTCGTTGGGATACGTCATGCGCATGCGCCGCTCGTAGAACTCGCCGGCCCTGGCCACGGTGTAGTCCTTGTCTGCGTAGGCGCCAAAACGGGCAACGTCCATACCGAACACATCCCCATCCGGCTGACCGTCGATCATCCATTGCGCCAGGGTAAGGCCGATACCGCCGCCCTGGGCAAAACCGGCCATAACTCCGCAGGCGGCCCAGTAGTTGCTGAGGCCGCATACCGGTCCCACCAGCGGATTGCCGTCGGGCGAAAAGGTAAAAGGTCCGTTGACCACCCGCTTGATGCCGGCGTCGGCGACTTCCGGGAAACGTGCAAAGCCTTTTTCCAGCGCGCCGTGCAGGCGGCCCAGGTCATCGGGCAACAAATCACTTCCGCCAAAGTCCCACGGGGTGCCGTTCAGGGCCCATGGTGTTGCCGGCGTTTCGTACACGCCCAACAGGACTCCTTCCTGCTCCTGGCGCAGGTACATTTCCCCGTCCAGGTCCACAATGGTGGGGATCTCTTCGCCATGGTTGCGCAGACCCGGTAGCGCCCCGGTGACCAGGTAATGGTGTTCGAAAGGATGGAGCGGCAATTGCACGCCCGCCATCTCGCCCACTTCCCGGGCCCACAGCCCTGCGGCATTGACCACGTGTTCCGCCCTGATGTTGCCCTTATCGGTAATCACCTCCCAGCCGCCGTCCCGTTGCGGTTCCAAGGCTTCTACCCGGGTGTGGCGATAGACGGCGGCGCCCTGCCGTCTTGCAGCCGTTGCATAACCATGGGTAATCCTGTAGGGATCGATATGACCCTCGTCAGCCATGTAGATGCCGCCTTTCAGATCCGTTACATCAATGATCGGGCAAAGCCTGCGAATTTCAGCAGGGCTGATGAGTTCCGATTCGATCCCCATGAACCTGTGCCGGGCTGCTTCGTTCTTCAGAAAATCCCACCAGGCATCGGTAGCGGCCAGATTGATACCGCCGGTCAGGTGTATGCCTACTGGCTCACCGGTGATTTTTTCGATTTCGTGATACAGGTCGATGGTGTACTTCTGCAGGCGCGCGACATTCGGGTCCCCATTGAGTGTATGGAATCCCCCGGCGGCATGCCAGGTGGACCCGGCAGTCAATTCCTTGCGCTCCAGCAGGACCACGTCCGACCAGCCCAGCCTGGTAAGGTGGTACAGGATACTGCAACCGACCACTCCGCCGCCGATCACAACAACCCGGGAATGTGTTTTCACGCTTTATCTTCTTCTTATACTTGCATAAGGAAAAAAAGAATACTGTAAATACCCGCCGTAAAAAATAGTAATATCGTTTTGTTTTTTTGGCGGACAGGCGTCGCGGTAAATCTCTCCTCATGATAATCGGCTATAATGCTTTGCCATGGCATGCAAATGCTGCGTGCACGCCAATAGCCGGCTGTTTCATCAGCGGCACGCAGTCAAGAATAACCAGCGCCAGGAGTAGATAATGAAAAAATACCTTTGTCTTTCGGTCCTGATCAGCCTGTTCATGTTGTTGTCATCCTGCTCAACATCTCAACTTTAGCTGAATCACTTCGGGCGATTTTGGTGCATTTGCCTTGATTTTATGTAAAATACATATATTATGTATGTGTACATAGAAAACAGGATTTCCTGATGACAAGTGTAACAATCACTCAACTACAGCGTCATATTGGCGGTATCCAAGAACTGGCTGCAAAAGAACCAGTCTGTATAACCCGAAATGGCCGGGAAAAATATATCCTGCTATCGGCCGAGGAATACCAGCGTCTGAAACGCCGGGACAGGCAGGTCCTGGGTGTTGAGGACTTGAGTGAGGACGATGTCCGTGACATCGCTACGGCGAATGTGCCTGAAGAATACGCATACCTGAACGAGTTGCTCAACGAAGAATAACCAAAAAAACCCCGCATGACACAATTCCCAGAGCCGTTTCCGGGTCTTGTTATCAGCTATTCCTATCTCTGGCGTAAAGATTACCTCGCAGGGCAGGAGGAAGGCGCCAAAGACAAACCGTGCGCAGTGGTCCTGTCCAGGAACACGAAAGGCGACGACACGGTGGTCACTGTTGCGCCGATAACCCATAGAGAACCGGAGATTCCTGACATGGCGGTGGAAATACCCGCCAAAGTAAAGGAATATCTGAACCTCGACAGTGAAGTTTCCTGGATTATCTGTACGGAAGTGAACCGGTTCGTCTGGCCCGGCCCGGATATCAGGCCGATTAGCAGGCAAGGCAATAAAACATACGGCTATGGTGTTTTGCCTCCCGGTCTGTTTTCAAAAGTCACGAAAACCATTGTCCGTTCGCTGGCAAAAATAGTCAGTCGAAGTGCATGAGAGATGATTGGCATAACTGCTTGAGACACAGTTAATCGGCTATAATGCTTTACCATGGCATGCAGATGCAACGTGCACGCCAATAACCGGCTGTTTCATCAGCGGCACGCAGTCAAGAATAACCAGCGCCAGGAGTAGATAATGAAAAAATACCTTTGCCTTTCGGTCCTGATCAGCCTGTTCACGTTGTTGTCATCCTGCTCAACCGCCGACCCCGATGCCGAGCTTACGGCATTCAATGCCAACGACGCGGTTTGAATTTCCTATCCCTTTAAAATTCGCTCGCCTAACCGTTCCGCCCACCACTGGTTGAATTCCCAGAGACAACGTTCGTACGGGACGGACAACCTGCCCTGCTCATAAAACGGGCTGCGAATCCCGGACTGGCAACGTGCAAAAGCGGGCATATCGTCATTCTCATGAACGGACCTGGCCCATTGGACGCGATCCCGGATCGCCTGTTTGAGTCCCGGGTCTGCAACCGTGCTGCGCGGCATGAGGTCATTCAGCCAGAGGTCATGGCTTTCGGCAGAAGTCGGCATCAACCGGTAATAGGCGACCTGGTCGGCGCCGATTCCCAGCAGCAGGTTAGGCCAGACGAACACTACCATGGGTTCCATCCGTTCAGCTTCACTCAGTGTTTCAATAAAAGGCAGGTCCATACCGCCGTCAATATTGGTTGCGGATGCAGCCTGTGCCGGTCCGAAGCTGAGGATTGAATATTTGCCCGTGCTTGCTATGGGGTAAGAGTTGGCTGCAGGATAGGTGGGCTGAAACGTTTTAACGTGGGCGCCAAGATGATGGTAGGCCTCGAGAAACGATTCCGAGTTGATTTTCCAGTTCTGGCGCTGATCGTAATAAAAGGCTTCATGTGCCGGGACCAGGTCGGCCATGTGCCAGTTGGCGAGTATCTTCTGTAAACCCGTCAACTGGTTATGCAGCGGTTCTGCATCGCCGCTGATATTGACGAATATAAATCCTTCCCAGATCTCGATGCGCATTTCCCTCAGGCGGCAGTTCTTCCGATCAAAGTTTTTGACCTTATCCATCAATGGCGCCGCTTTCAGCCGGCCGTCGAGTTCATAGGACCAGGCATGGAACGGGCAGACGAACAGTTTTGCGTTGCCGCTGCCGGCGGCAACCAGTGTTCCCTTGTGCTGGCAGACACGGGATAAAAGATGAATATCATTATTTTTGTCGCGCGTCAGTACCAGGGGATAGTCGAACACGTTGACACACAGATAATCACCGGGGTTCGGTACCTGGCTGATGTGGGCCACGTTGACCCAGTGTTTCAGGAACAGTTGTTCCGCCTCCTGTCTGAAAATATGTTCTGAAACGTAGGCGGCCTGGGGCAGGTTACAGGCCTCTTCCAACGGCAGGCTGACTTTGGCGAGTTGCTCCGGTGTCACGAACTGATTATGTGTCTGGGTCATGCGCTGTTCCTCGCGGCAGCTTTCCACATAATTATCAATCCGACGGGTAATGATAGCAAGCCAATCCAGAGCACCGGACCGTAACCCGCGTCATTCAGTACGTATGTTGCCAGCGCCGGACCTGCGGCCAGCGAGGACGGGAACACAATTGCAAGTCCTACCAGCATCCGGCCGTTTGAATCAATATTGGCGATGATCGCCGACAGGTACGGCAGGCAAAAATACCAGGCCGCGTTAAACAGGCATGCTGCGATGATATAGGAATAAACGGATTGCACGCCCCACAGGCAACTTATGCCGATTGCCGAACATATCATGCTTGCCGCAACTGGCAGGCGGCGACCCAGCCTGTCCCCCAGCCAAGTGGCCAGGGACGCGCCGAAGATAGCCAGCACTATGGAGGCCGACAGGATGCTTCCCACGCTGCCGGGGTCAATGCCCGCAGCCATACCGATACGCTCGAAATAAGCCCATACCGCTGCCTGCCCGCCATAGTAAATGAATATGCCAAGCAGACCTGCCAGGCCAAGGAGCAGTTTGTTATGTTTATCCGGCGCGGCGCCGGCATCTCTGCCATGTTCCGGGAAACTTTTAGCCAGGGGCAACACGAGCAGCGCAAGAATGCTGACGGTCAGGAAGGGCGCGGCAAGACCGTATCCTGATATCCGGCCGGGCAATAGGTACAGTCCGGCAGCGCCGATGATTAACTGCGTCACCGCCCAGAAGCCATAGTTACGGTCAAAATTCGTGGTCAGGCCGATGGAAATTATGGTGACATTCATTAACAGACCGGCGCCGAGTCCCGCCAGGAACCTGAAGCCAGCCAGTTCAGCGTAACCGTGCAGGTACATCGAGGTGATATTGCCCAGCACGGTAATGAACACTCCGGCAAGCAGGATATGGCGCCAGTTAACCCGGGTGATGACGACAAACACAAGCGCTGAACTGAGTGCGTAACCCGCCATTTCAAGGGAAAACAGATAACCGGCCTGCGTCTCCGTCATCCCTTTGATGTCAACGTAGGCGCCGATAACCAGCGGCCCGAACATCAATATCGCAACGCCTGCCGCAGAGGTATAGGCATAGGCGAATATCGATAGCGGCCGGTCGGGATCGAATGAGGAAGCAGTCTTGCCTTGCATTGGGCTTTCGGATAAAAGGGATATCAACCCGATCGTTCTAACTCTTTGAAATAACGCCGCATCTCTTCTACAACCTTCGGTGCAAGCAGCGTTGTCGCAGTGAGTGTCGGAATAACCATCAGTGCAAAAGCCGTATCGATAATATTTACCGCGGTAGCCTGGTTCCAACTCGCTGCGACCGGGATCAGCAACAAATAAATATATACGTACTGGCCCCCGATCCGTTTGCCGAGCAGGTAACGCGCACATTTCACGCTGTAATAAGAATAACTGATCATAGTGGAAACGGCGAACAGGGAAAACGTAATGAGCAGAACAACACTGCCTAAATAGGGCAATGTTTGCTCAAAAGCATCGGCCGTCATCGCAACGCCATTGCCGGATGGTGAGACGCCGGCGCTGAGTATCACCAACGCAGTGAGGGTGCAGATAATAATCGTATCGATAAAAGGGCCCGTCATGGCGACCAGGCCTTCCCGGACCGGTTCCCCGGTCTGCGCTGCGCCATGGGCCAGGGCCTCGGTTCCGAGCCCCGCCTCGTTGGAGAACACCGCGCGCTTGACCCCGGTCACCAGTACCTCCTTGAACGTGAGCCCCACCGCCCCGCCCAGCACAGCCTGGCCGCCGAAAGCCGCATTGAATATTTCCGCAAACAACGCCGGGATGATTTCGTAATGGGAGATGATCACCAGCACGCTGGAGAAAAAATAGACAATGAACATAAGCGGCACCAGCCGGGAGGTCACCGCGCCGACCCGCCTGATGCCGCCCAGGATCACGGCTCCGACAAAAACCATTGCGACAAGGCCGGTAGCCGTCCGGTCAACACCCCATTCGGCCTGCAACAGGCCGGCAAACTGGTTGGCCTGGAACAGGGGCAGGCAGCCCATCATGCCGCAAACCGCAAACATCAGGGCCAGGGGCTTGAACCGGTGGCCCAGCCCCACTTCGATAAAATACATGGGACCGCCCTGCGCAATGCCGTCCTCATCCCGTTGCCGGTACATGCAGGCAAGCGTGCAGGTGAAGAATTTTGTGCACATGCCCAGTAAGCCCGCCATCCACATCCAGAAGATGGCGCCCGGCCCGCCCATGCTGATGGCAATAGCCACCCCGGCAATATTGCCCATGCCGATGGTGCCGGACAATGCGGATGAGAGCGCCTGGAAATGCGGGATTTCCCCGGGGTCGCCGGGATTGTCGTACCTGCCCCGCAACAGGTCGAAAGTATGGCGCAGGCGCAGGAACGGCAATAAACGGCAGAGAAAAGCGAAATACAATGCCGTAGCGGCAACCAGGAATACCAGCGGCAGCCCCCACATGACATCCACCGCCTGCTGCCAGAAATGATCGAAACCGTTCAAGTTCACTGTTGCCGGTTCCCATAGGTGTGAATGGACTTATCCACGATATACTTTAACATTGTTCGACTGAAGGATACCTGAGAGGTTTCTCATGTTTAAGCCTGCGCCGTTAACTGCGAGAGCCGGAACTCGCGTTACTCATTATGCGGTTATTACCGTTATTTTACTGGCATGCAGCAGTAATGCAGTAGCGCAGGAGCAAAACCGCCGGCAATCCGGCAACAGCCGGGATCAGATCACGGCCGACGACGCCATGCATGGATGGCCCGTCTATGGCGGCGCTCCGGGAGGCGGCCAGTATTCACCGCTCAGCCGGATTGACAGGCATAACGTCAGGGAACTGGAGATCGCCTGGGTATACCACAGCGGCGACGTGTCGGACGGCGCGGACGGCACGGCAGTGACTCCCCTGGAGGTAAACCCCATACTGGCCAACGACAGGCTGTACCTGTGCACGCCGTTCAACCGCATCGTCGCGCTGGACCCGGCAACGGGGACCGAGGAGTGGAGCCATGATCCGGGAATAGACAGGAAGAATACCTATTCAAGAGGCAGTTATTGCAGGGGCGTGGCGTACTGGTCGGAAGCAGCGCCAGGGGACCGGGAGCAGGTTTGCGGCAAACGCGTGTTGAGCGGCATCGGCGACGGGCGCTTGGTTGCCGTGGATGCGGACACGGGCAGGCCGTGCAGCGACTTCGGTGATAACGGCCAGATCGATCTGAATACGTTTGACTATCACGGTGAAGGCAGCATCTCCCAGACCTCTCCCCCGGCGATTTACCGGGACGTGGTGATTGTCGGGGCCACGATCCTTGACGGCGAATGGGCGAACGCTCCCGACGGCATAGTCAGGGGATTCAACGTGCGCAGCGGCCGGGAGTTATGGAACTGGAACCCGATACCGGAACATCTGCGCGATACTCTCGGCGGCGCAAACACGTGGGCGCCCATATCCATCGACAGCCGGCGCGGCTGGGTGTTTTTGCCGACCGGCAGCCCCAGCCACGACCCGTACGGACTGCACCGCCCGGAATCCATTCCTCACGGCAATGCCGTAGTGGCACTGGACGCCCTGACGGGCGAAGAGATCTGGTCCTACCAGACCCTGCGCCACGACCTGTGGGATTACGACCTGCCGTCCATGCCTGCCCTGGTCGAACTGACCCGCAACGGCAGCACGACGGAGGCGGTCCTGCAGGCGACGAAAACCGGTTTCTTTTTCATACTGGACAGGACCACGGGCCGGCCCCTGTTTCCCGTGAGAGAGATGAAGGTTCCGCAATCGGACGTGGAGGGCGAGAAAACCTCGCCCGTGCAACCGGCGCCGCTGGCGCCGCCGCCGTTTACCGCGCAATCCGTGACGGCGGATGATGCCTGGGGACTGACGCCCTGGGACAGGAAACAGTGCCGTGACAAGATACTGGCGTTAAGAAATGAGGGCTTGTATACGCCGCCCAGCGTTAACGGTTCCGTGCTTTTTCCTTCCGACTCCGGGGGTAGCAACTGGGGAGGCGTTGCCTATGATCCGGAATCCGGCCTGGCGGTCGTCAACTCCACGAATGTCCTGAGGTCGCAAAAACTGGCGCCCCGCAAGGAATTCGAAGCGTCGGGCGGCCGGCAAAAACCAGCCGGGCGCAGCTCGGTCGCACCGATGCCCGGCACGCCGTACGTATGGATACGGGAAACCCTGGTGTCCGATCTCGGCATCCCGTGCAATCCGCCTCCATGGGGCAACCTGACGGCAATCGATACTTCCAGCGGTGAAATACGCTGGCAAATCCCTTTCGGCCGCAAACCGTTCGGTTTCGGGCTGTTCCGTTCACCGAAAAAATGGGGATCGCCCAACCAGGGCGGGCCGATCATTACCGGGGGAGGACTGATCTTTATCGGGGCGAGTATCGATAACCGGTTCCGGGCCTACGATCTCCATTCAGGTGAGGAATTATGGAGCGCTGAAATTCCTGCGCCAGGCAACGCCACGCCCATGACCTATCTGCATGGCGGGAGCAACCGGCAATTTGTTGTCATCGCGGCTGGCGGCTACCCCACCTTCGGGACCGAACTCAGCGACGCCATCGTTGCATTCGCCTTGCCTGAAGAGCCACTGGAGTAAGCAGGGGGTTCCTCAATCAGCCGGGCGAACCGTCTTTCCACTTCGGCGATGGCGCTGCTTCACTCACGAAATGCTTTATTGATTATCACAACCATCTCCCGAAAATTGCCCTGCATTTCCCAGGTCCCGGTGAATCCTTTTGGCACCAGCACACTTTCCCCGACATCAAAATGCTGTGGAGAACCTCCATCGGCCGTGAGTATCAGCTTGCCGCTGATTACCGTTACGAATTCATCAATGGGAAAGTCCCTTAAACGTAATTTCATTGGTTTAGCTTCGTAAATACTCACATCGATATCACCCGAATATAATGTCTTGTAGCGGTGTTCAGACACACCCGAAAGAATGTCTTCCTGCGGCCATAAGGGCAAATCCGTATTCATTTCTGAATAAGGAATTGCCGAGGGTTCAAGTCTCAACGGTATTGGCGATGACTTTCCCGCTGCTTCACTATCTGCCCTTAAGGACAGAGTTGTTAAGATAATAAAACTGCAAAACACCATTTGAAATAATTGTTGTCCGGACATTTTTTTATCTCCTGATTTCAGCAAGATTTACCATCCCGGATAGTTCAGTCAGCCATCCAGTTCAGGTAATTTACGCCGCATTATCTTGCCGGTGCTGGTTTTGGGGAAATCGTCAACAAACCGGATGGCGCGGGGCACCTTGTAAGCCGCCAGGTGTTCACGGCAGTACTTGATGATCATTTCGGCATCCGGCTCAGCACCTTCCCGGGGAATGATATAGGCCTTGGCCAATTCCCCTTTTTCCTCGTCGGGAATACTCCCCACTGCCACCAGCGCCACATCGGGATGACCGGCTATCACCCGTTCCAGTTCAGCCGGATAGATGTTGTAACCGGCGGTGAGGATCATGTCCTTCTTTCGATCGACAATAAAAACACAGCCGTCCTCATCCATCGATGCCACGTCACCCGTATGCAGCCACCCATCCGGCTCGATGGTATCCCTGGTTGCCTGCTCGTTACCGTAATAGCCCTGCATAACGATACCACCCTTGATCATCAGTTCGCCCACCTCCCCTGCAGGCAGGGTCTTGCCGGCATCCTCGGTATCGGCAATTCTCGCCTCGACGTAAGGCAGCGCCACGCCGATGGAACCGTATTTTATCGGACCGTTCGCAGCAAACGTGGTCCCGAGACCACCCAGCTCGGTCATCCCCCAGAGCTCGATCAAGGGACAACCAAATTTTTCTTCGACCTCTTCCATCTTCGGCACAGGCATCGTCTGCCCGCCCACGGTGCAACAGCGCAGTGATGACAGATCGTAAGCGTCGAGTTGTGGATGATTCAGCAGAAACAGATACATGGTGGGCACGCCTTCGAACATGGTCGCCCGGTTGTCCTGAATGCTCTGCAATATGATCCGTTGTTCGAACAAGGGGTGAAGCACAAGGGTCATGCCATACTGAAAAGCGCCATTCATTACGACATTGCCGTACACGTGGGGACAGGGCAAAGCCGTAACAACTGTATCCTTTTCGCTTCTTTGATGCATCAGTGCCGTCATCTCCACGTTCAGCAGGACATTGTAATGAGACAGGCAGGCGCCTTTCGGGTGGCCTGTGGTGCCGGAGGTGTAGCCTATTGTCGATAAAGAATGTGTATCAACCTCAGCCACCTGAAACTCACCATCGCTGTCATTGAGCAACCCGTTAAAAGAAAGCATGCCTTCCGGTATTGGCCCATCACCGAACACAATGACTTCACGCACCCCGGACTTCTCTTTCACGCCCTGAATGGATAATGCTTTTTCATACGACGCTATGATGACAGTGGCGCCACAATCGTTTGCGACAAACTCCACTTCTCCCGGCGTCAGCATCACGTTGACGGGATTAATGACAGCCCCCAGTTTGAGAACCCCGTAATAACTGACAATCCATTCCCAGCTGTTCGGACTGTAGAGTGTTACCCTGTCGCCTGTCTCTACGCCCAATGAAACAAGCGCATTGGCCAACTGGTTTGATCGTATTTCAAGTTCATTAAAACTCAAGGTGACGTCATCAATAATCAGCGCCGTTTTATTGCCGAATCGTTCTGCGGCAAGCGGCAGGATCCGGCCCAGAGTATTAAGCATGGTTGTCGTGTCTCACTTTTTTTACAATGGCGGGTGCTACGTCAGCTCCAATGTCTGGCAATTGTCCGCTCTGCTGTTCGACCGGGCACCATTGCAGCGGCGCGTTAATGTACATCACGTCAGCTTTGTTCCTTCGCATAATCGGCCAGCAACATCACCGTGCCACCGTGCTCAGTGCCCGTCAGAAAATTGGCAAAGCGCACGTCCGCTGTCACCATTCGGGCGTCGATGCGGTGCGCTAACGCAAGATAAACACAATCGTAAACCGGTCTGTCGAGCGCCACGGCGAGACGAACCGCGTCCGCACAAACCGTCTCATCGGCGCACCAGCGAAGCGGCATTGCCGGTACGGCAGCCATCAGGACACCGGCCTGCCCGCGTTCTACCTGACCCAGTCGCACTTTACGCCAAAGCGCATTGGCGACCTCGGACGCCATCAGCCGCGGCGCATGCAAGTCGTCGTCGCCTGCCAGCAATTGGTCAGCCGCATCCGAACCTTCTTCCGCGACCAGCCATTTTACCGACACACTGGCATCTATTACCAACTGCGTCATGCCAATCGGTGTCCGGCGTCGCGATCGGCGCGGACCAGGACCTCCGAGGGCGTCTGCGTCCGCCCCTTGGTTTTACGCCGCAGCCTCGTTGCCAGGGCGCGGAAAGAAACGCGCTTTGCCGACGTGTCATCGTCGGCTGCACGTTGAAGAATATGACGCAGTTCGCTCTCCAGAGAGCGGTTGTTCCTGGCCGCGCACTGTTTGAGACGCTGAACCACGCCGTCATCCAGTCGCCGTACATTAATCGTTGCCATCTTGCTCTTCTCCAGGTTTTGCTATCAATTTGATAGCATGTCATGAGAAAATATACAAGTCAAGGCTGACGCATCAACCTTATCTTCGGCATGAAGTGAATGCGACATAAGGGCACCTCTAAAAATTAGAGGTGCCCGTGCGGCATAGGGATATGCTGCCATTTGTTAGTCACGTCAGTGATTGAAAATGAAGGAAACGGAAAATCGCACTTTTCCGTTTCCGTCTCTGAAAATGCCATGGAGGGCATTTTTAGATGGTTCCTATAAAGACAAATGCCAAACCGCCAACCAATAACCGGATGGTAGTGAAGGCGCGGACCGCCCCTGCTCCACCACCTGGATTTTGCATCCTCCTCATGGCGCGAGAGGATCCGGGATACAATCCACCCATGATTCAATCAGTAGATTCAACCCGGCCCTGCCTTTGACCAGTTCACAACCGGCAAGGTAGGCGGGAGTTCCTTCCACGCCCAGGGCAACCGCCAGGTCCTGAATCCGTCTGAGCTCATCGGAAGACCACTCGTCTCTCAATACATTCTCCAGTTCCTGGTCCTGGATGCGGTTCTTTGCCGCTGTTCCGGTAACCGCGGCGTAGGTAAGCGGTAATCTTTCGTTGAGCAGGTCCTGGTGGAATGACCTGGCGCGCTGCCTGTCTGCTGCCTGAAGCGTCAGCAATATACGAACAGCCTGTGCGGATGCCGAAGACATGATACCCAGCGGGATCTCAATTACCTCGATCATTTCAGCCAATTGAGTTGCGCGTTGATGTTCAAGCCTGTCCTCCCGGCAGGGCCGGCAATCGTAATCCATAAACGCAATCACCGTTTTTCCCCTGTTCTCTGACGCTTCCCGTTCTATCTGGAATTTGCGGATAATATCCTGGGCTTCCGATAGAATTTTCGCCCTCTCCATTCTTGCATTTTTCTCGCGGGACAATTGTTCATACCTGAAAGCCTTCTCCAATAATTCCGGGTGCCGTGACAGGAACGATGGATCTGAGTTCAGGAAATCAACGACTTCATCTTCCGTAACGGCAAAAGCGCCGTACGAAAGAAATATCAATACCGGAATCAATATATTTCGTGAAATAAAATGAACTACCCCTGTCAGCCTGTGGCACTGGAAGTCAAATAAATGCATCCGGAAAGCCTGTACGAAAGCGACGGTTGCGCTCACATCATGGATACAATGTCCAGTGCGTGCCCCTCATCGATTGGCAGGGAAATGGTCAGGATAGAGTCGCTTGCATCCCATGCGCCCTCCACCCCGCCACTTTCCTTGGATACCACCTTGCCCTGATGAAGCCGGAAAACTTCTTTGCCGTCAAACATCACGCTATAGTGCGTTCCCGTATCAAGATTGATGACACCGATATCGGTCATGCCCCGGTAAGCGGTCCCGGGTTTGATGTGGACACTCAATCGATTATGTTCACGATTGTATGCGGCATGGCTGATCAGGACTTCGGGATATTTTACGTTCACAACTTCCGGCGTATCACCGGTTATCCAATCCTGTGCACTGTCCCTGTCATAAAGTCGCCTCAATCCGTTCCCGGGATTGAGTCTCGCCAGCGGGAGAATGACGTTCCCGATCAGGACAGTCATTTCGTGCTGGCCATATTTCTCTTCCGGGACGATCCAGTCCTTTTCAGAACGTAAGCCATCGAAAAATGCAGCCTCGGTTATATCACGCCGGGGATAGAAGTACCTGCCATCCTCCCATTGCGGGTTAAAGTGACGATCAGCATAGTCAAGCATCGCGGATACCGTGTCACGATCATCCATTTCCGCTGCGTAGGCGGCCAGAAAGCCAAAGTCAAAACACGCGATCGGTGTTGACCACCTGCGGCGCCAGTGTTCCGGGTGAGTATCCATCAAGGCCGCCTTTTCCGCATCACGCTGGGCCGGATAGATCTTGCGTACCACATCGGTATTCCATGCGTGCATCATCATCGCATTCCACCCGTCGGCCCACGCAAAGGGCTTATCCACACGTTCCTGTTCCGTGACACGGTAATAATACATGGTCCTGGATGTATGGGGCGCAATGTAATTCAGTTCTTCAGCCTTGTCCCAAAAGGCATGACGCACATCCGAAAGCATACTCCCATGTATCCAGTCATAGTGGATAAGTCCAAGAATGGGGTGCTGATTACACTCCGCAAAAACGTCATTGGGTTCACATTCAATACCCATATAATCATTCTCTACAAATTGATCATATATAAGTTGCGCAAGCGAATGGTGATCGTAGGTGTTTCTGAAACCGTTCAGGCCAGGTATTTCGAACACGATGGAATCGGGATTGTCGAAACGAAAATCCTTGTACAGCACTGCATACAGGCCGATCATCTGCAGGAGATGGCCGCTGTACATGATATTTTTTTCACGAACCGGATCACGCCATTCCTTACCTGCTTCCAGGTAGCTCTTGTAAGGCTCCATTTCAATGATTTCCAGCCACGTGGGAGCCCAGACATCACGACGCATCATTTTTTCAATCAGACTTAATTGTGCATCCTTGTATAACTCTTTATAGGCTGGCGTGTAGTTTATTTGCACCATGGCCAGGGCATAGGACATAAACGCCAACTGGAACTGGTAGGCGTCGTAAGTAAGCATCGCGCGTGGTTCCAGATAACGCCAGTCCCCGGGCAGTTGGCGCGCGGAATCAATAATGTGCCGAACATGGCCGAGTTGCTCGGTATCAAGAATGTCTACTTCATAGGCAGAATTTCCGAAGGAAGTCGCAGGCGTACATACCGTCACTGCGATCAAAAAGAACAGCTTGCAAATACGGAAGTTCATCATGGATATCTCCTAGGTTGAACAATAAATCAGTTTTTCACTGTATCCAGTATTATAGAGCGTATATCAATCTTCTTCTCTTCTGAACCAGGATCATTGTGTAGATTGTTCTTTATACGCCTTCCAGGCCCTTTCAATCACGTAGGCATGTATCGCGGCTGAATCTTCTGCACTGAGCGCATCCTTGTAGGAAAGCATTCCCTTATGCTGGTAGGCGCCACCCAGGACGATGGCGTCCCATGCCGCATGTTGCTCCTTAGTGAGATAACGCAAATTCGGGACCGAGTCGCTGCCGCCCTCGACATCGACACCATGGCACCAGACACAACCGGTTTGGCCATACAATTTTTCACCACGGGCAATGAACTCGGCTGTGTCGCTTTGTTGCGGCGGCTCGGGAACAGGCATGGAATGGCTGGTCTGTGCCGGCAGGGTTGCGTCGCCATCCAGCCTGAATGCGATCAAACGGCTATTGCCTCTTGATTCGGGCAGTGCATTGTGACGCGGAATCCATAATCGTTGCGGGCCGCCCCACCCCACCGGGACGATGACCAGTTGTTGCCCATTAATGCGAACAGTCACCGGTGACGCCTGGATCGCCGAACCGGTCTTCATGGTCCACAGTAATTCACCATCGTCCGCGGCAAAGACATTGAACCTGCCTTCGGCATTTCCCTGGAATACAAGTCCGCCCGCGGTCGATAGCACGCCCCCATTCCACGGTAATTTATGCTCCTGCGACCATCGTTCCGACTGGGTCGCCGGGTCCCAGGCCACAAGCCTGCCCAGCATTTCGTCTTCCGCCACCTTGCCTGCACCTGCACCGTAGGCGCTCTGCCCCAGCGGTTCTTCCGCTTCGCCCGATTCGGGTGATTGTTGAACGACTGCTGCGACATCCAGCACCGGGATATAAACCAGGCCGGTGTCGAGACTGTAACTCATGGGGTGCCAGTTGTGCCCTCCCCATCCATAAGGGTAGACAAGCGGCTTGCCACTTTCGGGGTCCACGGATGGAACAGCAGTATCGAGAACAGGCTTGCCTGTTTCCGGGTCAATATGACTGGCCCAGGTCACTGTCGTATAGTTGTCCGCTGACAGCAGCTCGCCATTGCTGCGGTCGATGACATAAAAAAATCCATTTTTAGGCGCCTGCATCAGGATTTTTCGACTCTCACCTTCAATCTCCATATCGGCAAGGATCATATGTGCAGCCGCGTTATAGTCCAACTTGCCTGCCGGTACCGTCTGGTAATGCCACAGGAATTCGCCTGTCGCGGCATCCAGGGCAACAATGGAATTGGTCAGCAGGTCATCGAACTCTTCGGGATCCGTGATGTTGATATACTCGGGAAAAACACTGTCTGTTCCCAGGTATAACCGGTTCAATTCCTGATCATAGGTCATGGAGTCCCATACCGAGCCACCGCCGCCGTACCGGCGCCCAGCTTCCCCGCTCCCGGTCTCCGCGGTCGTTTCAAGTTCTTGTGGTTCCTGGTCAGAAACAGTATCACGGGGCACCGTATAAAAACGCCATACAAACTCACCGGAATCCGCGTCATAGGCCGTGACATAGCCGCGCAGGCCCCAGTCAGCTCCCGCGTTACCGATAAAAACCTTCCCATCACCCACCCTTGGCGCACCGGTAATGGCATAGCCGATACTGCTGTCGCAGGTCTCAACTTCCCAGACGGGGGTTCCCTTTCCTGCATCGACAGCGACCAACCTGCAATCACCGGTACCGACAATCACTTTTCCATTCCATACGGCCACACCCCGGTTCCAACGGGACAGCCAGGACCCAAACACACTCAGGTTCAATTTCACTTGCGGATCATAGGACCAGAGAAGATCGCCGGATGCGGCATCAACAGCATAAATGATACTGAAGGGGGCACTTAAATATACGGTTCCGTCAACGACAATCGGCGTCGCCACAAGACCGTCACTACTTGGAATATCGAGAGCCCAGGCTAAACCCAGGCGATTGATATTGGCCTGGGTAATCTGATCGAGCGGACTGAAACGCTGCTCGTCATAGGTACGTCCATGCAACAGCCAGTTTTCTATATCATCGGTGGCATTCAATGCACGTTCATGGCTTACCGCTCCGGACGAATCTGCTTGTGCATCCGCAACACCGGTGGATTGAGATGTTTCCATATTGTCTGTGAATGGGCTGCTTCCTTCATCTTCGCCACAGCCATGCATTCCGGAGATAGCCGTCAGCAGGAAAACAACCACAGAAAACGATCTCATATTATTTACTCCTGGTACTCTTTCCAGTTAATCACTTTACCGCGACTTCACAGCCGGTGTGAAATCATTGCCCTTGGTTCCTGAGGTCACCTATGGCCCGGTGGGCCTGATCGATGGCCTCTTGCATTGCCGGAAAAGCCCCTGCATCCGAGTTGGCTATGGCGACACGGCCGAAGCGCTGGCGCCCCACCACGTTGGGCAATTCATCGTCTTCGTAGTTGTCAAAGACCGGGTTGGGGCTCCACGCGTAACCGTGCGGCCAGCGGTTGACCGTAATACCCTCGATGTCGTGGGCCGGATCAAAGCCCGCACTGCCGAGCATCCCCGTCAAATGGGTGCGCGTCTCTCTCTCAATGGTCTCAAACGATGTCGCAAGCAATTCCAGGCGGCCCGCCTTGTTCTGTTCAGCCGGCGCCAGACCTGGACTTGCGGGGATTCGATTCATGTGAGCGACGATCGGCTCTTCAGGGTTTTTGGAAAACTCAGCCGACCCGAGACTTACCGGAAAATCGAGCATCGCCACACGATGGTAGGTGCCCGGGCAATTCGCTATGCCGAGGCCGAGCTTCTGCCAGGGCTGCCAGTTGCGAAGCAGCACATTGGTGTAGACGAGGGGGACCTTCACCAGTGTTGACAGCGCCTCCTTTTGCCTTGCGGGCAGTTGGGGACACAGGTGGGGGATAATCCTGTTGTAACAGGCGAGCACGCAATTGCGGCCCCGCACCTGAAAAGTCTTTCCGCCCCGCACGTAGGTAACCCCGGCTTCTTTGGCGTTGTTATTGCCATCGATATTCCGGACATTCACGGCCGTGCTGCCAAGTCGAAGACGGACCGGCGAGGACATGCGGTCGAGACGCGAGTAATCAAAGGCTGCACCGACGATATCTTCCATGGTGTTACCCGGGGCAACGTCCGGAATCAGGCGCCGAACCAGCAGGCGGGCCACGGACGCATTGCCGTCGGGAAAGTGATAGATGTACGGCTCTCTCGATACTCTCAGGCCCCAGTTGATCGGTCCCTTGAACATACCAAGACTGGTCGCATCCAGTCCCGGCAGGCCCAGTGCCATTGCCCAGAGCGCCGGGACAAGGTCTGCACCGATCATGTCGGACAGGACATATTGAAACAGGCCCAGGGCTTCGGGGTCTGTTACCCCCAAGTGCCTGGTGAGGAAATCCAGATAGCTGATACTTTCCAGGTAGGACCACTCACCAAATATCCACTGGTCAGGTATCTTGTCTTTTGTCTGGGTGTAGAGTTCAAGTAGTTGACGTTTGGCCTCGTCGGAAACAGGCATGGTCGGAATCGCCTGCTCCATTGACAATTTCGACTCACCCATGGGCATCAGGGTGTTCCATGGCAGGAGTGGCGCCGGCACGACCTGGTCTACCCCGTAGGTAGGCCGATCAAAGTAAATGGACGCTCCAAGACCCCAGCGTTTGGCAAATTCCTGGTCATATGCGGTCTCGAAGCGTTTAACATCAATCTGCAGATCTTCGAGCAGCTTCGTCGCGACCTTGCTGAATCCCCCCGGGCTGTCGATGGATTGACTGCCCCCGTAGGCAATTGTTTTCTTTCCCTTGTGAAGGAATTCGTTGCGCTTGGCGTGACCGCCGAAATCATCATGGTTGTCGAGGATGAGAATCGCAGCGTCGGGATTTTCTTTTTGATAAAAGTACGCGGCCGATAAACCACTGATCCCGGCGCCGACAACAACCAGGTCATAGACCATGCCGTCGGGATCTTCCGCCGGCCCCCAATCCTTACGCGCTTCCCGGGCAAGTTGGTGTGCGACTTCGAAGGAGCCGTTGTGGCTGCCACGCATCCCGCCCTGGCCCGGCGGGTAATTTTTCACTATAGAAGATGAATTGGGACCAGGCACGGCAGCCAGGATCTGCCCCGGCAGCATGCTGCCGGCGATGGCGACACTCACCCCCTCGATAAAATCGCGGCGGGTGATCTTGCGATCCATCCCCAGATCGCGATCGTTGGGCATCAGCGTAATACCTGTTCAGTAATTCACCCCAACCTTGACGCCGAACCAGCGCGGCATGCCCATGTTGCCATAGGCGTGGTCACTACCCGCAAAGGCAATCATGTTATCAATGTATTCATGGTCGAAGACATTCTCTACGTAGCCCTCGACCTGCCACCGTTCTGATTGCGAACGCCAGAACAAGCGCAGGTTCACCAGCCAGCGATCCTCGTTGTAGGTAAGCTCGTTGCCGCCGAGTCCGTTGGTGTCGTCGCGGTAATTGAAATCCACCTGCGCGCTGACTTTGCCGTTGTTTCCGAGAGGTATGTGATAGCGGGCAAGACCGTTGATCGTCCATTCCGGCGCGCTGGTGCCGAGCTCACTGCCGTCCACGAAAAATTGATCGCCCACAAAGGCCCTGGCGCCGGTACCGAAATTCGCGGGAACGAAAAAGTTTGCGGGCGCATCGATTTCGGTATCCAGCCAGCCCACACCCAGGCTCATTTCCAGTTGCTCTGCGGGTATCAGCAGCAGCTCCAGTTCGGCGCCGTAGATATCGGCGTCTCCAATGCTCATAAGCCGGCCAACAGGCGCTACGGCAACATTGTCGTAGATGAGGCCCTGCTTGTCCGTGACGTCCTGGTAGAACAGCGCGGCATTCACCCGTGCCCGGCCGTCTAACAGCGTTGCCTTGAAGCCACCCTCGTAGGATTTGATTTTCTCCGGAGCCACCGCGCTCAGGAGGCTGATATTACCGCCCAGCAGATCCGTATTGAAGTTGCCGGAGCGGAATCCGGTGGAGAAGGACCCGTAGAGCATCCAGTCCTCACGCGGCCGCCACTCCAGGCCTGCCTTGCCTGAAGTGTTGGTGCTGGACAGCGACTGCGAACCCGGAACGCCGGTGGTAAGCACTTCGGTCTTCTTGTCGTCATCGGTGTAGCGTACCCCGCCGATAAGCCGGAACTGATCCCCGAGCGGTATGCCCACCTGCCCGAACACAGCCCACGACTCCGTATCCCCCTGTACCTTGGTATCGGGTGACTGAATACTCTCGAAATCCCTTATCGTGCTGGTCGAATCGCGGTCTTCGTCGAAATAGTAGAATCCCATGGTCCAGTCCGCACCCATGAACACGCCGGATAATCTGATCTCCTGGGTAAACTGGTCGGAATCAATGGTGTAGTGGTCGTTGAACTGGAAATAGCCACCGAACGCACCCACAGCGGTGGCGTCTTCATCGGGGTTGAAATACCGATTGTAGCTGTCGTAGGCGGTGATCGATACGACGTCTATGGTATCGGTCAGTTTGAAATCAAGTCTGGCAATCCCGGTAATCGTGCCGAGCGTGTAACGGTTATCCCCGTTCCCGGGATCGAGCTCGGTATAGACCTCTTCAGGGTCGAGGTTCGGATCGCCAAACGTCGGCAGACCGAAAAAGGCGCCGCCCCCGACACATTGTCCGGCCCGCACCCGCTCCGGCTCACACTGCGCCAGGGTTGCCGGATCCAGGAGCCCCCAGTAGTGAAAGCCCTTACCGATGTCGTCCTGGTCGCTGGCTTCGAGGGTGAGCATCAGGCCCGCCCGCTCGCCGAGGTCGAATTCGAGATGGCCGCGGCCGGTCAGGTGGTCGATTTTACCGAGCTTTCCGCCGGCCGGCCCCAGGTTGTCCTGAAAGCCATCGTCCTCGTGGTACTGGAACGCCAATCGCCCCCTCACCGAATCGGTCAGGGGACCACTGACCGCGGCCTCCACGATGCGGGTATCGTAGGATCCGTACTCGAAGGTGGCATAGGATTCGAACTCTTCAGTCGGCTTGCGTGAGATGAAGTGCACAAGGCCGGCGGTCGCATTGCGCCCGAACAGCGTGCCCTGCGGTCCGCGCAGCACCTCCACACGCTCCAGGTCCAGCATGTTGTTGCCGCCGTAATAGGCCTGCGGCCGGTACACGTCATCAAAGTACAAGGCCACGTTCCCTTCTCCCCCCAGCATGGTGTTCAGCGTGGCATTCCCCCTGATGGTCAGCGCCCCGGCATAGGAACCCTGGTCGGCAGTCACATTCGGTATCTGATCAAAGATCTCGAGCGTATTCTTAAAACCGAAATCGCTGATCATGTCGCCGCTCAGGGCGGTTATGGAGATGGACACATCCTGTACGCTTTCTTCGCGTTTTTGTGCAGTGACAATAACTTCTTCAAGAACTGACTGCGCATTGGCATTTTGAGTCAGCGCAAGTGATAGAACCAGGATGGCTTGAACAGTCAAATTGATGGAATTCATTCTTAATTGATGAGACATGCAGCCCTTCCCCCTGATTTAAGGTTGATTTGGCAAATTACAGACTACTCTTTTTATATAATAACTGTTATAATTAAAAAATCAAGCTGTAATTTACGAAAAAGAACTGAAAGACGTATGGTCGGAACAGAACATAAGCAAGATGACGATAAAGGAAATCAATGAGCGTTCGCTGTGGTGGGAAAACACCTTGCCGGTGTCAATACCGGATGTTTCCCTGCCGCAAAGAACCGACGTCGCAATAGTAGGCGCCGGCTTTGCAGGCTTGAGCGCCGCATTGGAACTGCGGCGCTCCGGTGTTGAGGTGACGCTGATTGAGAAAGACTGGCCCGGGCACGGGGCATGCTCAAGAAATCTCGGGTTGGTGATGGACCGTATTGACGGTACAACAACCGGGGACCTCGGCGGGCTTGTTCAGGGTGTCAAAAAATGCGACCTGATCAGGGAAGGCCGCGCAGCCCACAACTATGTTCTTGAACTAATCAAGCGTCACAATATCAGTTGCGGATTGAGACAGCGCGGCAAGCTGGTACTGGCAACCACGAAATCAGCCTACGAAACTATGGCTGATACCCTGGAGCGGCTGAAGAAGCAGTTTGGATCAGCAGACGCATACATGGTCCCCAAACAGGACCTTGGTAAAGAAATTGGAGGCCGGGCAAATAAAATCTACTATGGCGCAAAAGTACATCCGGATGGTTATGATCTGAATCCGGGGCAATTGACTGCCGGCATGGTTCAACACCTTGCGGATTCAGGCACTACAATATGTGCCTCTACCCAACTTGAATCGGTGCAAAGTCAATCAAATGGAACGTTTACGATATCTACGAACAGGGGCAACATCACTGCAGAACATGTTGTACTGGCGACACAGGGCTATTCCGGCGCAGAAACAGGCTTTTTGCAAAAGAAAATTTTTCCGTTTCTGGCACATGTTGTTGCAACTGAATCAATGCCACAGAACTTATTGAAGGAACTACTACCCACTTTGCGTGGAGTCGTCGATACAAAACAGATGTTTTTTAATTTCAGGCCCTGTGACAAGGAAACCCGACTTATATTGGCTTCACATTATTTGCGTGCCGATGATAACTATACACAATCAAACAGAATACTGAACGCATACAGAAAGCTGTTTCCGGAATTGGAGAAAATCAAAGCGGAATATTGCTGGTATGGTAATCTGGCATTGCCATCTGATCACTTACCCCATATCGGCACGCAGGATGGCGTACATTTCTGTGCCACACCAAGCTTTTCGATGGCACTCTATCTTGGTTCAAAAATAGCCAAACGAATACTGAAAGCCGATGATGCCGGTACATTGTTTGATAATATGCCGACAAAGAATTTTCCCTTTTACTCCGGAAACCCGTCATTACTCTATCGGGGGCTGAGGATGTTGTTCAATGGGCTGGATTATTTGAATGTTGCGGCCCCGAAATAACCTTCTTTAAATGTTTAAAGGTGCATTTTTTTAATAAAGGAACCTCTAAAAATGCCATCCGTGGCATTTTCAGAGACGGAAACGGAAAAGTGCGATTTTCCGTTTCCTTCATTTTCAATCACTTACGTGATTAAAAATGGCAGCATATCCTTATGCTGCACGGGCGCCTCTAATTTTTAGAGGTGCCCATAAGACACAATCTTTTCTAACATTTATGGAGCAATCGATTTATGCCAAAAGTGGTTAATCATGATGAAAGAAGGGTTGAGATAGCGCACGCAACCTGGGCTGCCGTTCAATCCGTCGGTGTTGACAAGCTTACACTGCGTGATATTACCCTGGAGGCAGGGTTTACTACGGGTGTGTTGTCGCATTATTTCAGGGATAAGGACAGCGTCTTGAGATTTGCATTTACAATTGCGTATAGAAAAACTTTTGAAAGAATTCTCAATGCCAATAAATCCGTCGAAAGTAACTTATTGTGCATAAGAAACGCAATGGTAGAACTTCTGCCCGACCCCGAAAAACTGGAGAGCGTTGCGTTTGTGTCGATGTGTTTCGGGATCCGGCACAGTAATGATCCCTTGCTGGCCGAGGAATACAATGCAAATAAGAATGAATACCGGGATTTGCTGAAAGAATATGTTACGAACTCCATTGAAAAAGAAGAAATCCTTCGTGCCGGGAAAACGGAGGATATACTGGATCTGATTTTGGCGGTGGTGGACGGGGTATGTATTCAGTCCTTGCTGAACCCCGAAGTCTATACAAAAAAACGATGTGTTCGCATCATTGAAAGCATGGTGGAAAGATTGCCGGCTTCGTTGAACCAGACATTTCAATAACTGTACTTCCAGTCCGGAGAAAATATTAAATGAGCAACAATAATAAACTTGTACGATTGGATGTTGACAAGTTGGCAGGCATCGATCTTGACGACTATGCGCCATACCCGGATGAAATAGTTTTATCCGGGAAATCACAGCACCAGACATATCATTTTGAGCACGGTGAACTCCTTGTTGCGGCCTACCAGGCTGCGCCTGTAAAACTTCAGCTGAATGACTACCCACAAGATGAATTTATGTATCTGCTGAGCGGAAAGATAGTTATTTCCGATGAAAACGGACCATCCGAGGAGTTTTATCCGGGGCAGGCGTTAGTGCTTAAAAAAGGTTTCTGCGGCACATTTGAAATGCAGGGTAATGTACGAAAAATCGCAATTATGAATGGCGAACGTTATTCACCGTTAAATGGATAGTGAACAGATTTATTCACGATTGAAGTAAGCAGGGGGTTCCTCAATCAGCCGGCAATTTACTGCGCGCCTCCCGGATTTCCTCGAGGTCCATGTCGCTCGACCCCCAGAACTGCAGGAAGCGGCGATACCAATCAAGGGCGCGGTCCCGGTCACCCTGCTGTTCATACAGTTGGCCCAGTTGATAATGGGCTTTTACATAATGGATGGGAATGTCCAGCCTGGGGTCGGTAAGGGCGACCAGTCTTTCCATCTCGGCGATGGCGCCCTCCAGGTCGCCTGCCTGCCATTTGGCCCGGGCCATGCTCTCACGGTACAGGGGATGGTCATATATCTTCAAGGCAGCCTGGAAGTTCATTGCCGCATCTTCCGGCCGGTTCAGTAGCAGGAGAATTTCGCCGTTAAGGTGATAGAAGCGGCGAATATGCGAACGGAATTCGGGCTCGTTCACAGAGTCGCCGATCACCCGCAGGCGCTGGGCGGCATCGAGCAGCCGCCCTTTCTTGACCAGGGCAAGGCCGACCAGGTGCTCGATATCCAGATTTATATCACTCGGATCCCGCGCCAGTTCCAGCGCCTGCCCATAGCTCTCGATCGCTTCATCGACCCGGCCGGTTTCGGCCTGGAAATAAGCGATGTAGAACAGCTTGAGCCCTTCACCCGCCGGATCGTTACGCAGGCCCCGGAGACGTTTGGATTCCAGCTTGTGCTCTGCGGCCTGGGAAAACCTGCCCTGGTAGGTGGAAAGCAGCGCCAGTTCATCGTGAATCTTCTCCCGAGTCTCATTATCGGTTGTTTCAGTGAGCAACGCCTCAAGGCTTGCCCTGGCCGAATCGATCCTGTCCTCGAGGGTGTCTATCCTGGCAAGTTCCAGGACAATCATGGGGTCACCGGGTTGCTCCTGCAGTTTCTCCTGCAACAGTTGCCGGGCCGTGTCGAAGTCTCCGTTCCGGCGCGCCCTGACGGCATCGGCCAGGTCGCCTTCCGGCTCCGGCAAACCGCCGTAAGGCAGGTCGCCCGGGATTTCCAGCGTCCATCCCTCCCGCCGTTCCATGACATAGTCGGCAAGCAGCGCAGCCCGGCTTTCCAGGTATTCCCTGCCCGCTTCGACAGTGGCGCCGCGCGGGTCGCCCAGGACGCCTATCGGCGAGATGCTATGGGTGCCGTCGCGGTTGAGCTTTTCACCCATCGCCATGGCATCACCCATGAAACCCTGTTCAGCGCTTTCCAGGTCAACCAGGTCCGGTTGGCAGGCCAGCATGAAAGCCGTTTCCGACAGGCCGGCGTGAGTGCCTGCCGTTGCAGGGTCGATTCCCAGGTGTTCCGAGACAACGGCCGCCGACCCAAGATAGGCATCGGCATCGGAATAGGAAAAAATGTTTACATGGGGATAAAGCCTCTGAAGTTCCGGTTCCAGTTCGCCGGCCATGGGAAAGTTAGTGCCGTGGGTCGGAATAATGGCAATGTGGCGGAACCCGTGCCAGGCGAGACTGTGGACGTATTCGTAGACCAGGGATTTGAGTATCGGAGCGCGCACGCTGATCGTACCGGCGAAGCGCATGTGATGGGGAGAGATGCCGACCCGGATGTTGGGCGTGATAAGGGCCTGCCCTACCCGTTCTGCAACCATGCGCGCCAGGCAGTCGCCGGAGGCCGAGTCGGTTGCCAGGGCCAGTTGCGGTCCGTGCTGTTCAGTCGCCCCGATGGTAATAATCGCGGTATCAATTCCCTGCTCAAGGGCTGCTTCGACCTCCTTCCACGTCTTTTTTTCCAGTTCGTGCCGGCCCGGGGTCAGGACGTGAAAGCGCCGGCCATCTTCCAGCGTCAGGCTCTCACCATCAAATGTGGCGTTCATGCCGGTATGGTTTTTATTGGAGGCTGAAGTTTTGTCCGCTGACGTCCAGTAGTCCAGGTCAACCCTGAGGGCGCCATTTTCCGCTTCATAGCGGCCATACCCGGTTTCGACTCCGTTTTCATCACCGCTGACAAGAACAAGATAGCCGTCCACGAGCGCCAGCGCGCCGTTTTCCAGCCTGTACACCTTGCCCTCACCGGATCCGGCGCGCACAAACTTTTGCACCGTTCCGCTGCGCATGAAGTTCAATGTCAGTTCATCATCCACGCGCTGGACATCAACCTCGTGCTCCGTAAGGCCGCGGGACGTGAGCGGGGGAGATTCTGACGGCGCCGTGCTGAGGGTCTGCTCTGCCGCCAGGCGAATGAAACCGTCGCCTTCAGAGTACGGTCCCGCATGGGCCATCGCTCCCTGTTCCCGGGCCGATGCGCCCGTGAACTGGGCGTATTGCACAAAAAAACCGTCCCTGAACAGGAAGATGCCATCCAGCGGCTCCTCCTCGCCATTCGCGGTAATCAAACCGGTGTAGAACCAGAGTCCCTCTACCTGCTGTTCGAGAGAACCCGGCTGTTCCGCTTCATCGGTGGCAGGCTCACAGCCGTAAAGAAGAAACAAAAGGGAGAACACAAAAATCCTGGTTGATGGATGCGTTTTCATGACACACCTGCAATGGTTGGGTATCCCTTCTATTTTACCCACAGAATCCAGGAAGGGACAATCGGATGTGGGTGGCGGAGACGGACCGGGATGATCAGCCCGCCTGGTAATCCCCTGTATATTGACTCAGCAGTTTGTTAAATATCATCAGCCCGTCATTGGCGTCCTGGTCGGCTGCATGGGTCAGCAATTGTGTCTTGACATCGTTGAGATCTGACCAGTTTCGCGCGGCGCTGTATTGCTGCAACTGGTGCAATACTTTGGTGATTGTGCGAAAGCTGTCCTGCCGCGTCGCCTGGCGTAAACCACCCAGGTAATTTTCACGGCACACTGTTGGCACGATGATTTTATGTTGATCAGCCGCCACCAATTCAGCGTTCATCATTATCCGCGCCATGCGTCCATTGCCGTCATTGAATGGATGTACTTCAGCTACGAGAAAATGCATGAATAATGCGCGTTTGATACCGGCCTTCACGTGCCTGTATAAGTCAAACCCCTGTAACAGGGTGCCCTCAACCTGTTCCGGCAGGACAAAATACGTCGTGCCGGCCTGATTGGGCGCGTTCTTGAATTGACCCGGCCGTTTGTCGGGACGTTGCGCCAGCAAGATACCGTGCCGTGATTTAAGTATGTCGAGCAAACTGTCGGCGGTAGAAGGGGTACGGGTCATTTCAGCATGGTCACGCGTTATGTCAATATGGGACAACAAATCATGGCTGTCTTCATGTCGTTGATACAGCACCCGGCCGGTGGTGACGATATCTTCGGCTTCTTCAATAGTAAATTGTGTCCCCTCGATATAATTTGAGAAATAACTTTCAAAGAAAGCAAGATTGCGCCAACCGGCATTATCATAGGTGTAGGCGGATTCACTTAAATCGAGTTTATTGAGGTAGCTTGATAACGCCGAAAAACGCTCGAGCCTTTCCCGGTCGAAGGGCTTGCCCAGCGCATGAGCGTAACCCGCGCGTGTCGTTAAGACACCATCCATCGGATGGGTCTTTAATATGGCTGATACCATTTTATTGAGTTGTTGCTGTTGCCCCTCCATACCAAGCAATGGCGCCAAAGCGGCGGCTTCGTCTCTCAGCCGGTTTATGCCGGCTTCACCGCGAACAGCCACTTCATTCAGTAATTGTTCCTCCACCCACGCTCGCCCCAATTTCTTCTTAAAGCCTTTTTCAGTACGTACCGACGTGAGATTTTCCAGCAGTTGCCGCGGCACATTGCTGCGCCGCATCGCCGGGCCGGCGGGCTCGATGCCATGTTCCACGTCGCCGGCTTCAATGCTCAGTTGCAGCGAGCCGACAGTGACGCTACGGCGTTTGCCCCGGGCCACCATCAAATAGACGCGGTTGTTGACGGGGCCGAGTTCAAATGCTGTTCTGTAAACAGCAACCGGATCGGCGAAGAGAAAATTGGCAATCGCCACCCACTCCGTGCTTAGAACCTTCACTATCTCAGCAGGGTCATGGCTATCCACATAGACACCATTGCGCACCCGCGTCAGTTCACCGCGGCGATAACGCCTTTGCAGGGCCGTACGCGTGGAGACATCGGTAACCAGGAGGAGATTTGCCATTATTTGCCAGAGTTTTTGCCGAAAATAACAAAAACTGTAGCATATTTGTTAAGGATTTGCAATATATATGGTATTTTTGCGAATAATGGTGATCAGGTCGAAATGGGGCGCCAGCTGCCGTACATGACTAAAATAAAGGATATTTTAGAATGGTCTTGACTAAAATAAAGTCAGTGTCCCTGGAATTCATTGTCAATTTGCGAGTGCCCGATAACGAATTCCTTGAACCTCCAGATTTTTCTGAAAGGTTACTTTCGCGATCTCAACATCCTCTTCCTTTGGTTTAATCTTTATCCTGGAGTTCCTGATCAGCCAGTTTGCCACTTCATAGAAATGCCAGAGCGGGACGCTACCGGAAACAGTCGGTTTGGGGAAATTTAAACTGCCTTTCGTGGTCAGTTTCCGAATGTTCTGACGCGAACAACCGAGTAATCCGGCTATATCGGAGATGCCGACCAGGTCGGGTTTTAATTCCAACAACTCCGCATCGGGAATTGCCTTGCGGACGTCACGTACAGCTCGCTGAATTGCATCTTCTGCTGATTTTGCGCCACGTGAAAAATTCAGTGCAATAGAACCCGGTATTCCGGTTCCAACTATTGCGTCATCACAACCCGCTTCGAATAGCGCTTCCAGGTAATTTTCCGGATTGGAACCGTATCTCGAGAGTGAAAATGTCAATGTAAAGTCAAAAGTCTTCGTCATCTTGATTTCGCATAGCGAATGTGGCAATAAGACAGCATGATAAATGTTGTACATCTCTGGCTGGAATCATCTGGAAACATGCCGTCTCACATTTTTGATTTTCCATAATAATGCCGGAGATCGCGCCAACCGACTTACCATTTCTTCGTCGTCAGGAAACAGCAACTCAGGCGACAGTTCACCGGCATGCGCTCGGTCAATGTATTCCCGCTCAGTCTCTTCAAGCGTAACCAGCGGTTCCATAACCGACCATGCCTGTTCCTTCAATTCACTTGCAACTGGCCGCTCATTACCTTGAAGCATCGGTACAAGCTGTTCCTCAGTGCTTCTATCGGTAACACGCTCAAAGCGATCCCGTCCATATTGATAAAGCGGAAGCGGCAGCGTAACCGCCAGCGCCACATGAATTCGGCGCATTCGCAGACTCCCCCAGATTTCCGATCCGTATTCGGGCAATCGAATGGTATCGAATAGATCACGCGGCATCGCCCGAGCCAGGGTCGCACGCAGTTTTCCGGCGAACAGCTCTTCCATAGGCACGACCCGAATTTCCGGGTATACAATTCCCGGTGGCTGCCAGAGCGGCCGTGTTGTGACTTTACCCAGTGGTATGCGAAACAAAAAGTTTGGATCTATCTCAATACGGTCTGGCGTACTGGTCGAACTTGTGTAGGTGAGATAGAACTTCCGTCCGGCATGGGCATCGCGCGATTGCTGTACCCTGTAGCCCTGACCCTCTCCGATATTCGCGAGGGCCCGTTCAACCTCGGTGCGATCAGCTTGCATACCCGCCGGATCTTCCTGCCCAATATAATTGAAATCCAGATCAACCGAAAGCCGGGCCGGGGGGCCGAACAACAGATTCAATGCCGTACCACCTTTCAATATCAATACACGTGATAGCAACGGATGACGCCCAACGTCTGCGGCGAATTCACCCAGGCGGATCACCTTTTCCAGTGTCTCCGCACGGAAACCAGTCTCCGTCGCGAGTCCTTCAATGAGTTCAGCGCTGAGATTCATCCGGCTCCATGCCCTCCAGCAGCGCGTCCGGGACGATCAGATTCCATCGCCGCACCAGTACGCCGCCGCGTTGATCCCTGGCAAGATAAAGCGGCGCCTTTGGGACGTATTTTTCTATTAATGCAAGATCATCATCGCTGACATAAAAGGTCTTTCGATACAGCTCAAGGAACCAGCCGGCCGCTGCCCACAACACCTTTTGTCCGAAAACATCCAGAAGCTCAAACAACAATGGCAACTCCAGAACAGGAAATCCCGCCGCCGACTCGACAAACTCCGCAAGCCCGCCCACCAGGTCCGTCCGGCGGAAACCATCGATCAGTGTACGTTCGGGTCCGGTAACCCGTAATTCACGATCGAGCCGGTGGACGGAGCGTATGCCCCGATCAAGAGCCCGATAGCGCACCAGTGATTGCGGGTGGGACAGGAAGCGCAGTTCAAGGCCATCCAGATCGAACGACTGTGAACGCCTGGCGCTGTACGCGGTGCATTCCCGCCATTCGGAATGCGCAGCACCCAGTAGTTCAAGCGCCGAATGATGGGAAAAGACCGCGTCAGGTCGCATCGCCACCGCCACAAGGAAACGATCCGGCTGAAATTTGGCCGCATCCACCCCCGGCGGCACCGAAGCATAGACCCCCCGTGTGAGCTTCTTCAGCTTGTTTCGTGCAGCTGTGTATTTCAGGCGCTCCAATGTCGCCTTACGCCCGCCGGGCGGCGCTAATACCCGTGCGGCTTCATCGAGGTTGAAGACTCGGTGCGTCTGTAAAAAAGTGCCAGTGTCCATAAGCCAATAACTTGTCAATATTTGCGGATATTGGGGGTATATTCCCCTTTATATAATATTTATGTCAAGTATTTTATATTGAAATTATCCGCCTGGCCGCCAATCCGTAATAAAAATTAACCCGCCTGATGCGCGTCCTCGCTTGCACGGGACCCACCCGTCATCTGCTACGCCAGATACTAATACCTGTACTTGATTAACATCAGGCGTAATAAAGGAGGCCACGGAATGGCCTTACACAAGGAAGCGTGCAATATTACTGGTGGGACATACTGGCCCCGCGGATTTACTTTTCTGTCTCATCAGTCTGAAAAGTACGCTTTTGCCTTGACTGGTTTTAACACATCGCAAAAATGATAGTGGCATTGAGTGCCCTTTCCTTGCACGTAGCATTCTGCTACAATCATATTTTCTTACCAAAAGAGGCCACGATCCATGCCTAAAGCCGCATCCCCCATCAGACTGCAGGTGGACCTCATGCAGGCAGCGACCCTGGCCGGTCAACGTCAGCATCGCAGCGCTGCTGAGCAAATTGAATACTGGGCCGGTATCGGCCGCAGTTTATCCAGAATAATTGATCAGGATACCCTGCTTGAGATCAGCGCCGGCCTGGTTCATTTGAAGATAGAACCCGTAGAACCAGAGACTATTGCGCCTGATGAGGTGTTTTCCAACCTTGAGCGTGATCGAAAAAGCGGCAGGCTGACGGAATCCGTGACAACCAGTTCAGTGCGTTATCAGAGCTCAAGCCTTCATCCCGGTCAGCTTGAGCAGGTATTGCCGGATGGCCGGGTGATCATCGGTCAATTTCATGACGGAGTATTCACGCCGCTGACGGAACAGGCTGATTGAGAAATGGAGGCTAAACAACTCTGGCTGCTGGCGGGCGGCAATGGCGCCGGCAAGAGTACTTTTTATCGTACTCGCCTGGCCCCTCTCGGGATCCCTCTTGTGAATGCCGACCTGATAGCGAAAGAGTTGTTTCCCGAGGCGCCGGAGGTTCACAGTTACCAGGCGATGCAGATTGTCGAGCAGATCTGTGACAACCTGCTCCATGACGGGCGAAGTTTCTGTTTTGAAACTGTCTTTTCGCACCCGGGCAAGGTTGATTTCGCGGGTAAGGCAAAAGCCTTGGGATATCAAATAATCCTGGTAATGATTCACCTGGAACCTGCCAGTCTCAATAAAGCCAGGGTTGCGCAACGTGTCGAAGAAGGCGGTCATGATGTGCCTGATGAAAAGGTCGAAGCCCGTATCCCGCGATTGTTGCGGCACATCAAGGCGGTCATCCCCTTGTGCGACCACGTTACCCTGCTGGATAACTCGCGTGCCGATAACCCTTTTGTACGGGTTTTGACAATACGTGATGGACTGTTGGAAAAAATGCTTGATCCCTTACCCGGCTGGGCACAGGAATTGGTTGATTTGTAAACCTCCTTAAAACCATGTTTTGGCGCGTGAAAAGCGCAGTTTAAGCCTACTGAAAGCAGGTCTTGTTTGCTGGTTCCCCCTTATTATCAGTAACTTCTGTCATTTTGAACTGGTCTGACCCATTGAGGCACACGGCACGAAACCGGACTGGAACCGTATCTCAAGAGTGAAAATGTCAATGTAAAGTCAAAAGTCTTCGTCATCTTGATTTCGCATAGCGAATGACCGCATCAATCTCCTTATAGGGGTGTTGCATCTACTTCCTCTAATGGTTGTAGTCAGAGTGTTAATCATAGCACTTTAGTTGTCATATGACAACTAAAATTATAAGGTCGAGTAATATTCCGACTCTTTGATTCCATTCCTCCGAACAGTCAACGCCACAACGCTCGGCCCAGCGTTTCAACATAAAGTCGTTAAGGATAGTCTTAACCTTGGCCAGGTCGGCCTGATTGACATCCTGCAGTGTGACCTCGCCGCCGCCGTGTTCGAGTTTACGGTTGGGGGCCGGTTAAAATCACGGCTTGGCCGGCCTGCTTGAGCCCCTGCATGGCTATCGTAACCGAAACCAGGTCATAGCTGACATTGCGCCCCGCCCCTGGTCTCGCTACCAGAATGCCCGCCTTGAGCATATCATTCAGGTCACGAAATGCGGTTGCGCGTGAACATTTCGTGACCGCTTGGTATTTCCGGGTCGTTATACCGCCTTCAAAACCCTTGATCCCCTCTGCAAACACGCGTGCAGCCATCTTGCTCTGGCGCTCATTCAACCGAGCGCCAAACGCATCGAAAAACCGCGTCTTTTTCAGCACAAATTCTACTTGTTGCCGTGTGATCATCAGCGCCTGTCTGACGGTCTCGGAAAAAAAACGCAACCAGGAATCCAGATTACTATTCCCGCGGCCGATCCATTCAAGTTCCCGGTAGTAGCGTTTCCTGGATTGCAGGACGGCGGCTGAAAAACAGGTCAGCGCGGGATAACCTAAGGTCTGTGATATGGCGTGGTCGACAATGGCACGCCCCACCCGCCCGTTACCATCGTCGAACGGGTGTATCATTTCAAACCATACATGGGCAATGCCGGCTCTCAGCAGCCCTGCCGACGCGTCTGAATTATCCGCGTCCGGCCTGGTGGTATTATACCAGTCAAGAAATCGTGCCATCTCTTCATCAACCCGCGTGGCCGGCGGCGCCTCATAATGCACCCGATAGCGCCCAGGCCCGCCACTTACGATCTGCATCGGGGCAGTATCTCTGCGAAACGCCCCTCTCCTAATGATATTGCCTGGTTGATCTGCAATTATCATGGATTGCCAGCGTCCCAAAAGGGATGCGTCCAGGGGGCTGTTCCAGTGGTTGCGGACATCCACTATGAACTCTGCGGCTGTTGACGATTTATCATCCTGGCCGGCGACTGATCCGACTGAACCGCCGCCAAGTAATGCCAGCAGGGATGCGCGAACGGAATCACGGTCCAGTTTTTCGCCTTCAATCATGTTGGTATTCAATACCTCAGAAAGCATCAGGTCCGCCAGTGTGTCTAACTGGTCGTGCGCCGACATGGCTTCAATGTTTCCGTGTAACTGTTGTGATCTCAGCCTGAAATCATTCGCGGTAAGATCGCCTGATATCATGGCGTCGTGCGCAAAACGCGGCCAGTTGTCATGCTCCCATATCCAATTCATGACGCGATTATACCCCTTATTCGCTTCATATAACAGACATTTATGAAGCGATTATCCCAAACAATCGTCTCGTTTCTTCGGGCCGGAAACTGCGGCTACTGAGCGCCGCCTGATTCAGGTAATTTCGTCACGTTTTATTGCTGGCTGATTTGTTATTGTTATCAGTCAGTTACAACGGTTTTCCCCCGTGGAGCGGAACGCTTTTGGCGGAGAGAGAGGGATTCGAACCCTCGATACGCTATTAACGTATACACACTTTCCAGGCGTGCGCCTTAAGCCACTCGGCCATCTCTCCTGACAAGTTAACTTTATGATATTGGAGAACCGCCCCAGGTACAACTTCCGAACCGAAGCAGTTTTTGGTGAGATCCTGCCAACATTCTCTCAACCGACGTCTAACCGAATGTTTATTACATTAAAATACATGTTGATTGACTTCCATTCTTTGATGAAGAATTCTTACAATTTCGATGTCAGCATCTTTAACTCGATAAAATATGACGTGATTTTCAACCGGCAGACTACGATATCCCCTCCTTATTTCATCACGCGCCCTGCCTGACTTCGGGTGGCGTAAAAGCATCAGAAAGCGGTTTTCAAGAAGTTGCAGGTATTCATTTGCCTGGGATTTACCCCAATTCTCGTTGGTATAGCGCCAGATTTGTGTCAAATCCCTGTCGGCTTTCGGTGTGAGCCTGTACCTGGCCATCATATCCTTCCCTGGCTATGAATTCATATCATCAAGAATGTCTTGTACGGTGCGCGGGCTGAAATTACCCTGCTCAGCCTCTATTGCTCCCTGCGCCACCTCGTAGCGTAACCGTTCTGATTTAAGCAGGTAGAGAAGTTTTTCATTCTGGTCCATAAATCTGAGTGCCTCCCTGATGACCTCGCTGGCATTATTATACATGCCCGTTGCGACCTTTGATTTGACCCTTGCCTCGAGTTCAGGTGTCAATGAAATATGCATATAATGAAATAATCGGCCTTCAAGTACACCATCATCAGTCTGAATGAAAAGACAAACTTTGTCAAACTTTGTAGCATAAAGTAATGGACTATTTAACCTGGCTGCAAGACAGCGCCCTGGGGACCTGGGTGGCGGGGTCCATCTGGGGATATCCGATCGTGCTGGCCTGCCATGCGCTGGGCATGGCCGTGGTGGCCGGGACGGTGACGATGATCTGTATCCGCATCCTGGGGTTTGCCCGCGCCGTGCCGCTCACGCTGTTTGCCCGTTTGTCCGCCATCGCCTGGGCGGGGCTGGTCCTGAACGTGGTGACCGGCCTGGCGCTGTTTTCGGGCGATCCCGTGAAGTTTTTTTACCACCCTGTGTTCTGGATCAAGCTATCGCTTATCACCCTGGGAGCGGTGTCGTTGTGGCTGGTGGTACGGGCATTACGGAATGCCGGGGCCATGCCGGAAGCCGGCCCTGAGACGCCTGCCGGAGCGAAGCTGGTTGCAGGCTGCTCACTGGCGTTCTGGGCCGGCGCGATTATCGCCGGGCGGCTTATCGCTTATATCGAGTTCGGGAACGGGATGTAGGCTTATGGACGACCTGCTGCTGAGTATTGAAACCTCTGCGCTGGGCCAGTTGATGCGGGACAGCGTCTGGCTGTTCCCCATGGCTGAGATCCTGCATTTCATGGGGCTTTCGCTGCTCATCGGGTCATTGCTGGTAGTGGATTTCAGGTTGCTGGGTTTTGCACGTAATTTCCCGGTTGCCGCGGTGTACCGGTTCCTGCCGTTGGCGCTGGCCGGTTTCGGCATTAACCTGGTGACCGGTACCATGTTTTTTTTCAGCGATCCGTTCCGTTATTACCCTAATATCGCCTTCCGGCTGAAGATGCTGTTCATTCTCCTGGCCGGGTTGAACGCGCTGTATTTCGCGCTGACCGTACACAGGCCTGCCGGGCCGGCAGGAGGACAGGACCCGGGAGCGGCTATCAGAACGGTGTCCGCGTTGTCCTTCCTGTTCTGGATCGGGGTTATTGTCCTAGGGCGGTTTATTCCCTACGTGGAGTGAGTCAGGAGATAGATGGGGTCAGAGTAAAATCGCCGTTGCGGGGGCTGGCGGCAGGATCAGGGGTGATTTTACTCTGACCCCTGCTTTACGGAATGACGTTTGGGGGACAGGTCAGGAATTTTGACTATATCTCCGGCTATTGTTGGTGATGCCAGGTATGCTCTCTTTCCAGCTTCTTTATAAACACCATTTGTTCCGACTTTATCAACGCCTTGTCCACATCGTCAGCAAAACGAGTGGCGTAGTCACCCCCCTGTGGAAATTCCTTCCATTTATTACCCGTAGAAAACGCAAACACGTCGGCGCTCCGTATATCCAGTTTCACCTTGCCGTCCGATACATCACCCAGGTGCCCGGCAATGCTTGATAAAGCCTTTTTATTGGGTTGGTCCACCCGGTCAAATTCCAGTACGCGAAAGATATCGTTGGCCTGCTCATAGGTATAGCCAACAGATTCGACCTTGTTCAGATATCCCATCATCATGCCGAACAGTAGCCGCGCAGATACCGGATTCAGGTAGTCCCTGGCGCCGGCGTCGAGGACAGTGTGCATGACGGCAGGCTTTATACCTTTATCAACGGACACATGGCACAACAACAGAACACTGTCCTGAAAATAGATATACCCGATCATTGAGGCCAGGGAAACAACGTCTTTCCCGGTAGCATCCGCGGTCATTATCAGGCGGGCATTGATGGAAATGCCGGATACTCCCTGGTAGCCGCCCTGGGTAATCAGTATATCCCCGACCTTTATTCTGCCGGCAAGACCGGGGCTGATAGCCAGGATCGATTCAAGCCGTTTACTCTCGGACCGTGACAGCGCTTTGCGTTGTTCCCAGCTCAATCCGGAAACCGCGTCAAAAACCTTACTCTCGACCTGGCCGGCCGCATCCCTGTTCGGGAATACCACGTAGAACAATTCACAATCCGGGCTTGATGTATTGTCCGCGGCGGCGGAAACAGCAATTGGAAAAAGAAACAGTAAGGCCACTCTTGCCAGGCCGGCCATGATATATCCCCGCTTATACGATTATGGAACAGGAAACAACTGCGCTATTGGTTTCACGGTCCAATAGCGCAGCCGGAAATCCGGGTCAGTAACTGAAATTCGTCCTCACGTAAACGAAGCGGCCGTTAACGCCGATAGGCGAAAGAACATCGTACGGCAGGTTGCCGAAATAGCTGATGTCGAATATCGATAAGTCAGGGTATTCATCAAGCAGGTTATTTCCCCCTGCCGAAATACTCCAGTTATCATTGATTGCATATTCAATATCGGCATCGACAGACCATTCGGCGCCATAGACCTGCTGCGGCTCAAAACCTCCGCCGAAATCGAATATCCGTTCCGTTTCTCCGAAACGCGTCGCCCGCACCAGGGCGGAAATGGTCTTGTTGGACCATGAACCGGTGAGAATCAGCTTGTCTTCCGGCGGCGCGGTCTCATAGGTGTTCTGCTCTTCGATACCCATGATCACCCGGTTCGGATTATTGACGATGTCCGTATCGATGTTGTTATACGCAACCGAGAGGTTCCAGCCCTCGTGCCGGTAGGATGCAACCACGTCAAATCCGGTGGTTTCCGTGTCTGCAACATTGGTAAAGAACCGGACTCCGCCAACACCGGGCACACCATCTACCGGTATATTCTGGGACAGTGCAATGCGATCATCGATCTCCACTTCGAAGTAATCAAAGGTCAGGCTGAGACCGCTATCATGGGACCAGGTAAAACCGACGCTCATACTCAGTGATTCTTCGGCATCGAGAGCCTCCGCGCCATTCTTCTGCGCGATCGGGTCCGTCACGGGCAGACTCAATGTTCTTACCAGCGCGCCGCCGGTGCCGTAACTGGTCGTCGTACCGGTAAAAAAGGCCTGTGCCAGGGAGGGGGCCCTGAACCCGGTGCTGACACTTCCGCGCACGGCAAAGCCCGGGAACAGTTCATACCGGGCCGCAGCTTTACCGTTAACCGTATCGCCGAAATCATCGTAATCTTCAAACCTGCCCGCCACCGAGAACAGGAGATCTTCAGTAATATCAAACTCCAGGTCGATATAAGCCGACCAGGAAAATCGATCCTCATCGACTTCATCATCCGGCGTCAATCCCGGACCGCTCTGCGCTCCGATCTTGGATACATCGCTGTTGCCGAAGGTAATACAGACCGTACAGGCTACCGCGGTCCCTGCGATATAGGATTCCGGGTCGCCCGCCTTGGTGCTGTAATCCTCAAAACGGAACTCCAGGCCGGCCGCGGCATTGACCGGGATCGCGCCGAGATCCATCCCCTTGGAAACATCAAAATTCAGCACGGTCTGCGAATATTCATACTCGCCCCGGTAAAATTCAGTCGGACTGGCCTCGCCCAGCGATGAATTGAGCGTGTTCTTTACGCCGTCGGAAAACTCGTTGAAACCGTGTACCACGCTCGCATCGATCAGCCAGCCGCCGGACAACTCGCCGGTGATGCCGCCGGCCACGGAGAAGTCAGTGACATCCGCCTCACTTATCGGCAAAAACCCGTTGGGATAGACTGAAATCACGTTATTTGCGCTGACCGGATAACGGAAGAAATTGTAGCCTTCCCCGTCACGCTCCGAGTAACTGCCGAAACTGTACAACTCAAATCCTGAATCCAGATCCAGACCGGCGTTATACATCAGGTTGATATCACTTGCTTCACCATCGCCTTCCCGGTAGTTCCGCATGCCCGCCAGGGCATCATTCGGGGCGGCTTCCGGCGTCCCGCTGGAGGGGATCGGCGCGATGAATTCAGCAAAGCCAATCGTCGGCAACTGGTCGAAACTGGACCGGTCAGTCGACGATCGGTCACGATATTCCAGACTGAGGTTGATGAACCCGTTTCCGGAGGAAAACCCATGGTTTGCACTGACGGTGACGGTTTCTCCGTCCGTGATACTCTTGTCAACCGGTTCCAGGTCAGTGATATGGCCCCCATACGACACCGAGATATTCCCCCCTTCGGCATTGTCTTTCAGGACGATGTTAATGACTCCGGCAATGGCATCCGAACCGTACTGGGCTGCCGCGCCATCCCGTAATACCTCGACACGTTCAATGGCGCTGGTGGGGATATTATTGAAATCCACTGCTGCGCTGCCCCTGCCCACCTTCGATTCGGTACTGATGACCGAATTGACATGGCGCCGCTTTCCATTCACCAGGACCAGCACCTGATCCGGACTCAGACCCCTTAATTGCGCCGACCTGACGATATCGGTATAGCCGGAATTGGATTGGCGCGGCATGCTGAAAGAAGCAACGGCGGCCTGTAACAAGCCGCCCAGTTCCCCGGCAATATTGGGCGACCTGAGCAGGTCGTCGGCCGTAATGATATCCACCGGGACCAGGCTGTCTTCAACCGCGCGGGTCTGGGAACGGGTACCGATGGTAATGATTTCTTCAATCTCGTTATCTGCGGCAGACCCTGATTCCTGTGCCGCCGATTGGAATGTGCAGATATACAGGGATAACAGGGTAATGGCAGGAACTGTGATGCGGCTGTTCAATAATTTCATCATATTCATCTCTGGTAGTTTCTTGGATAATGATGAGATAAATTCTATCAGAATGTTCTCTTGTCTTCAGGTCTCGGTAATAACGCCAAGCCGTTTCTGCTAACTTTGGTCAGATAGATGGGGTCAGAGTAAAAATTCTTCGAATTTCTTACTCTGACCCCGGAATTTAGCGGGAACTGCTGAATAATGCCTTCTCATGGGCCGGCCATACAACCCGGTTTTACGGCAACCCAGATCAGGTGGATCGGTTGATCTCCGGAATTCTGGGACTCGTGGTCGGCGTCCAGCCCAAGTCCTTTATCGCTCCAGCCGATCTCACCATCAGCCGCTACGGAAGTCTCCTTCTTGTCTCCAAAACGAACCGTCCACTCACCGCCTTTAACATGGATATAAAGTTGATTCGGCGGATGTTTGTGCACACCTTCCCATTGTCCGGGCGGAATGATAAATCTCTGTACTACAAGCGTGTCATTATCAAGCAGGGTCTCACCGGGGACATTGGGGTAGAACTGGTGGCACGGGCTCACCGGTCCATCCGCTCCGTGTGATGTGATAGCGACAAGACTTGTCAGAAACAGCGCCATAATTTTCCTGACGCAACATAGTTTTTGCAGGTTAACTCCGGCCATAACACATCCTCCCGTTGTTCAATCAAACTGTAGTTCCGCGAGCCGCGCGTAGATGCCGTCCCCGGCTACCAGGCTGTCATGGTCGCCGCTGTCCACCACCCTGCCCCGGTCCATGACGATGATCCTGTCAACTTTTTTCACGGTGGCCAGGCGGTGGGCGATCACGATGACAGTGCGGTTTTCCATCAGCTTCTGCAGCGCCTGTTGCAGCAGGTTCTCGCTTTCGGCGTCCAGGGAACTGGTCGCCTCGTCCAGCAGCAGCAGCGGCGGGTCTTTCAACACGGCCCGGGCGATGGCGATACGCTGTTGCTGGCCGCCGGACAGGCGGGCGCCTTTCTCGCCCAGGAACGTCCGGTAGCCTTCAGGCAATTGCCGGATGAAGTCGTCCGCATAGGCCGCTTTGGCCGCTAGCATGACCTCATCGTCCGTGGCGTCCGGCCTGCCGAAACGGATGTTCTCCAGCACGCTGCCGGCGAACAGGACCGTCTGCTGCGGCACGATGCCGATGCGTTTCCTGAGCGCGCGCAGGTCCGCCTGCCGGATATCGACGCCATCCAGTCGGATTGCGCCCGATCCGGGATCATAGAACCGCAGCAGCAACTGGAAGACCGTGCTCTTGCCGGCACCGGAAGGACCCACCAGCGCCAGTGTCTCGCCGGGGGTGATATCCAGGGAAAACCCGTCCAGGGCCAACTGCCCCGGGCGGCTGGGGTAATTGAAACTCACGTTATCCATGACGACGTGGTTGCTGCCGCCGGTGGGGAACGGAAGGCTGTCGGCGGAACTGGTGATGGCGGGCCGGCTGTCCAGGATGCCCATCACCCGCTCCATGGCGCCGGCCGCCCGCTGCACGTCGCTCCAGACCTCCCCTATCGCGGTGGTGCTGCCCGCGACCAGCGTGGCGTAAAACAGGAACTGCACCAGCGTGCCGGCGCTGATGCTGCCGTCTATGACGTAACGGGCGCCGGTCCACAGCACGACCACGATTGCGCTGAACGCGCATAACACGATAAGGCCGGATAACAGCGCCCCGACGGACAGGCGGCGCCTTGCCGCAACGAAGGAGCGCTCCACCGCGTCGCTGAACCTGCGGTTTTGCAGGGTTTCCAGGGTAAACGCCTGAACGACCTGTATGGAATTCAGTACTTCCCCGGCAATGCCGCTGGAATCGGCAACCCGGTCCTGGGTTTCCCGTGACAGCTTCCTCACCTTCCTGCCGTAGACCAGGACGGGGACCACCACAATGGGCAACAAACCGAACAGCAACATGCTGAGCCGGGAACTGGTGACGAACAACATGACCAGCCCGCCCGCCAGGATAAACGAACTGCGCAGGGCGATGGAAACGCCGGCGCCGACCACCGACTGGACCAGGGTGGTGTCCGTGGTCAGCCTGGACAGCACCTCGCCGGACTTGGTGACTTCAAAAAACGTGGGGTCCATTCGAATCACGTGTTGGTACACCGCGGAGCGGATATCCGCTACCACCCGTTCGCCGATCCACATCACCGTGTAATAGCGCAGTGAAGAAGAGATCGCGTAGATCACGGACAACAGCAGCAGCGCGATGAAATAGATATCTATGGACTGGCCGTTGGCGCCGGAAAAGCCGTAATCCACTACCAGCCTGATGGAGACCGGCATGGCCAGCGCGGCCAGCGCTGCAGTCGTCAGGCAGGCCAGCGCAAACAGTATCCTGCCGGTATAGGGGCGCAGGAAAGGCAGCGAGCGCCGTAACGGTTTTACCCGGGACATTTCTTGAAGCAAATCAGTCGCCTGCAGGCGACATCCTGAATCCGTTTGATTAAGTGTTTGTTATAATACCACTTTGCGATATGCTAGACTTCGTTGCCTGGCGTCAATCATCAGAGGAACCATGTCAAAAAAGCCGATCTACAAAGTCATATTTCATAACCAGGGCAAGATTTATGAAATGTATGCGCGCAACGTCCACCAGGGCGCCATGTTCGGCTTCGTCGAGATGGAACAACTGGTATTTGGTGGAAAAAACTCGGTGGTGGTCGATCCGACGGAGGAAAACCTGAAATCCGAGTTCAACCACGTCACCCGCACTTACATTCCCATGCACTCGGTGATTCGCATAGACGAAATGGACAAGCAGGGCACCGCCAAGATAACGGAGTTTGACGAGAGCGGGAAAAACATCATGCCGTTCCCGCTGTACACCAAGGGTGGAGAGTAACAAGGAATCGCCCTGCGGGCGATACTTGAGATTACATCCCTGTGACTGGATACCGGCCATTCCCTGGCCGGTATGACGAAACTGACTCCGAGTTACATGGAAATTACCATCAGGCAGACCCGGAGCCTTGACCAGGTTGACAAGGCGGAATGGGACCGGCTGGACTGCAACGGCAACCCATTTCTAAGATACGACTTCCTGAACGGCCTGGAACGTTTCGGGTGCCTGGCAGGGCACGGCTGGGAACCCTGTCACCTGCTGGTATCGTCGGCAGACAAACTGCTGGGAGCGATGCCGCTGTATATCAGGGACAACTCGCACGGGGAGTTCGTATTTGACTGGGCCTGGGCCGACGCCTTTGAAAGGGCCGGCGGCAGGTATTATCCCAAGCTGGTATCGGCCATCCCTTTCACCCCCGTGTGCGGCCCGCGCATGCTCATCGACCGGTCGGCCGGCAGGGACCGCGATATCAAGTCCCTGATCGTCAGGACAGTGGCGGAACTGGCGGAGCGCTCCCGCCTGTCCTCATTCCATTGCCTGTTCACGGAGGAGGACGACCTGGGAATCCTGACGGACAACGGCCTGTTATTGCGCCATACCTGCCAGTTCCACTGGCATAACCGCGGCTACGGGGACTTCGACGACTTCCTGCAAGGCATGACGTCAAAGCGGCGCAAGCAGATAAGGCGGGAACGCAGGACAGTCCGGGACGAGAACATAGACATTGCCTGCCTGCGCGGCGCCGACATCACCGAGGAACACTGGGACGTCTTCTACGGGTTCTATTGCAGCACGTTCTACCGGCGCTGGGGCAGCCCCCGCCTGACTCTGGATTTCTTTCACCACCTGAGTACGGCGATGCCGGACAATACCCTGCTGATACTGGCAAAACAGGGCAACGAGCACGTCGCCGGCGCATTCGCCATGCTCAGCGACACCACCTTGTACGGCAGGCACTGGGGTTGCGACAGGTACCTGGCGAACCTGCATTTTGAACTGTGCTACTACCAGACCATCGAATATTGCATTGAAAACCGGCTGGCCTCGGTAGATGCGGGCGTCCAGGGCGAGCATAAACTGTACCGGGGATTTGAACCGTTCCTGGCGGTATCCGGCCACTGGATCCACCATCAAGGCTTCCGGAATGCGGTTGACGACTACCTGGAACAGGAAACCGCGCAGCTGGAGAGCTACGTCAGGACCTTGAAAACCCACCTGCCGTTTAAGGATACGTAACGACAAAAATAATGCCGCGACATGGTCCGTCATTTGCCATCTCGTTCGTCATTCCCCTGCTTCCCAATACGCCATCGCGTCGGGTATCTCCGCCTCGTTCTGCTCATGCCGGTACCCGGACGAGGCCGGGTAGGCATGCCTGCGCAGGCGGTTCAATTGTCCCAGCGGGCGGTGCTCCGGCAGGGCATGCCAGGGGGAAAATGACAGGTTCTCACAGAATTCGGTTTGTGCCGGCGTTGAAAACGTCTGTGGGGGAATGGTAAGCGCAGCTAACGGGATAAACGGCGCATCGTCCTCAGACCATTCTTCAAGGCCGTCCTCCAGGGACATGCCGCCCCTGCCGGTCCGCTGCAACTGGACCTGGAAGATGAAACAGGCTGCTGTTTCAGCCAGTTCTTCCCGGAGTTGTTCCCGTAAAAAATCAGCTCCCTCCGGCTCAGCCGTTGCCGGAGCAACGCCGTTGCGCTTGTGGCAGGCGCGCATGGCGAACTTGATATTATGGGGGCCGAGCTTGAACGGGGCCGCGCTGTAATAAGTCGGCTCAAGCACACTTGCCGGCGGGGGTGTAACAGCTCGTTTTACCGCCAATAACTCCCTGATGCGCCAATTCAACGGATTCCAGTCCGGGAAGAAAAACTTTTTGCCTTGATCGAGGTTGGCCATAAAATAATTGTAGTCCGCGCTATTGCTGACGATAAAGACCGGGGTGGTCAGCATCAGGAAATCCTGGGTGACGCTGCCGGGGTCGCCCTGCTCCAGGGGTTGCCCGTTTACTTCCAGCAGCTTGAGCGCCATGCCCCTGACATCGTTCCGGTAGTCCTGGCTGGTTTTCATGTTGAAATTGCCATTGGAAAACCGTACCCAGGTCTTGTAACGCCGGCCCGGCTCGGCAAACACGCCGTAACGAAACTCGCCGCGAAGATCCGGCAACACGTCGAAATAAGCCCGCACACAGGCATGGGCCTTGGCGTGGGCGCCGCGGGCCACGTAATCGGTCCGGTGCTCATCCACCAGTTTGATAAAATGCGCCCGGGTGGCTTCGCCCTGCTGCGCCTCATCATCGCGCAAAACCTCCTTGCTGACGTCCACGTCCGAACAACCCATGAGGAGGCCTGCGAGCACCAACGCAGGCACAGTTCTGAAGCATTTGGTTAACCAGTCGTTCAGGTAGTGATTCTTTCTTGTCATGATCTTACCTGTATTCCTGAAAGATGGGTGAAAGATGGGGTCAGAGTAAAAATTCTGTCGAATTTCTTACTCTGACCCCGACTATCCGGGGTCTCGCCCAAACCAGGGGTCAGAGTAAGAATTTCGCAGAAATTTTACTCTGACCCCTGGTTTCCCAGCCTCTGCTCAAAGGGTCTTCATATATTCAACCAGCGCCCATATTTCCTCGTCGGTCAGGACCGGCAGGCCGTCTGCGCCGGCGCCGTATTCATGTCCGGCATTGCTGTTGCCCGGCAGGCCGGTATCGACCAGGAACGCGCCCGGTTCGGGACGGTTCGCGTAGCCTACCCTGACCGGGTCGTATTCCCAGGAACCGATGTAGAACGTCCTGCTGCGCTCGGCCGCCGGCAGCATCAGTTCGTACAGGTTCGGCACCGAACCGTTGTGCAGGTAGGGCGCCCCGGTCCAGATGCCGTTCAACGGCCTGGCCTTGTAAGCCAGCAGGGCCCGGTCTGAAACTTCCTCGCCGCGCGCCAGGATTTCCCCGTCCAGGTATTTAGGCGGGTGTATCTCCTCCGGGTGTCCCATTTTTCTGGCGTCCCTGATGGCCAGCAGGCTTTGTAACGGATTATTTCTCAGGACGCCACCCATGAGGTTGTTCGCCACGAACAGGGCGGGTTCTTCTTCACCCATCACTGCTCCGACCAGGTAAAATCTCGGCTTATCGAGGAAGATACCGGTTTTTCCCCGCATTTCGAGGACGTTCTTTGCCATTTTTGGATCTGTTCCCAGCTTGTCAACGCTGCCCATCCGCACCTTGATCAGGCGTCCCGGGTCGGTGCGGTCGATATCCTGGTGGCAACTCAGGCAATACTGCTCGTACAGCACCCTGCCCCGCGCCGCCTGCTCCTCATCGATGGCCGGGAAAAACGCCGGCCACAGGGGTGATTGCAGCTCCGCTACTTTCTTTTCGATTGCGCGCAGGTTGTCCGCGCGCACCGTGGAGGGATAGCCCGCGTCATAGAAGCCCAGCCAGGTCGCCGGCGTAGTCTCCACCCTGCCGAAAACCCCGATCACTTCACCGACGTTTCTTGCCAGGGCGCCGATATTGGAGTTGGCCTGGGAACCGTTCCATTCCACGTAGTCGTGCTGGGGCGTATCCCACAGGTAGGGATAACTGGTGGGAGCGTCCGGTTCGTTGAAGTTGTCTTCCGCCCCGGTCGCGGCCAGGCCCTTGTTCAGGATCGCTCCGAAGGCGTCCAGCCGGGTATAACCGTAGGGAACCCGGGTATGGTTACGGCGGTTGCTGTCGCTGATGCGGGCGAGATCCTGTTCCAGCAGGTTCTTCAATTCCAGGAATTCCTCTTCCGTGGGTCCGTCCCCATGGTAGCGCTTTCCCAGCCTGTCCAGCTTTTCATGGTCGCCGAGGGTCGCGGTCAGGGACTTCTCCAGGTGTCCCAGGAACAACTGCAGGTCCAGCATCGCCTGGCCGCCGTCGATGCGCAGCAGCTTGCCGTCATGGCGGATATGCTGGGTATGGCAGGCCGAGCAGGTCAGCCCGACGTTGTCACGGTCCCGGGCGAAGCCGATGGGCAATACATCCGGGTTTTGATCCGACTTCACCCCCGGCAGGAAGCCAAAACGCATCATGTTCAGGGGGTCCCTCAACAACTCCCCGTTGTCGTGCTGTTCCAGGTGCAGGAACAGGTCATGGGTCAGCAGGCTGGAACCCTGGTTCATATGGTAGAACCATTGCCGGTCCGCATCATCCCAGTTCTGCTCCAGGAAGATGACATTGTCCGGGTTCAACGCTTCCTCATCCTGCAGGGCGGTGAGTTCCGCAGCCTGGCTACCGGCGCCGAATAAAGCCAGTGCCAGGATTATTGATTTCAGGGCCGGGTTTGACATGATTTACTCCAGCGACAACAAGGTATTCAGCAGATTATCCCTGAAACTGATATTGCCGGTGAGACTGTCGTGTTTTTCGCACAACAGGAACGCATGATGCAGGGGGAAAAAAATGTACTCGTGGCGCGGCACGCTGGGGTCGAGGGTGTTCCTTCCCAGCAGGGACGACTTGGTGACGGCGCCGTCTCCCGGTTCCAGCAACAGGGCGTCGTAGTCCACCCCCATAACGGGTTGTGTGATCTCATCAGGGTACATCCTTATTTCCGATATCCCGTCCACCTCCTCGACCAGGATGCGGGCCGGCGTCAGGGCGCAGTCTCCGCCGAAGACTATCAACTGGGGATGCTCATCCGGCAACGGCACGGTCAACGACCAGACGAAGCGCCTGGCGCGCTCCAGTGTCTTCCCGAAATAGGCTTCCAGGGTCTCCAGGTAGGCTTCACCTTCCGCGGCGCTGTCATAACGGGACAGGATGCGGGTGCGGGTGTCCTCATCGAAGATCGACCACTTGAAGCGGCGCCACGTGTCGATGTCGAATATGTCGCGGTTCAGTGGGGCGCCCCTGGCAGTCACGATCCAGTCAGTGATGGGATGGGGCAACAACTGGAACATGCTCGGCATGGTCACCAGGATCTCGGTATTGATTTTCCTGAAACCCACCTGGATCCCGTCGATAAACGCGTTCAGGATTTTAACCGAGCCCAGGCTGGGGGTCCCCAGCAGGATGACGCGCCTCACCCGCTCCCCGCCGTACATATTCACCGGAAAATCATTGCTGTCCAGCACGTCGGCGCGCCCGTAACGGATATAGTAGCGGGCGATCAGGCCACCCATACTGTGCGCGATGATATCGACCTTCAGGTCCGGATCGCCATGGTCCAGCCTGATACGGTCGATGAAATCCGCCAGGTGTGCCGCATTAATCGCGTTATCCAGGCGCCAGTCATAATAGAATTCGTAGAAATATTTTGACTGCGGCCGGATTTCCTGGCCGGGCGTTGCCTTCTCATAGCCCCCTACTTCCTCGAGGGTGCGCAGTACGTTGCCGTAGTAATCCTTGCCGGCCGTGTTGTCCGCTATGGCAAAAGCCTTCAGTTCACCGGGTTCCGCCTGCAGAGAGTCGGGGTTAATATCCATGACCAGGTCATAATGATGATCAAACAGTAGATTCCATATAGGACCGAACCATAATTCCTCGTCGGTATTCTCATCCTTGAGCCTGCTGCCCAGGATTCCATGGATGAAGACGACCGGGGGCTGGTCTTCTACGGCCATGCTCTGCATGTACAGCCGCTGCAGGTCGGGTTCTGTCGAACTGGTGAGGTAGTAGTTGCCGAACAGGGCAAGAACAGCGCCAAGCGCTATGTATGCAAGACGTTTCAATTTGCTGTCCCGTTCATGTCACATATACTGTGAGACCAGCCGCAAGCCGTCAGGTTCAAGGAGCGCCTGCGGCGCTTGTTTTTCTACTGGATTCCCGCTTGCGCGGGAATGACGCAGTCTGAATACTAGCGTATCATATACAATCTGAAAATCATGAATCAATACCCACGGAGTATGCCAGTTCCCATGTGTCTCAGCCGCAGGCTCAGCGTGAGCTTCCTGATCCTGCTGCTGTGTTGCCAGGCCTGCGCGCCGGAACAGCAGGCACCAGAGCCGTTTGACATGTCAGCGCATTCCAGGGCCCTGGCTGTCAATGACCTGGAGTTCCCGGTGACCGTGTACGGGGAGGGACCGGACGTTGTGTTCCTGCACGGCTTCCCGGATTCCCGTGAAGTCTGGCGCTACCAGGTACAGGCAATCGCCGACGGCGGCTACCGGGTCATCGTCCCGGACCAGCGCGGGTTCGGCAACGCCGGCCGTCCGGAAGGAGTGGAACACTACGGCATCGAACTGCTCGCCGGAGACATCATCGGCATCATGGACCGGCTGGGCATAGAACGGGCCAGGCTCGTCGGCCACGACTTCGGGGCCGGGCTGGCCTGGGTCATGGCTGCCACCATACCGGAACGTTTCGAACAACTGGTCGTCATGTCGGTCGGCTCTTCGGGCAATCCCGGCTGGGACACCATCGAACAGCGGGAGGCGTCCTGGTATTTCGATTTCTTCAACAAGACCGGGACCGCAGAGACCGCACTGACGGCAAACGATTGGGACTTCTTCAGGCGGCTCACCCGCCACAGCGGCGACCAGGACCATTTCATCAGGGACTTGTCCCGGCCCGGCGCGTTGACCGCCGCGTCGAACTGGTACCGCGCCAACACCCGGGGCTGGGGAGGATTGCACTCCGGTCTCAACTACCCCCCGGTAAACATGCCGGTAATGGGGATATGGAGCAGCGCCGACCCATTCCTGAAGGAGAAGCAGATGCAGGAGTCCGCGATAAACGTGGCAGGCCCCTGGCGCTATGAGCGGCTCGAGGATGCGGGGCACTGGTTCATGCTGGAAAAACCCGCCGCGGTGAATCGGCTGCTGCTGGATTTTTTTGACGGTTACCGTCCCTGAAACGCAATAATGGCGCAACCGGGCACAGACCGGACCACCAGCGGGCAGTTCTTCCAGGTCGCGGACAATGTCATCGCCGGCGACCTTCCTGACGTATCGAAAGCCCTGCGACACCCGGACGGACTGCTGGCTATCGGCGGCAACCTGGAACCCGAAACGCTGCTGAATGCCTACCGGCGCGGTATTTTCCCCTGGTATAGCGAGGGACAACCCATTCTCTGGTGGTCGCCGGACCCGCGTTCCGTGCTGGAACCCGGCCAGGTCAGGATAAGCCGCAGCCTGGCCAGGACCCTGAAGCGAAACAAGTTCAAGGTGTCGTTCAACCAGGCGTTCGCGGAAGTGGTACGGGGTTGTTCGGGACCGCGCGGCGGCGATACCAACACCTGGATCACGAACGACATGGCCGATGCCTATAACAGGCTGCACCGGCTGGGACACGCCATGTCGTGCGAATGCTGGCATGAAGGCGAGCTTGCCGGCGGGCTCTACGGCGTGGTCATAGGCAGGGTGTTTTTCGGCGAGTCCATGTTCAGCCGCAAGGCCGATGCGTCCAAGGTAGCGCTGGTGCGCCTGGCGGAAATGCTGGACAAGCGGCGTTTCCGCCTCATCGATTGCCAGGTCCATTCCAGGCACCTGGAAAGCCTGGGCGCCAGGTCCATGCCCCGGGACACGTTTATCGGCATCCTGGAGCATTACTGCTCATGAGCTATGGCAAATCACGGATTTTTACGCCATAATCCCATTTTTTCCAACAGCGAGGACCCATGCCGAAAGAAGACCAGATTGAAATGGAAGGGACGATAATCGAAACCCTTCCGAACACCATGTTCAGGGTCGAACTGGATAGCGGGCATATCATTACCGCCCATATTTCCGGAAAAATGCGTAAAAACTATATCCGCATCCTCACCGGGGACCGCGTCACCGTAGAAATGACCCCTTACGACCTGTCGAAGGGCAGGATCACCTACCGCAACAGATAAAAGTTCATCCGCAGATGACGCAGATGAACGCAGATGTTTTTTTCAGGAATTATCTTGAATATCTGCGGAAATCTGCGTCATCTGCGGATAAATCAACTCAGTCCATGGGTTTCTCGCGATAGCTGGTTTGTGCCGCTTCCACGTCTTCCGGCGTATTGATTTCCAGGCCCGGTTCCGCTGCCGCCCGTTCCATATGGATCCGGTAGCCGTGATACAGCGCCCGCAACTGTTCCAGCCGCTCGGTCTGTTCCAGTTCACATACGGGCAATTCCGCGTAAATCTTCAGGAAATCGCAGGTATAGGCATAAATACCGATGTGCCGGCAGCCTTTATCCGGCGCATTCCAGGGCAAGGCTGAGCGGCTGAACATCAGGGCGTAGCCGCGCGCGTCAACCACCACTTTTACGCAGTTGGGGTTGTTCATCTCCTGCGCCGATTTGACCGGCGCATACAGGCTGACCATGGATGCGTCCCTGTTACCCGCCAGGTTGCCGGCGACCTGGTCAACCAGGACCGGGGGCAGTCCCAGTTCATCTCCCTGTACGTTGACGACGATACGGGAGCCGGGCAATTGCAGAAGACTCACGGTCTCGGCTATGCGGTCCGTCCCGGTGCGGTGTGTGGGTGAGGTCATGACCGCCCTGGCGCCGAAACCCCGCGCAGCGGTTTCAATCCGTTCATCATCGGTGGCAATGACGACTTCCGCCGCCTTGCTGTTTAAGGCTGCCTGGTACACATGCTGCAGCAACGGACGGCCGCCGAATTCGATCAACGGTTTCCCCGGCAAGCGCTTTGCGGCAAACCTGGCGGGGATGACTACAATGAAATCCTGTGTCACTTTCTGTAGTGTTCCACTTCTTCCTGGCTCAGGGTACGGGCATCGCTTTCCAGCATGATGGGAATATCGTCGCGTATCGGATAGGCCAGCCGCGCCGAGAGCGAAACCAGTTCCTGTTTCGATTTGTCATAGATTAACGGGCCCTTGGTTACCGGGCACACCAGTATCTCCAGTAAATTCTTATCCATGTCTCACTTCCTCCAGCAGATCTTTGAGCTTGCGTTCAAACGTTTCGGACAATCCCACGTCCACCGGCATATACCAGGCATTCTCAAGCCCGAAACGCCGGCACTTGACCGCGTCTTTTTCCGTCATCAGCACGGCGCCGGCGTCACCGAATTCCAGGTCGGAGCGGCTGAAAGCATGATGGTCGGGAAATGCATGTTCCTCGATGTCGATACCGCTCCGGCGCAACATGGAAAAAAAACGTTCGGGATTGCCGATGGCGGCGACTGCATGCACGGTCTGCTTCCCGAACCCGGCCGGTTGCATTTCCCGTCTGCCGTCCAGGGATTTTACCGGCAGCGCGGTATATTCCATAAGAAATTCGTTCAGCGCAGCGCGGCCTCCGGCCACGACCAGGTCCACCGTGTCCAGGCGCGCAGCGGGCTCGCGTAACGGGCCGGCCGGCAGACAACGGCCATTACCGAAGCGGCGCACGCCGTCCACCACCACGATTTCCACATCCCTGGCGAGGGAGGTATGCTGCAGGCCGTCGTCGCTCAGCAGGATGTCGCATTGCGTCTGCCGCAAAAGAGCCTGCGCTGCTTCTACCCGGTCCGCCGCCACCGCTACCGGGCACCCGGTTCGCTGTGCCAGCAATACCGGTTCGTCGCCCACCAGGGCCGGATCACTGTCGGGCCCGACCCTCTGCACACGCGACTGCGCCGATCCCCCATATCCCCTGCTGACGATGCCCGGTTTATACGCCAGCGATTGCAGGTAACGGGCCAGCCAGATAACCAGCGGAGTTTTCCCGGTCCCGCCGACCGTAAGGTTACCCACGACAATCACCGGTACGGGAAGCCTGGTCACAGGCAGGATACCGGCCGCATACACGAACTTGCGGCAGGCCGTCGCCGCCAGGTACAACCAGCTCAACGGCGCCAGCAGCAGGGTCAGCGGGTGGCGACCGTACCAAAGGGTCTCGATACGGAACTGGAGCGGCATAAGATATGGGGTCACATTTGGATACCTGGGGTCAGAGTAAAAATTCTGACGAATTTCTTACTCTGACCCCGGGAGTTGTGTAAATTCCGGGGACAGACTTAAGTCTGTCCCCAGCCGGCGTTCTGACCTCTGATTTCATTCTTCCTCGTCCAGCACCCGCGTCGCAAACGTGATATTCACCAGTCCCGACTGCCTGGCGGCATCCATCACCTTGATCACTGCCTGGTGGCTGACCCCGGCATCGGCACGGATGACTACCGGCGCATCGGCCAACCTGTTCGCCTGCTCCGCCAGCGCCGCGCCGATCGTCGCGATTTGCGTGTCTGCCAGGGGTTCATCGCCGATATACACCTGTTCATTCGCATCGATACTGACCAGGATGATGTCATCCCGGGCCTCTACCTGCTCTTCCGAGGCTTCCGGCAGGGCGATCCTGATCTCCGACTCGCGTTCGAAGGTCGTGGACACCATGAAGAAGATCAGCAGCAGGAACACCACGTCGATCAACGGGGTGATGTTGATGTCCGTTTCGCTGTGGCGATGCGAGCGAAAATTCATTCTCTCTCCCCATGGATGACCTCGACCAGTTTCAGGGACTCCTGTTCCATGGTCACCACCAGTTCATCGACCCGTCCGCGGAAATAGCGGTAAAACATCAACGACGGGATGGCCACGGTCAAACCCACGGCCGTCGTGATCAGCGCCTCGGAAATCCCCTCGGCAAGGACGCCGGGGTCACCGACTCCCTGTGTGGTTATCACGGCAAAAACCTTGATCATTCCGATCACCGTGCCCAGCAACCCCAGCAGGGGCGATATCGAGGCTATGGTGCCCAGGGTGTTCAGGAACCGTTCCAGGTCATGGGCCACGTGGCGCCCGACCTCCTCTATGCTTTCCTTCATCACTTCCCGGTCGCGCTTCCTGTTCATCAGGCCGGCGGCGAGGATCCTCCCCAGCGGCGAACTTCTCCTCAGCGTTTCGATATGCTGCTCGTCCAGGAAACCTGTCCTGTTCCACTCCCACACCGTTCTAACCAGGTCTTCCGGGATAATGCGCTTTTTCTGCAGCGACCAGAACCGTTCACCGATGATCGCCAGCGAGATGACCGAGCACAGCAGCAACGGCCATATCAGAATTCCACCTGATTGGATTAATTCAAGCACGTAACCCTCCTGCTTACCTGTTTAAACACGCTATTCAGCCTCGTACGGCAGTTCCCGCTAAATTCCGGAATTCCGGGGTCAGAGTAAAATCGCCTGGGACGCTGGTAACAGTAAAGCCGGTGGTGATTTTACTCTGACCCCACCTGTCTGCGGGGTTTTTACTCTGACCCCACCATCTGCTGCCGGCCTGACCTTTTTTGTAAAGTATGCCAGAATCGGCGCTGTTTTTCCCTATGCTCCGTCACCGTCATTCCCGCGCTGGTTGCGCTGATGCGTATAGCGCCGCTCTCCGCCGTACTTAACAGCTTGGCGCCGTGTTCCCGGTAACGGGCGACCACATCCCGGTGCGGCAACCCGAACCGGTTCCTGTAACCTACCGGGAAGACGGCGACGTCCGGGGAAACCGCCCTGATGAAATCCCGGGTAGAAGAGGTCTTGCTGCCGTGGTGGGGGACCACCAGCACATCCGATTTCAATCCCGCGCGGTGGCGCTGCAGCAGTCCCCGCTCGGCGGCCTGCTCGATATCCCCGGACAGCAGCAGGGTCAGGTTGCGCGCCCGCACCTGCACCACGCATGAACGGTCGTTGGCGGACATCTCCATACCTGCCACCGGGTGCAATACCCGGAACTGCACGCCGTCCCGGCGCCATGCCTGCCCGTCCAGGCATTCCCGGACCTGCGGGTGCGGCACCATCCCGGGCACGCTGCTGATAGCCCGGGAAACGGGGATTTCGCCCAGGATGCCTTGCAACCCGCCGATGTGGTCGTTATCGCCGTGGCTCTGTACCAGCAAGTCGATCGCACGGATGCCCTTACTCCGCAGAAACGGCGCCACCACCGCTTCCCCCGTATTGAAACCGGAGGCATAGGCCGGTCCGGCGTCGTAGAGCAGGCTGTGATTCTGCGTGCGCACGACCACGGCAAGCCCCTGCCCCACGTCAAGCACGGTCATCATGGCCTCGCCGTACGACGGCCCCGCTTTGGCGGGAAAAAATAACGGGGCCAGCCAGATCACGCCCAGCCACCTGCTCGCGCTGCCGCGGGGCAGCAGCAGGATCATGACGCCGGCGCTGATCACCACCAGGGTGAGAAGCCCGGGACGCGCGACAGCGAGCAACTGGAACTCCCATCCGGCGAAAAATTCCAGCACCCACCAGAGTACGTACAGGGACGCCAGGGCAAGTTCCAGCACCTGGTTCACGTTGATGAACAACAGCAGACAGCCGCCGAAGACCAGGGGTATAAGGATGAAACTGACCCAGGGCACCGCGAACAGGTTCGCGAACAGGCTTAACACCGGTATCTGCTGGTAGTAAAGCGCCAGCGCCGGCGCCAGGCCCAGGGTGACGATGTACTGCACCCTGCCCCATTCCCATAACCGGCGCCGGTGCAGGTGAACCCGGTAGCCGATACCGAAAAATATCACCGCCACGGCGCCGAACGACAACCAGAAACTCGCGGCCATGGGCGCGAACGGGTCCAGTACCAGGACCGCGATCAATGCCATGCCCAGCACGTCGCCCGATGGAACCGTGCGATCGTACAGCTTCATACCGAAATATACCCAGACCATGACCAGGGCGCGTTGTGTAGGGAGCGAGAACCCGGCCATCAGCGCATACACGAGGGCCGCCAGCATGGCGCCCGGCGCGGCGGCCCTGATGGGCGGAACCCTGCCGAAGGGTCCCGGCGCAAATACCAGCAGCATGCCCCAGGTCTTCAGCGCCAGCAGGTAGGCCAGGCCGGCCACCAGGCCGATATGCAGGCCGGAAATGGCTATCAGGTGATTGGTGCCGGTAACCGTCAGCGCTTCCCATTGCGCATCGCTCAGGCCGCTCCGGTCGCCGATCGCCAGCGCCGGGATTAACGCGGCAAGCGGATCGGACGGGAGCGCTGCGCGGATTTCTTCCCTCAGGACAAAGCGCAGGGAAGCGGGGTTGAACCCGCCGGCAGGTCGCAGACGGGCATTGTCCTTGTCGTCCACCACGTACCCGGTGGCCCGCAGCCGGTTCTGAAACAGCCAGGACTCGTAATCGAAGCCGCCGGGGTTCATGTATCCGTGGGGCCGTTTCAGCCTTATCTTCAGCTTCCACTTTTCTCCGGGCCGCAGCGGCCGGCGCCCTTTGTACCAGCTCAGCCTCACCTTGCCGGGATTGGACAAGACCGGGTGGCCGTATTGTTGAAGTTCATCGATGCGGAAATTGAAACGGACTGATTCCCCCCTCGTCTCGGGCAACGAGACGACCACGCCTGTCGCGTCCAGCGACTTGCCTTCGTCACGGGGCAACAACTCCTGCTGCAACAGCAGGTGGGCATTCAGCAGGGTCCAGAGAAAACCGCCCAGCGCCCAGCAGGGACAGCGGCAGCAACGATATCTCCAGCCCAGCCATGCCAGCAGCGGCAATCCAGACGCAAACCAAATATCCGGCAGGTACGGAAGACGGGAGCAGGCAAAAACGCCGGACAGAAACAACAATCCCTTGAAGAACATAATACGATCCTTGTTTGTTTGTCAGTTATTCGATACCTTGTATTACTTGGGGTGTAACTACCCAGCCCCTTCCTGTAAATGCCAGGGGTCAGAGTAAAATTTCTGACGAAATTCTTACTCCGACCCCAAGAGTCCCGCAAATCCCGTGAGTTTTCAGGGGTCAGAGTAAGAAATTCTGAAAGAATTTTTACTCTGACCCCATAATTTCCAGAATCCTGATTTTACACAGAGCGCAACTTCCCGTCACTCAATTCATACACCCGGTCCAGCCTGTCCAGCAGGCGGGTATTGTGGGTGACCATGACCAGGCTGATGCCGTGCGCCCTGTTCAACTCCAGCATAACCGAAAACACCCGGGCCGCGGTCTGTTCATCCAGGTTGCCCGTCGGTTCGTCGGCGAGTACGCAGCGTGGCCGGGTCACCAGCGCCCGGGCTATCGCGGCCCGCTGTCTCTCTCCACCCGATAATTCTCCCGGCTTGTGCCGCAGGCGCTGTTCCAGTCCCACTTCCGCCAGCATGTCTGCCGCGGCATCCCGGGCCGTTTGCGGAGCCTCACCCCTGACCAGCAACGGCAGGGCCACGTTCTCCAGGGCGGTGAACTCCGGCAGCAGGTGATGGAACTGGTAAACGAAACCCAGTTTTTGATTACGCAACACGCCGGTTTCCGTTTCCGACAGCGACGCCAGGGAGACACCGTCCACCGTCACTTCCCCGGCGCTGGGTTTATCCAGCCCGCCCAGCAGGTGCAGCAGGGTGCTCTTGCCCGACCCCGACGAACCGGCGACCCCGATACAGGCCCCGGCCGGCACCTCCAGGTCAACGCCTTTCAACACCTCCACGTGCAGGTCTCCCTCGCTGAAGGTTTTGCGCAGGCCCGAGCAGGCCAATGTAACCGGATTACTCATATCCCGGTACGGGGACGGAATTGAATTCCGTCCCCGTGTCCCTCTGTCCCCGTGCGATGATCACTCATGGCGCAACGCCTCCGCCGGCCGGGTCCGGGCCGCCTGCCAGGCCGGGTACAGGGTCGCCAGGAGCGCGCAGGCAAAGGCTGCCGCCGCAATCACGAAAACGTCCGGCCAGTGCAGGTCGGAAGGCAGTTCACTGATGAAATACACCTCCGGCGACAGGAATTTCACCTGCAGGTAATGCTCCACCGTTGCGGCCATCGTGTCGATATTAAGCGCCAGGCCGGCGCCGCCGGCCACGCCCAGGATAATGCCGGCGCCGCCCAGCGCCGCGCCCTGTATGATAAATATCTTCATGATGTCCCTCGGCGCTGCGCCCAGGGTGCGCAGCACTGCGATGTCCGCCTGTTTGTCCGTTACCATCATCATCAGGGTGGAGATGATGTTGAATGCCGCCACCGCAATGATCAGGACCAGTATGACGAACATCATCTTCTTTGTCATGCGGATGGAGTGGAAATAATTCACGTGTCTCTGGGTCCAGTCAATAACGCCGTAGCGCCCCGGCACGTCCCGGAATGCCTCGCGGCTGATCCGGGGCACCTGCATCACGTCATTGGTCTTCAGGCGCAGGCCGGTAGGGTTGCCCGTACGAAAAAACCGGATCGCATCGTCCAGGTGGATGAACACCATGGCGCTGTCGAATTCATACATATCGGTGTCGTACACCCCCACCACGGTAAAGCGTTTGAGCCTGGGCAGGATGCCCGCCGGCGTTATTCTTGCCGAGGGCGAGACCAGCGTCACCCTGTCCCCCGTCTGCGCCTGCAACAGGTCCAGGAGGTCTGCGCCCAGGATGATCCCGAATTCTCCCGGCGCCAGCGCATCCAGTCCCCCGGCAACTATTTTTTCGGGCAAAAATGACACCTGCGGCTCTGCTTCCGGCAGGATACCGCGCGCCACCACGCCTTTGACTTCCCGGCCGAGGGTCACCATGCCCTCGGACTCCACGTAGGGGGCCACGCTGCTGACGCCCGGATGCCGTTGCGCCCGGTCCGCGACGTCCTCCCAGTCCCGCAGCGAATCGCCGTAACCGATGATGGTCGCCTCGGCTTCCATGCCCAGCAGGTGTTCGGTCAGGACTCTTTCAAAGCCGTTGACCACGGACAGCACCGTGATCAATACGACGACGCCCAGGGCGATGCTCAGCGCCGAGATCAGCGAGATGAACGAGATAAACCGGTTGCGGCGCTTCGACATGACGTAGCGCAGACCGATGAAGAACCGGTAGGAGCCGAACGGTTTATTCATATCTCAACACCGTTGCCGGCTGTACCTGCGCGGCGCGCCAGGCCGGATAGATCGTGCCCGCCACCGCGAGCAGGAACGCCAGCGTAGCGGTGACGGCCACGTCCTGCCAGCGCAGGTCGGACGGCAGTTCGCTGATGTAATACACGTCCGGGGACAGGAACCGGATGTTCAGGAACTGCTCCACGGCGGTGGTGATGGCGTTGATGTTTTCGGCCAGCCATACCCCGCCCAGCACCCCGAGGAGGATGCCGGCCAGACCGATGACGGTGCCCTGGATGATGAAAATCTTCATGATGTTGCGCGAGCCCGCGCCCAGGGTGCGCAATACCGCGATATCCGCCTGCTTGTCTGTGACCACCATCATCAGGGTCGCGATCACGTTGAACGCGGCCACCGCGATGATGAGCAGGAGGATCAGCGTCATCACCCGCTTCTCCGTCTTCAACGCCCGGAAAAAGACTGCGTGCCTGCCGGTCCAGTCCATGACTTCATACTGCCCCGGCAGCGCCTGCACGGCCTCCCGGCTGATGCGGGGCGCCTGCATGACGTCAGCGGTCTTCAGCCTCAGCCCGGCAGGCCCGGCGCGCCCGAACAAGGCCAGGGCGTCCTCCAGGTGGACCAGGGCCAGGCCGCTGTCGAACTCGTGCATGCCTGCGCTGAAGATGCCGGCAACGGTGAAGCGTTTCAGGCGGGGCAGGAACCCGGCGGCGCCCGCGCCGGCCTGGGGCGCAACCAGGGTAATCGTGTCACCCGGCATGACTCCCAGCTTGCGCGCCGCCTCGGACCCGATAATCATGCCGTATGCGCCGGGTTTCAGCGCCGAGAATTCGCCGGACTCCATCTTTTCCGCGACCAGGGACACCGTTGTCTCCGCGTCCGGGTCGATGCCGCGCAATACCACCCCGTGCACCCTGTGTTCATGCACCAGCATCCCTTCCGCACGGAAATAAGGCGCCGCGCCGACTATCCCATCCTGGCGGTTCAAAACCCCTGCCGCGGCGCGCCAGTCATCGATAGCCCCGTCTTCATGGATTACGTCGGCATGGGTGGCCATTGCCAGGATGCGTCCGGTCAACTCCTGCTGGAACCCGTTCATCACCGAGAGGACGGTAATCAGGGCCAGCACCCCGACGGCGATCCCCAGCATCGACACCAGGGATATGAACGAAATGAAATGGTTACGCCGCCTGGCCCTTACGTAGCGCAGGCCGATGAATGCTTCGAAGGGGTTGAACATTGGACCAGTATAACGCCAGGGGACAGGGGGCGGAACCTCAAATATAATGTAGCGAAGATGAATATACTGGCACTCGATACCGCAACAGAGGCCTGTTCCGCGGCGCTGCTCTGCGACGGCAGCGTTTATGAACGGCATGACATCGCGCCGCGGCGGCACGCGGAGTTGATCCTGCCCATGGTGGACGCCGTGCTGGCGCAGGCCGGTCTCGGCCTGGACGGTCTTGACGCCATTGCTTTCGGCAGAGGTCCGGGCGCATTCACCGGTGTGCGTATCGCGGCCGGCGTGACCCAGGGCCTGGCGCTGGGCGCCGGATTGCCGGTGATACCGGTTTCCTCACTGGCCGCGCTGGCGCAGCCGGCGCTCGGCAATGCCGCCGTTGTGCTGCCGGCGATAGACGCGAGGATGGGAGAGGTTTACTGGGCTGCCTACGACTCGGGGCAGGACGGCCTGGCGGCGGCGCTGGTCGATGAGCAGGTTGCCTTGCCCGACGCGGTGCGGGTTCCTTCAAACAGGCAAATCTTCGGTGTCGGCAGCGGCTGGGGAACCTACCGGGAGCGTCTGGAACGCGTCCTGCACGGGCGTCTCAGCGGGATTGATCCTGAACGCTTTCCCCTGGCGAAAAACATGCTGCCGCTGGCAGTAAGAGAATATAACAAAGGGCGCTGCGTCAGCCCGGAACAAGCGTTACCCGTGTACCTGAGAGATAACGTCGTGAAGCAAGTGTAACCCGCAGTTAAGCTGCCGTTCTGCCCGCAAAACCCTCGAATAATCCTTCCAGACGAGCCATTCTTTGCTCCAGCCCTGACATACGCTCATCCAGGCCTGTCATGCGTTTCTGCAAGGCGATAATGCTCGGCCTGATGAGCGCAACAATCGTGCAGCCCGTTCCAACAATGGTGACGACAATAGTGATAAGTTCGTAGTTCATGATGTGAATTCCCTCCATATTTAACTGATTACACGAGTCCGAATCTACGCTGACAGGCTAACACCGCTTGTCGCTTTGCGCAACTTTTTTATCTCGGGGGAAGTCCCTGTTAAAGATCCTTGATAAACTCCTGGTAGGTTTCCTCGTCCATGAACTGGTCCAGTTCGTTTACGTCGTCCGGCGCCAGTTTGAAAAACCAGCCCGTGTCGGTTGGATCAAGATTTACCGCCTCCGGTTTATCCGCCAGGACCCCATTCACTGCAAGGACTTCGCCGCCGATGGCCGTTTTAATTTCACCCGCGGCCTTGACAGATTCGATGACTGCCGCCTCACTGCCGGTACTCAGCATGTCACCCACATTGGGCAACTCGATATAGACAATATCGCCAAGCTGGTCCTGGGCATAATCAGTGATGCCGATGGTGACTGTTCCGTCATCTTCCAGGCGCAACCATTCATGGTCCTCGGTAAATCTAATACTACTCATTTCCGGCAAATCTCCTAAGGAAGTTCCGAGTTAATCAGAGATTCATAAAGTATAACACCGGATATCCGGGGTCAGAGTAAGAAATTCGTAAGACATTACTCTGACCCCTGCTTTGGGCGGGACCCCGGATAGTCGGGGTCAGAGTAAAATTTCTGCGAAATTCTTACTCTGACCCCAGGTTTCCGATCCTCACAGCCAATGAACCTGTGTCTGTATAGCGCCGTCTGCGGCCAGGGTCAGGGTTCGGTAAGCAGGCGGCTTGTCGTCAGTGCCGGCCCGCTCCGCCCGCGGCAGGAACTGTACGCAGGTTGACGGCGAACCGAGCAACAATGCCCCATTCCGGGTCATGGAGAATTCCTGGTGGATATGGCCCCAGAGAATGCCCCTGACGTTATCGTGCCGGTCCAGTATCCGAAATAATTCCTCACCGTTTTCCAGCGCCATGGAGTCCATCCAGGGACTGCGGATACTGACGGGATGGTGATGCAGGCAGACCAGGACATGCCTGCCGCGCGAACGTTCCAGGGCGGCATCGAGACGGGACAACTCGGCAGCGGACAGGCAACCGCCGTCGGTACCCGGCTTATGGGTATTGAGCAGGATTATCGACCAGGTACCGCCGGTGAGAAAGTTGGCGGTACTGACGTTTCCGCTGTTCAACAGGCGCTCCATGAGTCCGGGATCGTCGTGATTCCCGGCCAGGCAATATACCGGAAGTTCAAGCCGGCGCATGATACCGGCCAGTTTTTCATACACCTCTACGGAGGGGTCGCTGGCCAGGTCACCCGTCAGCAGGGCGAGGTCGAGGTCTTCATGACGATTTATCGCGTTGATGACCTCCAGCAAGGTTTCCGTCGTGTTGACGCCGGCGAGCAGTTCGCCGGGGTCGGCGGAGATGTGCGTATCCGTCAGTTGCACCAGGTTGATCTCGTCGGGGTGCTGACAATGAAGTTCAATATGCTGTAGCATGTTTCTATTATAGATTCCCCGGAAAGAATGATGTCCAGCAGTTCAATCAATTTAACCGACCAGGTGTACGAATATTATCTCTCCGTAACGCTACGGGAGGATGAAGTGATGCGCCGCTGCCGCGAAGAAACGGCGCGGCATGAATGGGCCGGCATGCAGATTTCCCCCGAGCAGGGACAGTTCATGACCATGCTGGTAAAGCTGCTGGATGCCAGGAAGATCATCGAACTCGGCGTGTTCACCGGGTACAGCAGCCTGTGCATGGCCAGGGCGATGCCGGCGGACGGGAAACTCATCGCCTGTGACGTGAAGAAGGAATATACCGACAAGGCAACGGAATACTGGAAGGCGGCGGGTGTCGCGGACAGGGTTGAACTGCGCCTGGCCCCGGCCCTGGACACCCTGGCCGACCTGCTGCGGGAGGGAGAGGCAGGCAGTTTCGATTTCATATTCGTCGATGCGATCAAGGAAGAATACTCCGACTATTACCCGCTGAACTACCGCCTGCTGCGCCGCGGCGGCCTGATGGCCGTGGACAACGTGCTCTGGGGCGGCAGCGTGGCGAACCCGGACAACCAGAAGGCCGAAACCAACGCCATCCGCGCCTTCAACAAGATGGTGCACGAGGACGACAGGGTGGATATGTGCATGCTCCCGGTGGGCGACGGCCTCAGCCTGATCAGGAAGCGCTGAGCCTGCCACACGCACAAGCAAAAACCTGTGATATATGATATATTGGTCATGGAGATAGTGAAATGACTACAGATACAATTACCTTGGCAGAGAAACTGGAGGCATCCGGCCTGGATGCAGGGCCGGCCAAGCAAATTGCCAAAGCTATTCACGAGCACCAATCCGAGCATTTTGCCACAAAATCGGACCTGGCTGAGTTGAAAGTCTCATTAATGATCTGGAACGCTCTGCTTGCGGGCCTGATCGTGGCTCTTGTTAAACTCATCTGAAGAACCCAACATTCGAAATATGCGGGTTAAATCCCTGCTGAGGGCGACAGGCCCCGCTCAAAACCTGGAACTATCCGGGTGGGTGAGGACAAAACGGGATGCAAAGGACTTTTCCTTCATTGAACTGAACGACGGTTCCTGCCTGGCGAATATCCAGGTGATTGCCGACACCGGGCTGGAAAATTACGCCGTTGTCAGGCACATCACTACCGGCGCGGCCATACGGGTGCGGGGAGACCTGGTCGAATCGCCCGGCAAGGGCCAGGCATGGGAGATACGGGCCGCGTCCATGGAGGTTGTCGGCGCTGCGCCGGAAGACTATCCCCTGCAGAAGAAACGCCACTCCGATGAATTCCTGCGTACGATCGCCCACCTGCGCCCGCGCACCAACAAGTACGGCGCCATGTTCCGCATTCGTTCCAGGCTGGCGCAGGCCGTGCACGGCTTCTTCCAGGCGCGCGGCTTCAACTGGATCCACACCCCCATCATCACCGGCGCCGACTGCGAAGGCGCCGGGGAACTGTTCCGGGTGACGACCCTGGACCTGCAGCAAGTGCCGAAGCACAACGGCGCGGTCGATTTCGGCGAGGACTTCTTCGGCAAGGAGGCAAACCTGACGGTCTCGGGACAACTGGAGGTAGAGGCATACTGCCTGAGCCTGGGGCGCGTATATACCTTCGGCCCTACCTTCCGCGCGGAGAACTCCAACACCTCGCGCCACGTCGCCGAGTTCTGGATGATAGAACCGGAAATGGCCTTCGCCGACCTGCAGGATAACATGGACCTGGGAGAGGAAATGATCCGCTACCTGGTGAACTTCGTACGGGAGGAGTGCAGTACCGACCTCGACCTGTTCTGCCGCTTCGTCGATAAATCCCTGCCCGCCACCCTGGATAACATCGCGGACAATGATTTCATCCGCCTTCCCTACACGGAGGCCGTTGAAATACTGCAGAAATCCGGACAAAACTTCGAGTTCAAACCCGAGTGGGGTAAGGACCTGCAGTCCGAACACGAGCGCTTCCTGACCGAACAGCATTTCAAACGGCCCGTGATCGTGTTCGATTATCCGAAAGAGATCAAGGCGTTCTACATGCGCCAGAATGATGACGGCAGGACCGTCGCCGCCATGGACGTGCTGGTGCCATCCATCGGCGAGATCATCGGCGGCAGCCAGCGGGAGGAACGTTATGACCCCCTGTACCGGCGTATTAAAGAGCTGGGTTTCAACCCGGAGGACTACTGGTGGTACCTGGACATGCGCAAGTACGGCACTGCGCCCCACTGCGGTTTCGGCCTGGGGTTTGAACGTTTGCTGATGCTGCTGACCGGCGCAAGCAATATCCGGGACGTGATCCCGTTTCCGCGTACCCCGAACCACCTGGAGTTTTAAACAAATTTAATTCACATGGATGGACAGGATATACAGGATTATTGTGTCGTGATTCAGATATCAGGGGTCAGAGTAAGAAATTCGTCAGAATTTTTACTCTGACCCCACATTTCTGACTCCAAATTCAAGAGAACAATCGTGCATTTTTTTCAGATCCTGGCCCGGCCTTTTGTCGCCTTCGTAGAGCGTTACTACCCCGACCCGTTCGTATTCGTGGTCCTGCTCTCCGCGCTCACCTTCCTGCTGTCCCTGCTCCTGGCGGACGCGACGCCGGCCGTCGCCCTGTCCGCCTGGGGCGACGGACTGCCCAGCCTGCTGGCGTTTACCGCCCAGATCTGCATTACCCTGCTGACGGCCCACGCGCTGGCCCACACCGACAAGGTGCAGGCCCTGTTGAAACGCATCGGCAATATCCCCAACAGCGCCGCGGGCGCCTACGCCCTGGTCGCGTTCAGCGCCGGCATAGGTTCGCTCCTTGCCTGGTCCCTGGGGCTGATCGTGGGCGCCACCGTGGCGCGGGAGGTTGCCAGGCAATGCTCTGCAAGAGGCATCCGCATCCACTACCCGCTGCTGGTGGCATCCGCCTACGCCGGTTTCGTCATCTGGCACATGGGCTACTCCTCATCTGCCGGCCTGTTTGTCGCCACCGCGGGCCATTCGCTGGAAGCTGAAATCGGCATCATCCCGATCACCGAGACCGTATTCACCCTGCACAACGGCCTTCTGGCGCTGATCACCCTGGCTGTCATCTGCATGGTCTGCCCGCTGATGCGGCCCCATGAACGGGAGCTGCTCGAAATCGACCCGGCGTTGCTCGAAGAACGCGTCCAGGAACCGGCCGGCGCGCCGGAGCGGCGGACTTTTGCCCAGTACCTCGACGCCATGCGGCCTCTCACCCTGCTGCTCGGCGCGGGCCTGTTCTGCTATATCGGCTATAGCTTCTATGCCAGGGGGTTCCACCTCAACCTGAACCTGGTGAACTGGTCGTTCCTGGGCGCCGGTCTGCTGCTTGCCAGATCACCATCCCACTACGTCCGGCTGATCAACAACGCGAGTTCGACCATCGGACCGGTGCTCATCCAGTACCCGTTCTATGCCGGCATCCTGGGCATGATGCAGGGCACCGGCCTCGCCGGTATCATTTCCGACTGGTTCACCGCGATCGCCACCCCGCAGACACTCAGCTTTTTCGCGTTTCTGTGCGCCGGCCTGGTCAACATGTTCATCCCGTCAGGGGGCGGCCAGTGGGCGGTACAGGGACCGATCTTCATTGAAGCGGGGCAAAATCTGGGGGTGGACCCCTCCATCATTGTCCTGGCCATCTCCTACGGCGACCAGTGGACCAACATGGTCCAGCCCTTCTGGACCATCCCCCTGCTGGCGATCGCGGGCCTGCACATGCGCCAGATCATGGGTTACACCTTCGTGATCTTCCTGCTGACCCTGTTCCTGTTCGGCGGCGGGTTGTTGTTGTGGGGGGCGGGGTGAGGTTGGCTATAATTCAGATTCTTCAATGCCTGCTATCTTCATTATCTTTCCCTGTAGTCCAATCTTCAGAGATTTGCTGCCATGAACTGGTATCGAAATCGCGTAATACTCTCCCTTTTTTGAATAAATATGGTGACTGCTGGTAGTACGCTTATGCTGCCACCCTTTCTGCCGGAGAAGATAACACAACCTCTTTCCGCTTATTGCCTTCAAAATCAGTCTCCTGTAAACCCTGATCCAGGATGGTTTTCACATTGTCAGCCATAACAGACAAACATCCGTCGATAGCTTCTTTTAAATTGAAAGCCAATTCCTCAATAGTATCCCCTTGTGTAACACACCCGGGGATCGAAGTAACCTCGGCCCAATAACCACCTTCCTCTGCGGCGTGAATAACAATCTCTGTTTTCATAACAGGAATACCAATAAGCTAATATGTGCCCGACTGCGTTTGTGTCATATATTATATATTCGACGTAATAAAATTCAACTTTCTGTTGGCTTTGAATGCCGGGAAAACGGACAAGATCGATTTTAAATCTGTCCTCCTCGTATCTGACAGAATCCTGCCATCCCTGTGCAGGGAGGAATGCGGTAAAACAATCCCTGGCTCTGATACAAGCTGTCAGGCGGCGACTTGAAGCGGATGCAGACCGGCCCTCGCCGTCATGGAAATCAGGGCATCAATTGAGAACCCGGACATCTTTCCCCTGCACACGTCACCGATACGCGAACGCTGCACGCCCATAATTTCGGCTGCCTGCTCCTGTGTCAAACCATTTTCCTTGATGTAAGCAATAATGGCGTCGAACAGGGCTGCTTTGATTTTCAACTGCTCAGCTTTACCCGGATCAGGTTCCAGATCATCGAACACGCTTCCGGTAGTTAAATGCTGTTTCATTTCAGGTTCTCTTTTGCATCCGGATATCGCTTTTCGGAAAGGCCATCAGTTCGTCCTTGCTCTGTCCTATCCACCAGATTGGCTTAAAAATCCTTTCCATAGAATGGATTGTATAATATCTTATACAAAAAAACAAAGAGGGTTTTGAAAATTTGTGATGATCCGAAATATCGTATTATCCTTTGTTACCTGTTTAAATTCGGGACGCATCAACGATGAAATGGACAGATGAAAACCTAGAAGAAAATGCAGTTAAACCGCTGGCAAGATGGCTAATAACAGCGGCTCATCAACGCTCATTGATCACCTATGGCGAGGTGAAAAACCGGTTGGTACATGAGATTGGGTTCAACCCTTCCAAGTCCGCACGTCTAATGGGCCACTTGGCTGGCATAATGATGAATTCATTACTGTCCCAAGAATTAATCGAATAAATTCAATTGGTTAAGTGTATCATAGTGGTCTGCTTTTTTGTCGCTCTGCGTAAGTAGTTGATACAGGGGTTGATCCATTTGAAGAACAGCTCGACCCGCCAGCGGTAGAGTTCGGTGATGGTATGGGCAGGCAGAGCGAAGTGGACCCGTAACCTCCTCAGCGTATCATCATCAAGTCCTGTTATAGTCAAACAAGTCATGTTCACTCCTGACGTAAAATCAATATGGGAAAAATGTCAACAGAATAACTTACTCAGTTTTCAGAAAAAATCCGGTTGACCTGGTCATATTTCAACGCCGTAACGGAGTCGCTGAACTCAAAAGCGTCGCCCGAATATACCAAGCAGGAACGCTTTATTGCCGGCGCCACGGACGCCATCTTCTTCAATCCCTTCAGCAGGGAGGCCGTGTAGGTGGCGCTTGATTTCGCCTCTATCGCTACCAGGTCCCTGCCGTTCTGGAACAGGATATCCACTTCGTTGCCATTACTGTCCCGGTAAAAGTACAGGTTCGGCAGTCTGCCCTGGTTGGCCCGCGATTTGAGACACTCAATGACTACCAGGTTCTCAAACATCTGTCCCAGCAGCGGGTCCCTGTATACCTGTTCAGGTTTCTCAATGCCCAGCAGAAATGCCAGCAATCCGGTGTCGATAAAATAATACTTGGGGGATTTCACCGCGCGCTTTCCGAAATTTTCAAAATAAGGAGACAACTTGTAAACAATAAAGGAAACTTCCAGTATGGACAGCCAGCTTTTCACTGTTTTTACGCTTACTCCTGTTTCGTTTGCAAGGCGCGTACAATCCATTAACTGGCCGACACGACCAGCCAGCAGCTTCATGAATTTTTCAAACAGCGAAAAATCCTTGAGATTGATCAGTTGTCTCACGTCGCGTTCCACGTAGGTCTGGTAATAATTCGACCAGGCCGGCGTTGGCCGCTGGTGTTGATCATAAATGCGCGGCAAAAAGCCCTGGTAGATGAACTCCTCCGGCAATTCAAAAGAGATGCCGGCATCAAACAGTTCAGCGATAGAAAAAGGGAACAGGTTCAGGATACTGGTCCTGCCCGCAAGCGACTGGGTAATCGCTTCCCGTAGCGCCAACTGGTGGGAACCAGTCAGTACAAAGCGGCCGTTACGCTGCTCGTTATCAACGATGACCTGGATATAACTGAGCAGGTGTGGCGCCCTTTGAATTTCATCGATAATGGTATCGCCTTTAAGCCGCGCCAGAAAGGCCTTGGGATCATCGAGGGCCAGTTGACGGACTTCAGGGGCTTCAAGGTTGCAATATTCGTAGCCGCTCAGCATCTCACGCGCCAGGGTCGTCTTGCCTGCCTGTCTTGGACCCAGGATAGTCACTACCGGGTATTCACCAAGCAGTTTTTGGAGTTCGGCGAAAATGTGCCGCTTAATCATGGAGGTATTCTAATTTATGCAATTCTGGAGTTCAAGTCCATTATTACATAAAAAATATCCTTAAACCTTGAAAATCCGTACTTGAACTCCCGATTTTCAAAGTAAATACAGCGACGGACTGATTACACAGAAGGGGACAGATTTGCAGGGGACAGATTTTAAATCTGTCCCCAGTCAGAACGTAAACGTCACCTCGCCTCCCATGACCCGGCCCTTGGCCAGGGGGCCGTAGGCGCCGCCCAGGGGGATGGGGCCCAGCCTTGAGGGGAGTTGGGTATCGCCGCCGTGCTTGACTTCATTCAGCAGGTTCTTGCCGTAGATTGAGAACACCCAATGGCCGTTTCCCAGGTGGAAGTCCAGGCCGGCGTCCAGGATCTTCTGCGAGAGGATGTAGCCCAGGTTGTTGTCGGTGAAGAACGATTTATCCCGGTAGGAGTAACTGACCCGCGTGGCCACATAACCCAGGTCCCCGGCCTGCAGGCGGTGCCTGAGACCCAGGCTCCAGGTCCAGTCCGCGGCGCGGGGCGGGTCCAGGTCCTTGTCGCGCCCGTCAATCATGCCGTCGCCGTTGAGGTCAAACCTTACTTTTTTGTACTCGGGATCCAGCCAGCCGACGGATCCGGTAGCCTGCAGGTTTTCCGCCAGGTTGAGGGCGCCGTCCAGTTCAATACCGAGGATTTCGGCGTCCGCGGTATTCTTGACCACCTGGACAACGCCGGAGACCGGATCGGGGAGGTTGACCTCCCGCTGCATGTCCTCAATATCATTGAAGAACAGCGCGCCGCTGAGGTAGCCTTGCCTGAAACTGTACTTGAAGCCGATCTCATAGTTATCCACGGTCTCCTCGTCAAACGGTCCCGGCCCGAAGTTTACGGTATCGATGGCAGTATTGCGCAGGTTGTAGCCACCGGAACGGAAACCGCGGGTCCAGTGCGCGTAGATGCGCGCAGCGTCAGAGACATGCCAGGTCATCCCCACTTTCGGAGACCAGCTATCCCACTTTTCGTCGTCGATAAAATCAAACACACAGGTGCCTTCCAGCACGTTGCAGGGCGAGTTCACATTCCTGATCAGGGAGGCTATTGCGGCTTCCTTTTCCTCGGACGTGTAACGCAGACCGGCGCTGAATGTCAACAGGTCGTTGAGGTCGTAGTCAACCGCCGCGAACACCCCTATGGTTTCCACCTCGTACTCGCCGCCGCCATCCTGGAGCAGTGCCGGCGACCCGTCCGGGGTCAGCAATCCGAGCAGGTTGCGCCGCTCATGGTAAACGATATCGTTGTTGAAATAGAACACGCCCGCAGTCAGGTTGACGCGTCCGGCAAAGACGCCGTTATAGCGCAGTTCGTTGCTCACCTGCTCCGCATCCGTGCTACCGGTGCCGTGGAACAGGTTGATGGGCTGGGCATCGATGTCGCTCAGCCCATCCGATTCGGAGCTTTGATAGCCGAAAATATTGGTAATCACGCCGTTCTCACCGGCTTTAAGGTTCAGTTCCGCGCTCACAAAATGGGTTTCGCCATCCAGAAAACCTTCTTCATCTATGGAGAAATCGTGGCTGTCGCGGTCAAAGTTTGCCGGACTTCCGTCGATCCCCAGACCGTTGGTATGCGCCTGCGAGGGGGAACCGTCGCCTTCGGTTTCACGGTACTCGTAACGTATTACCAGTTCCACCCCGTCTCCGGGGGTCCAGACCAGGACGGGACGAAACATCACCTGTTCCAGCGCGCCGAAGTCATTGCCGTTCAGCTTGTTCTCGAACCAGCCGTCATCATCGTTGTAGTAGGCCGTGACGCCGACGCTGAAGCTGTCGCTTACGGGCCCACTCATACTACCCATCAGGTACTTGTTGAGACCGCCGTCGCCCCCCCCGTCCAGCGCGGTGCGCAGGCGCGCCTCGAACTCGTCACCGGGCTGACGGGTATTTACCAGGATGGCGCCGCCGGTCACGTTGCGCCCGAACAGGATACCCTGGGGGCCGCGCAGGACCTGGATGCTTTCCAGGTCAAACATATCGAATGCGGAGCCGCTGTTCGTGCCAAGGTAAACGCCGTCCACGAAAATGCCGACGGTGGGATCGATGGACGGGATGGAACTGTTCACACCCAGGCCGCGTATGGAAAAGTTGGATATTCCCCTGAGAGTGCCCACTTCATCCAGGGCCACGTTGGGCATGCTCACCGCCAGGTCAGTCAGGCCGCGCAATTTGCGCGCTTCTATCTGACCGGCTCCCAGCGCGCTGACCGACAGCGGCGCGTCAAATATGGTTTCTTCGCGTTTGCGCGCCGTCACCACAACCTCTTCAAACATGGGAATCATATCGCTATGGTGTGGCGCTTCCTGCGCGTTCGCAACCGGCGAAGGGAACGCTCCGGCCAGAAATATAAATGCAGTAAAAAGAACTGAAATATTACAGTGTCGACTGATCATCCCGCGCCCTCCGCATATGGGGTCAGAGTAAAATTGACCCCTGCTATCTGCGCCCACGTTCGTCCCGCGCAGGCGGGAATCCAATGAAAAAACATTCCTTACAAGGAGTTTTGTCTACTGGATTCCCGCCTGCGCGGGAATGACGAAGGCGGTGCGATTTATGTCGTTACGTATAAAACTATTATATATGATCCTTCGTCGCCGCGTGCCCCCTGAAAAACGCCTCCACGTCCCGCAATTCCCCGGTATGCGCCATCTCCGGCAGGCTGTTCAGGAAAATCCTGCCGTAGGGCCGGGTCCTGAGCCTGGGGTCGCCGATCATCAGCACCCCGTAATCGCTGCTGTCCCGCAGCAGGCGGCCGATGCCCTGTTTCAACGCCAGCACCGCTTCGGGCACCTGGTACTCCAGGAACGGGTTCCCGCCCTGCTCCTCCATGCGGGTCAACCTCGCGTTCAGTACCGGGTCGCCGGGCGAGGCGAACGGCAGCTTGTCGATGATCACGCAGGACAGGGCCTGGCCCCGGACGTCCACGCCTTCCCAGAAACTGCTGGTGCCCAGCAGCACCGAATGGGGGGTGGACCTGAAGGTTTCCAGCAGTTCGGTGCGCGGCGCATCCCCCTGCACCAGGATGGGATAATCCAGCGCCTCGCCGATCAACCCGGCGGCCTGGCGCAGCGCGCGGTGGCTGGTAAACAGGAAAAACGCCCGCCCCCTGGTCAGTTGCAGCAGCGGGACCGCCTTTTCCACCAGCGCCCCGGTGAATTCCACGGACCTCGGATCGGGCAGGCCCCGGGGCAGGTACAGCAGGGACTGCGCCTTGAAATCGAACGGGCTGTCCCAACCGCGCGCCTCGACCTCTTCCAGCCCAAGGCGCGCGGAAAAATAGTCAAACTGCCGGTTCACGCTCAGGGTGGCCGAGGTAAACACGTTCATGCACTCAAATTCCTCCATGCGCGACCGGAACACGCCGGCAATGTCCAGGGGCGTCTGGTGCAGGTAAAATCCCTTGCCGCGTATCTCCACCCAGCGGATGAACTCATCCTCCTCCCGCTCATTGAAGCGATCCAGCAACGCCGATGCCGCAACCACCCGCTTGTGGCAGTTGTCCAGCGCCTTGCCCCTGGCGGCGAAATCCTCCAGCACCTTGTGGACGCCGGCCATTTTCTCCAGCAGGACCGATAATGCGGCGGCCACCTCCTCCTTCTCCTTGATCCCGGCCCAGGCGGCCCGGCTGTCCTCCCGCGGGAAGCTCAGCACCAGGTCGCGGATTGCTTTTTGAAACTGGTCCAGCATCTCGGGAAAACCAGGCAGGTCCGCGGCTTCCTCAAAGTACGCCGTCCTGGTGTCGGACACCAGCTCCAGCAGTTGCCGGCTACCCAGGGTCTCGCTGAAAAACTGCGAAGCCAGTTCCGGCAACTGGTGCGCCTCATCGAATATCACCACTTCGGCGGAGGGCAGCAACTCGCCGTAACCGGCCTCCTTCAACACCATGTCCGCCAGGAACAGGTGGTGGTTGACCACGGCCAGGTCCGCGTCCGCGGCGCGGCGCCGGGCGCGGAATACGAAACAGTCATCGTAAAAATCGCAGTCCTGGTTCAGGCAGTTATCCACGGTGGAAACGCAGGCGGGCCTGACGGAAGCGTCTTCCGGGATATGGGTCAACTCGGCCAGGTCGCCGCTGGAGGTGCGTTGCGACCAGGCGCGGATATCGGCCAGGTAACTCCTCCCCTGCTTGTCCAGCCGGCGCGGGTCGGTCTCCGCCTGTTTCAACCGGTGCAGGCACAGGTAATTTGCCCGTCCCTTCAGCAAGGCAACGTTGAGCGCCCGCCCGACGGCCTTGCGCACCAGGGGCAGGTCGCGGGTAAAAAGCTGGTCCTGCAGGTGCTTGGTACCGGTGGAGATGATCACCTTGTAGCCGGACTGTAGCGCCGGAACCAGGTAGGCAAAGGTTTTGCCAGTCCCGGTGCCGGCCTCGCAGATCAGCGATTCGCCGTTGTCTATCGCCTCCCGGATGGCCTCGGCCATCTCCACCTGCTGGGGCCGGACCGTGAAGTCAGGGACCAGGCCTGCTATGGCGCCGTGTTCGCCGAGGATGTCCGCCGGGGTCTGCACGGACTCAGCTTTTCACACGGCTTACGTACTCACCCGTGCGGGTATCCACCTTGATTTTCTCGTCCTGCTCCACGAACAAGGGGACCTTGACCGTAGCGCCGGTTTCTAGGACGGCTGGTTTGGTGCCGCCGGAGGCCGTGTCGCCGCGTACGCCCGGATCGGTTTCGGTAATCGTGAGTTCGACGAAGTTGGGCGGCTGCACGGTCAACGGCGCGCCGTTCCACAAGGTCACCCCGCATATCTCCTCCCCCGTCAGCCATTGGCCGGCATCGCCCAGCGCGGTTCTGCCGACTTCGACCTGGTCATAGGTGCCCGTGTCCATGAAATACCAGATATCACCATCGTTGTAGAGGTACTGCAACTCCACGTCCATCACGTCTGCTGCGGGAACGCTCTCACCCGATTTATAGGTCTTTTCCAGCACCCTGCCGGTTTTCAGGTTGCGTATTTTGATGCGGGTGAATGCCTGGCCCTTGCCCGGTTTGACAAACTCGCTGTCGAGAATGGTACAGGGGTCGCCGTCGATGGTCAGTTTCAGGCCGGGCCTGAATTCGTTGGTGCTGTGGTTAACCATGTGTCCTTCACTTCGGTTTGATGGATGAAACCTGCCGGTAGCCCCGCGGCAGGACGTTGCCGCGGCGGCCGCGTTCGCCATGATAATGGTTCCAGTCCTTCGGTTTCAAGGTCAGGTGGCGTTTGCCGGATACCAGGCGCAGCTTGTCTTTTTTCCCGAATACGGTGAGAGCGACCAGGTATTCTTCCCGGTTCTTCAGCCTGGCCGGCGGTACCTGCATGACCTTGACGCCCTTGCCCCGGGCCAGTTGCGGGAACTCCGCCAGGTCCGTCACCAGCATGCGGCCCTCGGAACTCACGGCGGCCACCAGGTCCTGTTTGTGGTCGGTTACCGGTACGGGCGGCAGGATCAGCGCGGAATGCGGCACGTTCAGCACGGCCTTGCCGGCTTTCGCCTTCACGTACAGGTCGCCCAGCCTGGTGACGAAGCCGTAACCGGCGTCGGTGGAAAGGAAATACAACCGGTCGCTTTCTCCCAGCATAACGCCGACGAAGGCGGCGCCATCCGGCGGCGTCACCCAACCGGACACCGGTTCGCCATGGCTGCGCGCGGACGGCAGGACGTGCGAAGCGATGGAATAACAGCGCCCGGTCGAATCAAGGAACACGGCAAACTGGTTGCTGCGCCCAGTGGCGGCCTGCCTGAAATCGTCGCCGGCCCGGTAAGTCAGGGTTTCCGGGTCGATATCGTGGCCTTTCGCGGCCCTGACCCAGCCTTTCCCGGACAGGATAACCGTCACCGGTTCCGTGGGCATCAGTTGAGTCTCATCCAGCGCCCGGGCTTCTTCCCGCTGTTCCAGGGGGGAGCGCCGCGCATCGCCGAACTTTTCCATGTCGGCCCGGATTTCCTCCTTCACCTGGTTCTTCAGACGGGTAGCCGAACCCAGTACCTGCTGCAACGACTCCCGTTCTTCCTGCAACTCGTCCAGTTCGCCCCGGATCTTTATCTCCTCCAGTTTTGCAAGGCGGCGCAACCTGAGGTCGAGGATGGCCTCCGCCTGGGCGTCGGACAGGTCGAAACGCCGCATCAGTTCCTGCTTGGGGTCGTCTTCCTCGCGCACGATCCGGATCACTTCGTCGATGTTCAGGTAGGCTGTCATCAGGCCTTCGAGGACGTGCAGGCGCTGTTCCACCTGCTCCAGGCGGTGCTGCAGGCGCCGGCGCACCGTCTCGGTGCGGTATTCCAGCCATTCCTGCAGGATGGTCTTGAGGCCCTTGACCCGGGGCCGCCCGTTGATGCCGATCATGTTCAGGTTGACCCGGTAACTGCGTTCCAGGTCCGTGGTGGCGAACAGGTGCGACATCAGTTCCGCCAGGTTGACGCGGTTGGAGCGCGGGATAAACACCAGCCGGGTGGGGTTTTCATGGTCGGATTCGTCGCGCAGGTCTTCCAGCATGGGCAGTTTCTTCGCCTGCATCTGCGCGGCCACCTGTTCCAGGATCTTGTTGCCGGAGGTCTGGTACGGCAGCGCGGTCACGATGACGTTCCCGGATTCCTTCTCCCACCTGGCCCGCAGTTTCACCGAACCGGTACCGGTGCGATAGATTTCCCGGAGTTCCTGCGCCGGCGTGATGATCTCCGCCTCGGTGGGGAAGTCCGGGCCTTTGACGTGTTCGAACAGGTCCTCCAACGTGCTCCGGGGCCGCTCCAGCAGGCGGATGCAAGCGCCGGCCACCTCCCTGATATTGTGGGGCGGGATGTCCGTCGCCATGCCCACGGCGATGCCCGTGGCGCCGTTCAGCAGGATGTTGGGCAGGCGCGCCGGCAACAGTTTCGGCTCCTTCAGGGTGCCGTCGAAATTGGGGACCCAGTCCACCGTCCCCTGCCCCAGTTCCGCCAGCAAAACCTGGCTGTAGGGCTTGAGCCTGGATTCCGTGTAACGCATGGCCGCAAACGACTTGGGGTCGTCCATGGAACCCCAGTTCCCCTGGCCGTCGATGATGGGATAGCGGTAACTGAACTCCTGCGCCATCAGCACCATGGCCTCGTAGCAGGCGGTATCCCCGTGGGGATGGAACTTGCCGATAACGTCCCCCACCGTGCGGGCCGATTTCTTGAACTTGGCGGCCGCGCTCAGCCCCAGTTCCGACATGGCATAGATGATGCGCCGCTGCACCGGCTTCAACCCGTCGCCGATATGCGGCAGCGCCCGGTCCAGGATGACGTACATGGAATAGTCCAGGTATGCCTTTTCGGTAAATTCGTGCAGCGGCCGGGTTTCGTTCTGCTCGAAATCCAGGCTAAGATTTTCCGGCATTATTGTGTCCCCAAGACTCCACGAAATACTTTCATACCGTCGCCAGATCGCCCTTGCTCTCCAGCCAGTCCTTGCGGTCCGAGGCGCGTTTCTTTGCCAGCAGCATGTCCATCATACGGTCCGGCTTGTTGTCTTCCGGCAGGGTGAGTTTGACCAGGCGGCGCGTTTCCCGCGCCATGGTGGACTCGCGTAACTGTATGGGGTTCATCTCGCCCAGGCCCTTGAAGCGCTGCACGTTGACCGTGCCCTTGATCTTCTCCGCGGCGATGCGATCCAGCACGCCGGATTTTTCCGAATCGTCCAGGGCGTAGAACACCTCCTTGCCGGCGTCTATCCGGTACAGGGGCGGCATGGCCACGAACACGTGGCCGGCGCGCACGAGCGGACGGAAATGCTTCAGGAACAGCGCGCACAGCAGGGTGGCGATGTGCAGGCCGTCGGAATCCGCATCGGCCAGGATGCAGATGCGGGCATAGCGCAGCCGGGACAGGTCGTCGGAACCCGGGTCCACGCCGAGGGCCACCGAGATGTCATGGACTTCCTTCGAGGACAGCACCTCGCCCGGTTCCACTTCCCAGGTGTTGAGGATCTTGCCCCGTAACGGCATGACCGCCTGGAATTCCCGGTCCCGGGCCTGCTTGGCGGAACCGCCGGCGGAGTCCCCTTCCACCAGGAACAGCTCGCTGTGTTCGGCGGACTGGCTGGCGCAGTCCGCCAGCTTGCCGGGCAGCGCAGGGCCGCTGGTGACCTTCTTGCGCACGACATTCTTGCTCGCCTTCAGGCGGCTCTGGGCGTGGCGGATGGCCAGTTCGGCGATGCGCTCGCCGGTCTCCACGTGCTGGTGCAGCCACTGGCTCAGGTTATCGCGCACCACGCCGGACACGAAGGTGGAGCATTCCCGCGAGGCCAGCCGTTCCTTGGTCTGGCCCAGGAACTGGGGGTTGTCCATCTTCACCGAGAGCAGGTAGGAGCAGCGATCCCAGACGTCCTCCGCGCTCAGCTTGACGCCGCGGGGCAACAGGTTGCGCGACTCACAGAATTCCCGGAAGGCTTCCAGCAGTCCCTGGCGCAGGCCGTTGACGTGGGTGCCGCCCTGGGTGGTGGGAACCAGGTTCACGTAACTCTCGGTGATCAGGTCGCCGGGTTCCGGCAGCCAGTGCACGGCCCAGTCCACCTGCTCGTCATTGCCTTGCATGTGGCCGGTAAACGGTTCCACGGGCAGCAATTCGACGCCGGACAGCATGCTGGAGAGATAAGTGCTGATGCCGTCCTCGTAGTGCCATTCCGTCTGTTCGTTGGCGGCTTCATCATCGAGCCTGACCGTCAGGCCGGGACATAACACCGCCTTGGCGCGTAGCAGGTGTTTCAGCTTCGCCCTCGCCACCTTGACGGAATCGAAATAAGCCGGGTCCGGCCAGAAGCGCAGAGTCGTGCCGGTGTTGCGTTTACCGACCTCCCCTACCACCTCCAGCGGGCCGACCGGCTTGCCGCCGGCAAAGGCCATATTGTATTCGTGCCCATCCCGCTTTACCCAGACCTCCAGGTGTTTCGACAGGCCGTTGACCACGGACACGCCTACGCCGTGCAGTCCGCCCGAGAACCGGTAATTCTTCTCGGAGAACTTGCCCCCCGCGTGCAGGCGGGTGAGGATGACTTCCACGCCCGGAAGTTTCTCGCCCGGGTGTATGTCCACGGGCATGCCCCTGCCGTTGTCCGTCACCGTGACGGAGTCGTCCTTGTGCAGGGTGACCTCGACCTTGTTGGCATGGCCGATGATGGCTTCATCGACGCTGTTGTCCACCACTTCCTGCACCATGTGATTGGGCCGGGAAGTATCGGTGTACATGCCCGGCCGCTTGCGCACCGGTTCCAGACCGGTCAATACTTCGATATCGGCGGCGGCGTAGGTATCAGCCAAGTGTGGGTGTCCTCGTAAATGCTCGGAAATGAGCCGCCTTTGGCGGTTGTCTTATTATACTGGATTCCCGCCTGCGCGGGAATGACGATAGATGGGGTCAGAGTAAAAATTCTGACGAATTTCTTACTCTGACCCCTTTTTTCATTCGCTTAAATCCTTAACGAGCGACTCGCGTATCTCCGCCGGGATGGGCGCTACCTGGCAGGTGTATTCCGCGTGGCTGATGCCTGCGGATATTTCCGCGCCCTGCCTCAGCGCGCCGATGTCCTCCGGCGACAATTCAAAACGCATGAAGTGCACGGATGAGGTCTTGTCCCCGGTGGCGCGCTCCAGATCTTCGTCACAGACCGGCGTGATGACCGGGCCGGCGCCGACGCGCATCCAGACGCAGTCCTCTACACCGACCAGCTTTGCCAGCATATCACTGCGTTCGGCGGGGTCGTCGTATTCCAGCATGAACGTGGCCTTCCAGTTGTGCCCGTCCGGGATCAGCGGGTTGTAGGCCGCCAGTTCCTCTTCGATGGCGTCGCGCTCGAAGATCTTCTCAATGCGCAGCATCTCCTGCACCTGGTACTGGATGGTGAAGCGGTCTTCAAAATACAGGTTGGCATTGGCGCCCAGCGCCAGGCGCCGCGCCTTCTTGTGCGCCATTACGCCGGCCCGGAAATCGTTGCGGATTTCCGCGTATTTTTCCAGCGTGTAGAGGTCTTTTCTGCCCAGTTTTTCCGGCATGGCTTACAGGCCGTAGGCAGTTCTCAGCAGGGAAAACGCAGATTCAGCAGCCCCTGTCTGTCCCTCACCCATGCCGTTCTGAATCTGCGCGCCCGCCATGGGGCAATCACTGACATAATGGTCCGCTTCGGCCTGCTTCACCTTGTTCACCACCGGGCGGCATATTTTTGTCGATATGTCGTGGCTTTCGGCCTTGACCGCGTAGGTGCCGTCGTGGCCTGAGCAGCGTTCGATCACGTCGATCTCCGTATCCGGGACCAGCGCCAGTATATCGCGGGTCTTCAGGCCGATATTCTGCACCCGCTGGTGGCAGGGCGCGTGGTAGACGACTTTACCCAGGGAATGCCTGAAATCCGTATTCAGCTTCCCTTCCCTGTGGCGCAGCATGAGGTATTCGAACGGGTCGTAAAACGCCTGGCGGACCTTCTCCACTACCTCATCACCGGGGAACATGAGGGGGAGTTCCTGCTTGAACATCAATACGCAGGAAGGGATGGGGGCAACGATGTCCCAGCCCTGGTCCACCAACGCCGCAAGCTGGGGCACGTTGACGTTTTTGGCCCGCTCCACCGCTTCGAGATCGCCCAGTTCCAGCTTCGGCATGCCACAGCATTCTTCCTTTTGCGCCAGGGTGACCGGTATGCCGTTATGCTCGAACACGGCGACCAGGTCCTGCGCCACCCCGGGCGTATTCCGGTTGCAGTAACAGGTCACGAACAGGGCCGCCTTGCCGGTGGTGCGGCCGGCCGCCTGAGCCGTGAGCGGCGCTGGCTGGCTGCCCTTCACCCTGCTCCGGAACGGTCTGGAATGGAACTCCGGCAAGGGCGCATCGGCATGGATGCCCACGGTTTTTTCCAGTAGCTTGCGCAGCGGCCGGGTTTTATTCGCCGCGTTCGCCACCTGGGCAACAACGGGGATGCCGGCCAGGTTGCCGACGGTCTTTGTCGAAGTCAATACCCTGTCGCGCCATTTTGTCCCGCCTTCCCTGAAGTTCACGGCCTTGGCGCGCAGCATGAGGTGCGGAAAATCGACGTTCCACTCGTGGGGAGGCACGTAGGGGCACTTGGTCATGTAGCAGAGATCGCACAGGTAGCAGTGTTCAACGACCTTGCCGTAATCCTCCTTTGCCACGCCGTCCACCTCCATGGTGTCCGACTCATCGACCAGGTCGAACAGGGTGGGAAATGCATTGCACAGGCTGACACAGCGGCGGCAGCCGTGGCAGATGTCAAAGACGCGCTCCAGTTCCGCGTTCAGCGCCTCCCGGTCGTAGTAGTCCGGCTGTTTCCACTCAATGGGATGGCGGGTCGGAGCCTCCAGGCTGCCTTCTCGGATATCGACACTCATGGAGTTGTTTCAGTTGCGGTTAAAAAAGAGCCGGGCACAGGCCCGGCTCGGCATTGCTCAGGCCTGCTCAAATCACGCGTCGAGGTTGTCCAGGGCCTTCTGGAAACGGTTGGCATGGGAGCGTTCCGCCTTGGCGAGTGTCTCGAACCAGTCGGCGATCTCGTCCAGACCTTCGTCCCGTGCAGTCTTTGCCATACCCGGATACATATCGGTGTACTCGTAGGTTTCACCGGCAATGGCGGCCTTCAGGTTGTTCTCGGTGGAACCAATCGGCTCGCCCGTTGCGGGGTCTCCTACCTCTTCCAGGTATTCCAGGTGGCCGTGGGCATGGCCGGTTTCGCCTTCTGCAGTCGAGCGGAATACCGCGGATACGTCATTGAAGCCCTCCACGTCCGCTTTTTGTGCAAAATACAGGTAACGACGGTTGGCCTGTGACTCGCCGGCAAACGCCGCTTTCAGGTTGTCTTCGGTTTTGGTGCCTTTCAAACTCATCTTGCTATCTCCTGGTGTGATCTGTTCTGGTTTTATGATGATTTAAACGGGTGTTGTTCAATAGGAATTTTACTAATCCCGCCGATAGTGTCAACTTGATTAACAGGACATTTACATTGTATTTATTAATCATGAACATAGGTTCTATCTATAAGAAGGATAGATGGGGTCAGAGTAAAAATTCTTCGAATTTCTTACTCTGACCCCTGCATTACAAGAATTTTTACTCTGACCCCTTATATTCGGTACAATCTCCGCCATCACCGACCGGAGACCCACTCGTGTCCGAAACCAGAAACGAAATAGATTTTGAGAAGGCGCTGGCTGAACTGGAACAGCTTGTTGAAACCATGGAAAAAGGCGATCTCACCCTGGAGGAGTCCCTGAAGCAGTTCGAGCGCGGCGTAACCCTGACCCGGGCCTGCCAGAAGGCCCTGGCGGAGGCCGAGCAGAAAGTGCGCATCCTGACCCGCGACAACGAATCTGCTGAACTGGCCGAGTTTGCCGCGGAGCAGGCGGATAATGCATAAACGACGGCAGGTTTAAAATTGATTCCTGCCAACTCCGACAGGTTTGGATAAGCTTTTCAAGACCCTCTGGAAGCCAGGGATGGCTGGAAGGGAGCGTACATGGATGTATTCATAGCGTGTCTTGAAAAGCTTATTCAAACCTGCACTGAACCATAGTCTCATGAAATTTACCGAACGATTGGCAATCTATCAGGCCCGTGTGGAAGCGGCCCTGGACCGCTGGCTGCCGGCGGCAACTGAGAAGCCGGAATCCCTGAACGAGGCTGTTCGTTACGCGGTTTTCGGCGGCGGCAAGCGTGTCAGGCCGGTGCTTGTTTACGCCGGCGGCGAGGCTTTCAGCGCCGAACCGGCTGCGTTGGACGGCTGCGCCTGCGCAGTGGAAATGATCCATACCTATTCGCTCATCCATGACGACCTCCCGGCGATGGACGATGACGACCTGCGGCGCGGGCGGCCGACCTGCCACAAGGCCTACAATGAAGCTACGGCCATCCTGGCCGGGGATGCCCTTCAGGCCCTGGCATTCCAGGTGCTGGCGGAGGATCCCGCAATTACGGTTCCAGCCGAACGACGCATGAGGATGATCGGAACCCTGGCGTTGGCCGCCGGACCGACCGGTATGACCGGCGGGCAGGCCATCGACCTGGAGGCGGAGAACAGGATGCTTGGCCTGGAGGAACTTCAGGACATGCATGAGCGCAAGACCGGCGCGCTGATCAGGGCCAGCGTGGAACTGGGCGCGTTGTGCTCCGGCAGCGTCGATGAGCAACGCTTTGACAAGGTTTCACGCTACGCGGACTGTATCGGCCTGGCTTTTCAAATCCACGACGACGTGCTGGACATCGAGAGCGATACCGAAACCCTGGGCAAACCCCAGGGCTCCGACCTGGAACGGAACAAGGCCACCTACCCCAACCTGCTCGGCCTTGAAGGCGCCAAGCGCGCGGCGCGCGAAGCGTTGGACGAGGCCCTGGGCCACCTGGCGGATTTTGGCGAAGAGGCCGGGATGCTGCGCCAGATAGCGCTTTATATTGTGGAAAGGAATAATTAAGGTGTCGCAAGCGACTGTTGTATGACTGGATTTCCGCGTGCGCGGGAATGGCGGATCGGGTAGATGGGGTCAGAGTAAACTTACTCTGACCCCTTTAATTCGGAAATGACGAATCGGATACATGTAGATATCTACCGGACAGGTTGGGATAGTATTTTCAAGACCCTCTGGAAGCCATGGATGGCTGGAAGGGACAAATCGTCAGGACAGACGATTTGCACGGCGCCAGCCGCCCGAAGGGTTGCGCCCAGGGATGGGCGCAATGAACGTACATGGACGTATTCACAGCGTGTCTTGAAAATACTATCCCAACCTGTCAGCCTCTGAATTATGGAATTTTATTTTCGCCTCCTCCCATAATTCGTCCATTCGCTCCAGCGAGGCGCTTTCCAGGTCTTCCCCTGCTTCTTCAAGTTTTGTCTGAATAAAACGGAAGCGCTGCTCAAACCTGTTGTTTGCCTCGCGCAACGCCGTTTCGGGGTTGACCTGCAGGTGCCTGGCGAGATTGACCGTTGCAAACAACACGTCGCCCAGTTCCGATTGCAGGCGGGAGCGCTCTTCCGACCCGGCCATACCCTGTTTCAGTTCGTTGATCTCCTCTTCCACCTTGGCCAGTACCGGCGCAGGGTTGTCCCAGTCGAAACCTGCCCGCGCCGCGCGTTTCTGCAGTTTCTCCGCCCGCTGCAGCGCCGGCAAGGTCCTGGCGATATCGCCCAGGTAATCCCCGCTGTTTTCCTCCCGTTTCATCTTTCCCCAGTTACGCTTCACCTCCTCCACCGTGTCAACCCGCTGCCCGGCGAAAACATGGGGATGCCTGCGGACCAGTTTCTCGCAGACGCCGCTCACCACGTCAGTAAATTCGAAACTGCCGGCTTCGGCCGCCATGTGCGAATAGAAGATGATATGGAACAGCAAATCACCCAGTTCGTCCCTGATGTCTTCCGTGCTGTTACGCTCTATGGCATCGACCAGTTCGTAAATTTCTTCCAGTGTATACGGAATGATGGTTTCCATCGTCTGCTGCCTGTCCCAGGGGCATCCCGTTACCGGGTCGCGCAGCGCCGCCATTATGCCGATCAGCTCTTGTATTGCCTTCATCTTAACTATCTCACACAAAATCGCTTGTAATATCTTAATATTCTGGTAATTTTCGTTTATTAGTATTCCACACGGAAATTACGGCAACCCGCCGGACCTCCAGGGACGGGATCCGGCACCGGATTATCAGATTAACACATGACACCGCTTATCTTACGACTGGATATATCCGGAACACCGGTCACCTGGGTTCCCTGGCAGGACGCGGTAAGCCTGTACTGCCGGGATATGGTGGGCTGGACCGCGGGCGACGAAACCTTCACGTTCTATGGCGGCACCTCGAGGCACAGTGGCTTGCGATCCTCCATATCGATCAATTCCATCATCGCCGTCAAACGTTCGAGGAGTCACAAGCATATTTACCGGAGCGTCCCGCCGTTGACCAATCGCGAGCTGTTTCTGCGTGATGCGCACATCTGCATGTATTGCGGCGCCCACCCCAGGGACAACAAGTTGACCCGGGACCACGTCACACCGATGTCCCGCGGGGGCAGGGATCGCTGGTCCAACGTGGTCACCGCCTGCCGTTCGTGCAATACCCGCAAGGGCAACAGGACTCCGGAAGAGGCAAAAATGCCGCTGCTGGCGGTGCCGTACGTGCCCAACTGGGCCGAGTATCTTGCGCTGTCGAACAGGAAAATACTGGCCGACCAAATGGAATTCCTGAAGACCCAGTTTTCCGGCCGGAAGATGCCCTTCCATAATCAATAGATAAGATACATGGGGTCAGAGTAATGTCTGACGAATTTCTTACTCTGACCCCGGCATATCCAGGTATCCGCGAGGAACGTTCATGAGGATTATCATCAGTATATTAATCATCGGCCTGTCGCTGCAGGTCCCGGCTGCGGACCAGTCAGGCAATTATGCAATATGGGGGAAAGGCCAGAAGTCCTGTTTCCGCTACCTGAAAGAACGCGCCGGGGGCATGGACCAGGCCTACAGGGAATATGTCATGGGATACCTGACCGCGTACAATGCCGTGGCTGCGGAAACCTACAGTATTTCCAGGGATATGAACCTGGACCAGATCATGACCTGGCTGGATGATTATTGCGACGCGAACCAGGTGACCGGGCTGGAACAGTCCCTGCTCCAGTTCATCAACAACCACCATGAGCAGCGTTACCGGATGCCGCCCGGCAGGATGGGCCGTTGAAGAATCCGGATTCTCTCTACTGCTTGTATTATCGTCGATAATTTACTACAATATCTTGTATTTTGTGTTATCCTGCGCATGAAACAGCAGGGTTTTAATTTGTGGATTGATTATATTTGAAAAATGCGTCATTATTGGCAGAATCGCTTAAAACCACTGTAACCGGGCAAACTGGAGAGTAAAACATGAAGAGAACCTTAGTCAAAGTAACATTTCTTGCGGCTGTACTGATGGTACTGGGAGGTTGCGCAACGGTTGAGCAACTTAACGAGGTCAGGGCAATTGCAGAAAGTGCTCAATCCGCAGCGAACAGTGCGGCCTCTGCCGCGGACAGCGCAGCAGGAGCAGCGAACAGCGCCGCAGCAGCAGCCAACCAGGCAATGGATGCGGCAAGTGCCGCCCAGTCTGCAGCCGATGCTGCGATGGCCTGTTGCAACGAAAACACCAGCAAGCTGGATCGCATGTTCGAAAAAGCGATGCAGAAGTAACGGCTTGACTGATTGAACGACTACATTCCGTCCGGTGCGTTGTAACATGACAGCGCACCGGAAGGTGTAGGTCGCGTCACTGCACTGACACTATTTCCTGTTTCTCCGGGCCTTCCGGATCTTCTGCGATAACCATCCCGATTTCGACCGGTATGCCGTTGCTTTCGGCAATTACCGTTTTCACCAGACCCCAGTCCACCTGGTATCCCCTTTCGCCGGTGATGTCTATCAGCATTTCCACTACGCTGGTCAGGTTCCCTTCGAACTGTTCCGTGTCCTCTTCCAGATAGGGATGGGCTTCCAGGTAGATTTTATCTTCTAACCGGCCTACCTTGTAAGGCTGGTTGACGATGCGCACCGGAGTATTCAGCGTGACCTGCTGGTACAGGCTCTTGATGTCTTCAGGATACAGGCGGATACAGCCGTGGCTGACGCGCATGCCTATACCGAACGGTTTGTTCGTGCCATGAATAATATACTCGGGCATTCCCAGCCTCATCATATAGTTGCCCAGGGGGTTTTTCGGTCCCGGGGGCACCCGTTTCGGTAGCGGATCACCCATTTCCGCATGTTCCTTGCGGATAGATTCCGGCGGATACCAGGAAGGCCGTGTCTTCTTCTGGATAATCCGGGTATCCAGGTACGGCGTCGCCCAGCCCTGGCGGCCGACCCCGATTGGATGGGTGATCACTTCCGGTGCCTGGCCGGTATGCTGCGGAGGATAGTAGTAAAGGCGCATCTCCGGTATATTCAGCACGATGCCCACTCTGGGAGTACCCGGCAAAACATACCGGGTCGGCAGCATGATTTCAGTGCCCTGACCGGGCAACCAGGTGTCTACGCCGGGATTGGCCAGCTTGATCTCCCTGAAGCCCAGTCCGTTGGCCCTGGCTATGTCGGGAAGCGTGTCTTCGTGCCTGGCGCTGATTTTCTCCATTGCGCCTACCATCGAATCAGCGGAATTTTTCAACGTGAAGGAAACCGCTGCCCAGGCAGGGGATACGGCGAATACGCAAGCCATCAAGAGCACGGCTGGATAACGACTCGGCAACATTCCTCTTAACCCTCCTTCAGTCTCGGCATCAGTTCAACCAGGTTGCAGGGCCGGGTACGGAAGTCAAGCTGGTGCGAGATAATGCTGTCCCAGGCAGTGGCGCAGGCGCCCGATGAACCCGGCAGGCAGAAAACATAGGTGCCGCCGGCCACCCCGGCAAGGGCGCGCGACTGCAATGACGACGTGCCTATCTCCTGGTAGGACAGGTAACGGAACAGTTCGCCGAAGCCCTCGATCTCCTTGTCGAACAGGACGGAAACAGCCTCAGGCGTGCCGTCCCGGCCGGTCACACCGGTGCCTCCCGTGGCCAGGATCGCATCCACTTCCGTATTGGCGCACCAGCGCGCAACCGCTGCACGGATCAGGTAAATATCATCCGGCACGATGGCCTTTTCATGCAGGCGGTGACCCGACTCCTCCAACCTGCGCACCAGGAGTTTTCCGGACTTGTCGGTCTTTTCCGTGCGCGAATCGGAGACGACCAGCACGGCGATGTTCAACGGCTTGAATTCTATGTCGGACACGTCTTACATGGATGCAAAAAAGGACAGTATAAACTAACATGGATGCACAGGATATACAGGATAAATAATGCCAGATGCCTGCAACAGCGTAAGAACGGTTGAAACACAACAATAAATCCTGTCTATCCTGTACATCCATGTTAATTCTGATCAATCCAGTTCGAAGCCGCGCGATAATACCAGAGCAGGCTCAACGCGCGCGCAATGAAAAACGCCATCAGGGCCAGCCATAAACCGTGGTTGCCGAGGCCCTGCAACAGGTACCAGCAGGGAAGATAGACGATGAAGGTCGAAAACAGCATGGCGTTCCTGAGTTCCCTGCCCCGGGTGGCGCCGATGAATATACCGTCCAGCAGGAAGCACCAGACGGATATGACCGGTGCGGCGATCATCCAGGGCAGGAACAGGTAAGCGGTTTCCCGGACGGTCTCAATGTCCGTCATCAGGTTCACCAGCCCATTACCGGCGCCGATGAACAGCAGGGAATACAGCAACGCAACGCCGCCACCCCAGGCCATTGTCGCCCTGACGGCCCCGCGCAACTGCTCACGGTCTCTTGTGCCCACGGACCTGCCGACCAGCGCCTCGGCGGCCTGGGCGAAACCGTCCAGCCCCAGGGCTACCAGCAACATGAAGTTCAACAGGATGGCATTCGCCGCCAGTACCAGTTCTCCCTGGTTCGCCCCCTGCCTGGTAAAAAACGCGAATGCGAAGATCAGGCACATGGTCCTGATGAAGATATTCTGGTTCAGTAACAGCAAGGCGGTAAAGTCCTGCCTGTCCAGGATGACCGCCTTGCGCCAGCGGCCTGGATGCCGTTTCAGTTCGCCATGGATGAACAGGGCGGCAAGTATGCTGCCGCAGAACTGGGCTATGACGGAAGCCAGGGCCACGCCGCGCACGTCCAGGTGCAGGCCGAAGACAAAGACAAAATCGAGGACAATATTCATAACACCGATCAGCACGGTGACGTAAAACGTGGCCCGGGCATTCTGCATGCCCAGCAACCAACCGATACAGGTCATGTTCAGCAATACGGCAGGCGCGCCCCAGACCGCCCAGTAGAAGTAAACCTCGGCATTACTCCTGACGTCCGGGGTGCCGCCGACAAGGTTCAGTCCAATGGTAACGACAGGGGTCTGGAGTACCAGGATGCCCAGGGCCAGGAAGATTGCCAGAAAGCAACTGTGCAGCAGCGCCGACCTGATCCGATCAGGGTTTTCATCTCCCTCGAGCTGGGCGACGATGCCCACGGTGCCCATGCGCAGAAAGCCCAGGCCCCAGTACAGGAAGCTGAAAATCACGCCGGCCACTGCCACTGCGCCGATGTAGGCGGGTGTATCCAGGTGGCCGACGACTGCCGTATCGACCATTCCCTGCAGGGCAACCGTCAGGTTGGACAGGATTAACGGGCCCGCCAGCCCCAGCAGGCGGTTATGATGGCTTAACATTGATGCACAGGATTTACAGGATATTGAATGAACTAATCCTGTCTATCCTGTCCATCCATGTTAATTACCTGCTCCCCATTTACCGAAAAAGAAGTGCTCACTGACCGGATTGCGCTTTCTCGGGGCGAACTCCCTCTCCTGCCGTTCCTCAGGAACATCCTCCCGCGCCGTTTGATAGCCGATCGCTATCATGGCCATGGGCGTGTGATCGTCTGCAATGCCGAACGTCTGTATGGACTTGTCTGCGTCGAAACCTCCCATCTGGTGCGCCATGAGGCCCAGGTCGGTGGCCTGCAGGCATAAACTGATGGCGGCGGCGCCGGTATCGTACTGCGCCCACCGGTTCGGCTCGCCGTTATGCTTGAAGCGCTCCACTGCAACCGCCAGAATCAGCACGGGCGCATTCCGCGCCCAGCCGCGATTCCCCTCCACCAGGCATTCCAGGGCAGTATTCCAGGCCGCCTCGTCCCTGGACCGATCACAGATGATGAAGTTCCAGGGCTGGGCGCCGTAACAGGACAGGGCCCACCTGGCCGCCTCGACACAGGCGGTGAGTTTTTCCGCTTCCACCGGGCGGGTGGGATCATACGACACGCCGCTCCAGCGCCTGGCAATAAGGTCATTGACAGGGACTGAGGTAATCGCTTTCTTTTCGAACATTATTGATTTTCCTTCGTTGTACAGGGATTGCCCGCCATTATAACGGTTACACCGGTTTGTGCGATAACCAGCGGTTCCCGCTAACCTCGGTCAGATGGGTGGGGTCAGAGTAAAATCACCACCGGTCCTGCTGTTACCAACGTTCTCGGCGATTTTACTCTGACCCCGGAATTTAGCAGGAACTGCCGCCCGATCAATCCCGGCGCAGGCGGTCCGAGGTTGCAATCGGCGTCCGGAAATTCATGACGACAATCCCGGAGGAGATGACAAAGGTGATCAATGTCGCCAACTGGATCATGTACGAGGTGTTCTGCTCAATGAAGCGCGCCTCGGCCGCCAGCACCGCGATCAGGAAGGAAAACTCGCTGATCTGCCCCAGCCGGAAGCCCACTTCCCTGGAAATAGCCCGTTTTTCGTGGGCCTTGACAAACAGCTTCTCAAAGATGAACGGTTTGATGACCAGGGCGCAGACCGCGAGCGCGGTCGCGGGCAGGATGATTTGCGAGATGATGTCCAGGTTGAAACTGGCGCCCAGGGAGAAGAAGAACAGCACCAGGAAGAAATCACGGAGGGGTTTCAGCTTCATGGTGATGAACAGGGCGATGGGGCTGGCCGCCAGGGTGATGCCGGCGATGAACGCGCCGATCTCGCGGGACAGACCCAGCATCACGGACACCTCGGCGATGGCCAGGCACCAGGCGATGGCCAGCAGGAAGATGTATTCGTGGATCTTGTCGAAGCGCTGGATCAGCCTGACGATGACGTAGCGCTCGAAGAACCAGGAGATAAGTATCAACAACGGCAGCGTAAGTATCTGCATGGTGATGTCGAGCAGCAACTGGTCGTTTTTTCCGTATCCCTGCAGCATCAGCAGAATGATGATCGCGATCAGGTCCTGGATTAACAGGACACTGATGATCATCTGTCCCGTATGGCGGTGGTGCAACGCGGTGGTGGGCAACAGCTTCACGCCGATGATGGTGCTGGAGAACATCATGATGGAACCGATCAGCACCGCCTCGGCTACCGGGTAGCTGAAACCCAGGGCAATGGCGAAACCCGCGACAAAAAACAGGAGCGAACTCAGCAACGTGACCCACATTGCCTCACCCAGCATCTTCCACAATTCCTGGGGGAACAGGTCCAGCCCGAGCAGGTAGAGCAGGAACACGATGCCGATATGCGATATGTCGGCTATCAGTTCAGGATCATCGACCAGGCCCAGGCCCCAGGGCCCCAGGATGACGCCGAGCACGATATAGGCAACGATCACCGCCTGGCGCGCATACAAGGCCAGGGTCGCCAGGATCGCGGCGCCGGTAAAAATCAGGAACAGTGAAAATTCGATCTCATGCAGGGCAGTCATGGGACATAAAATACCATGATTATCCGCAGATGACGCAGAGGATTTATCCGCAGATGCCGGGTCAAGCCCGGCATGACGAGCATAGGAGCAAATTTATTTTATATAACTTAATCTGCGTTAATCTGCGTCATCTGCGGATAAAAGCGGTTTCCTCATCAGGTAAATGATCAGCAATAACGCCGGAGCGCCCAGTACTCCGGCGTACAGGAAGAACCAGGCATAGCCGGCGGCCTCGACCACGATGCCGGAAAAACCGCCTATGATCTTTGCCGGCAGGGTCATCAGTGATGAGAACAAGGCATACTGGGTGGCGGTGTACGTGGTATTGGTCAGGCTGGAAAGGTAGGCGATGAAGGCCGAGGTGGCGAAACCGCCGCTCAGGTTGTCCATACTGATCACAACGGCCAGGCTGACCGTGTCGGGATCGCTCATTGCCAGACAGACAAAGAACAGGTTGGTGACGGGCACCAGTATGGCGCCCACCAGCAGCGGTTTGTAGATCCCGTAGCGCAGGACGAAAATTCCGCCCAGGCCGGCGCCGAGGATGGTCATGAAGAACCCGAATATCTTGGTGATGTTGGCGATCTCGATCTTGCTGAACCCCAGGTCCAGGTAAAACGGGTTGGCCATCACGCCCATGGTGATATCGCTGAGCCGGAACGTCCCGATCAGCAACAGGATCACCAGGGCCAGCAACCCGTTCCTGCGGAAGAACTCGACGAAGGGACTGACCACGGCGCTCGCGAACCAGGCGGTCAGCCTGTCGAACATACGTGCTCCCTCTTTCACTCCCATCTTCCGCCCTACTTCACTTTCCAGCTCCCCGGCAGCATCGGAGACAGGGTGGGCCGGTTCCGCGATGATCAAGGTGGTTACCACGCCTATACCCATCAGGCAGGCCATGGTGAAATACGCGTACTGCCAGCTTTGCGCCGCGGCGATGTAGAACGCGCCGGCGCCGGCGACCAGCAGCGCCACGCGGTAGCCGAACACGTAGCTGGCCGCCATCGCCCCCTGCAGCAACCGGTCCACCGCCTCGATGCGGTAAGCGTCGATAGTGATATCCTGGGTGGCGGAACCGAATGCCACCAGCAGCGCGAAGATCGCGATCTGCTGCAGGTGCGCCTGCGGGTCGCTCATGGCCATCCCGGCCAGGCCCAGGGCAATCAGGAGCTGGGCCGACAGCATCCAGGAACGCCTCTTGCCCAGCCGCCCGGTCAGGAGAAAAATCGGCGTCCGGTCCACAACCGGCGCCCAGAACACCTTGATCGAGTAGGTAATGCCTATCCAACTGAAAAAGCCGATAGTGGACAAGGCCAGCCCGGAATCGCGCAACCACGCAGACAAGGTGGAAAATACCAGCAGGAACGGCAATCCGGCGGAAAACCCGAGAAAACTCATGGCAATGACGCGCGGCTTACTGTAAACCGCCAGCGCTTCCCGCCAGTCTCTTCCGGTATTATCGTTCACGCCGCTAATCATTTACAGGCTTATACAGACTTGGCCTTAGGGGTCTTGTTTTTAGAGTCTTATACTGGTCCGACCCTCAGTTCCTCTTCCGTCATGTGGTGTTTGGGGTGCACCGGGCGCATGAGGGCATTGCTGACCAGCGCGATGGCCAGCAGCAGGGCCATGAGGTACATGGTGC
>JAPPLI010000120.1 GCA_028819495.1 Gammaproteobacteria bacterium | reverse complement strand
CAGCAGGGAGAAATACAGCGAAGCCGGCCCCCCGCCGAGACAGACTATTTTCAGACCGTTCATGCAAGTTGTTCCACTGATACCCGTTCACCCTCAGGTTCAACCAGAGGCTTCACAAGTGTAAATGGAATTACCTTACATGTAAACGATCTGGATTATTTCCTGTTTGTACGGATTTGTGCTTGACAACGCTGATCGCCACTATGTAGCATCGGCATTGAACTTCAATAACAGAAACCAGGAACCGTTATGTGTTCCAGGGAGAGATGGATATGAATGGCACAAACCTGTATCGGGCGTTAATTTCAGCGGGAGCGGATGAGATGGCGGCAACGAAAGCAGCTGACGACAATTCCAGGATGGTGGTTACGCTGGCGGAGTTGAAAATAACGAGCAGGCTGACGCTGGGACTCGTCATAGCCTTGCTGTTGCTTGAATTACGGGCTTTTCTCGGTTGATCCTGGCGCCGGCTATGGACGGCGGCGCACAATAATTACACTACAAAACTTCTTCCAGCCGCGCGCTCACCGTTTTCAGCAGTCGCACGAGTTCCTCCTGTTCAGCGGGTTCCAGCACGTTCAGTATTTCATGGGTCCAGTGTTCATGGTCCGGCGCCATTTTACGGAACAGTTCGGCGCCTTTCCGTGACAAACAGATATTCTGGATGCGCCGGTCCGATGAATGCTGAATTCTGAAGACAAGACCGTCATGCTCCATCCTGTCCAGCAGGCGGGTGATATTCCCCCTTGAGGCCAGCAGTTTTGCGGCCAGCGCAGAGGTGCTGAGCCCCGCATCTCCAGCCAGGTCCAGGTGCGCCAGCACATCGAACCTGGACAGGGAACTGCCATAGGATTGCCGCAGCCTGGCCGACATGATCTGGTCGAGTTTTTTCGAGCACTTGAGCAGGTAGAGCCAGGCTCTCAGCGAGTGTTTGGAGTCGCCGGTTTGGGCCTTGGACGGACCAGTTTTCCTGTCACCTTGCTTGGGGCCTGACACGATATTGACTCAATCGGGTATGACGGCCGTTGTTTCGATTTCCACCTTTGCCCTGTCCTCGAGCAGCGCGGAGACAGCAAACAGTGACATTGCCGGGTAGTTCCGGCCCATGATTTCCCTGTAGACCCGGCCTATATCCTTCCGGGATGACAGGTATTCATGTTTGTCCAGGATATACCAGGTCATCCTGGTGACATGCTCGGGCCCGGCATTCACTTCCGCCAGGACTGCAATCGTATTCTCCAGGGCCTGGCGCACCTGGTCGACAAGACTATCGCTGAGAATCATATTGTTCCTGTTCCAGCCGATCTGCCCGGCGACGAATACCAGCGTGCCCCGTGCTGCAATTCCGTTGGAATAGCCTTTTGGTCCGGGCCAGTCCGGAGGTTGTAGTATCCGCATGAGTGACATCCTGGTTATTGTTATGCCTGTTGGCGGGACAGCTAATACATTATAACCGCGAATACATGGAATTCTTAATTCCTAATTCCTATCTCCTGATTTATAATGTGTTCCGCCCGCAAGACTCAAATCTTCTGACATCATTCGTTTCTAATCGAGGAAAAGATCTTATGAAGCCTTATTTTGAGAACATGCAGCGATTCGGCAGGGAACTGAAGTCCGGCCGTATCAAGCGTGCTTCTGCAAGCATGGAACAGTTGAAACAGGTCGAGGCGGAAATCGCGCAACGCAGGAAGGAAATAGAGGAAGCGGGTTTCTCTACCGAACAGATCAACAAGCGCGGTGCAATGACCGTCTGGCAACGCCTCGAACACCTTGTCGATCCGGACACTTGGCGGCCTTTGCACAGTTTGTACAACCCTTCAGACAACGCCAACGGCTCTACCAACGTGGTGGACGGGCTTGCCAGGGTCGCAGGACGCTGGGCCGTCGTGATCGGTTTCGACAACAAGGTGCTGGCCGGCGCCTGGTTGCCGGGCCAGTCGGAGAACATACTGCGCGTGACCGACCTGGCCAGTCGCCTCAATATCCCGCTGATCTGGCTGGTCCACTGCAGCGGGGTAAAACTGGATGAACAGGAAAAGTTCTATGCCAACCGGCGCGGGTCCGGAACGACGTTTTTTCGCCATGCGGAATTGAATCAACTGGGCATTCCCGTACTTGCCGGTATCTATGGCACGAACCCTGCGGGCGGCGGCTACCAGGGTATCAGCCCTACCATTCTGCTGGCTCACAAGGATGCCAACATAGCCGTCGGCGGTGTCGGCATCGTCTCGGGTATGTCGCCGAAAGGGGGCTTCAGCGCGGAAATGCTGGAAGACCTGGTGGAGAAGACCCGCGCCTACAGCGCCGAACCGCCGGGTGGCGTCGATACCCATTACCGGGAGACCGGTTTCTTTACCGAGGTGTTCGACGAGGAGACCGGCGTGCTCGACGGCATCAGGGAATACATGGAAGCCATACCCGCCTACAAACCCCGTTTTTTCCGGGTCGTCGAACCCGAAGAACCGGCATTCGCAGCGGAAGACCTGTATTACCTGTTGCCCGGCAACCAGAAGGAAGTGTATTCGTTCGATGAGATTCTGGCCCGGGTGGTGGACGGCAGCGAACACATGGAGTTCCGGCCGGACTACGGTCCGGAGGTCTATACCGGTTTGTGCAGGCTGGACGGCTTCGCGGTCGGCTGTATCGGCAACCGTTCCGGTTACCTGGGCAAAGGTTATCCTGAATATGCGGACTACCCCGGCATGGGGGGCAAACTGTACCGCCAGGGCCTGATCAAGATGAACGAATTCGTCACCCATTGCGGCCGGGACCGGGTCCCGGTTGTCTGGTTCCAGGATACCTCCGGCATCGACGTCGGCGACCTGGCGGAGAAAGCCGAATTGCTCGGCCTGGGCCAGTCCCTGATTTATTCCATACAGCAGACCGACGTTCCCATGATGCTGGTCGTCCTGCGCAAGGGAACCGCCGCGGCCCATTACCTGATGGGAGGACCGACCGCAAACCGGCATAATGCGTTCACGCTGGGCACGCCGGCCACCGAGATCGCGGTCATGCACGGGGAAACCGCAGCAGTCGCCATGTACTCGAGGCGCGCTGTCAAGGATAAAGATGCGGGCAAACCGCTGGATGAAGTGGCCGGCAGGATGAACGCGCTTGCCGAACAATACCGGCAGCATTCCAGCCCCGAGTATTGCGCGCGTTACGGCCTGGTCGATGAGATTGTGGACCTGGCGGACTTGCGCGGTTATCTCACAGCTTTTGCCGGGGCGGCCTACCAGAACCCCCGCTCAATCTGCCCCAGGCACCAGATGATGCTGCCCAGGATCATAAAAGCCTGATTGTAACTGGTAGAATCGGTTTCATGGAACAGGCCCTGGAAGTTTTTCTGAACGGTATCGGCGGCGTCTTCGCCGGCATGGGAATGTTGTATGTCGCCATCAGGTTGCTGGCGCTGGCGCCGGACAGAAAGGAAGACGAGAAGGAAGACTGATGGCCTTCATAGAGAACATGGGTATTTTTGCCGTTACGCCGCAACTGCTGGTCATGTGGCTGATCGGACTGGCGTTGATCTACCTCGCGGTAACAAAACAGTATGAACCCTTGTTGCTGCTGCCGATCGGATTCGGCATCCTGCTCGCCAACCTGCCGCTGACCGGGTTAATGGATCCAGGCGACGGACTGCTGTGGCGCTTCTATCACCATGGTATCGAGTGGCGCATCATCCCGCCCCTGATCTTCCTGGGCCTGGGCGCGCTCACCGATTTCGGCCCCCTGCTCTCGCAACCCCGGCTTATCTTCCTCGGCGCCGGCGCCCAGGTGGGCGTTTACCTGACGTTTTTCCTGGCCTGGTGGATGGGTTTCGACCTGCAGGATGCAGCCACCATCAGCATTATCGGCGGCGCGGACGGGCCCACGACCATCTTTCTGGCAGCCGAACTGGCGCCGCACCTGCTCGGCGCCTGTGCTGTCGCCGCCTATTCCTACATGGCGATGGTGCCCATCATCCAGCCGCCCATCATGCGCCTGTTGACCACGGAAAATGAACGGAAGATCCGCATGCGCAAGGGACGCAAGGTCGGCGCCAGGGAAAAACTGCTGTTCCCGATAGTGGCAGCGCTGGTGATTATCCTGATGGTGCCTGCCTCAGCGCCGCTGGTGTCCATGTTCATGCTGGGGAACCTGTTTCGCGAATCAAAAGTGGTCGAGCGTTTGACCGACGCCGCCAAAAATTCCCTGATGAATATAGCAACCATTTTCCTTGGAATCAGTGTCGGCGCAACCATGAGCGCAGAGACTTTTTTGCGGGCCGATGTCATTCTTATTTTCTTCCTGGGGCTGTTTGCATTTATGATCAGCACGGCAAGCGGTATAGTGCTGGCCAAACTGATTAATATATTTACGACCGACAAAATCAATCCCCTGGTGGGCGCGGCCGGCGTGTCGGCAGTACCGATGGCGGCCCGTGTGGTGCAAAAAGTCGGCGCAGAAGCGGACAAGAAGAATTATTTACTCATGTTTGCCATGGGTCCCAATATTGCCGGTGTGATTGGCACCGTCATCGCGGCGGGTATATTCCTGACTATATTGAAATAGGCACTTGGACCTTGCACCAATTCAGTGTATATAACACTTAAAAAACCTCTGATAAAGTTCCTTTTTTAATAATAATTATTGTGTTTACGGCTGTGCTGTGCCGGACTACACCGGGCTGGCGCGATGGGAGCACGGAGGTGCTGACGCAAGCACCAGAAGAAAAAACGTGACGAACAAATTAACACTGGAGAACTTATGATCGGGTTATTTTTTATTGTCGTTATTGTCGGATTAGTAGTGCTGCATGTAATCTTATCAATTTGGGTTTTTTTCGATGCTCGAACAAGGAAAAGTCGTTCTCTTTTCTGGTCACTCCTAACACTCATATCGGGGCCTTTTATAGCTTTACCACCGTATTTTGCATATAGAAATTTAAAAACAGGGGAAGTGCGGATAGGAGGAACCGTTTGGCATATCATCAGAAATTACACCCTCTCGTGGACGGCATTTATGGTTATGGTCATATTTGCAAGTCTTGTCATATCTGTGAGTCTTGGTATATCAGAGGCAGAGAATCTTGGTATATCAGGGTATGAAATATTTGCGGCCTCGATTGCTGCATGGTTATTTATCACTCTTTGCATGATGGTGCTTGGTCTTTTTGTTAGACAATCCAGTATAGTCGACAGAGGATCATCGGAACCGGTTGATCGAAGCGCCCACCCTGATCTGTAAAACTTGTGAACGTCGGTTCACATGGGGGAAAGAACATGGGGACGTCCGTGCACGTGAAAAGAGCAGGGATGGCCTCGTTTATCTTCGCGTTTCTCCATCCAGGAGATGCGAAAGCCGCTACGGTCAATGAGAACATCCTAGAGCTCAGGTATGGGTTTAAGTCGAAGGAAATTCCCGTTCGGAATATCCATGCCGCAGAGATAGCGACTGGGTGGTTCTGGAGCGGCATACAAATCCGCTCATTATCCCAGGTAGTCACCATATCCGGGCTGTCTCGAACCGCAGCAAAGACCTTAAACAACGCACTGGAGAATGCAAGAGTCGGCTGGTGGTCGAGAACCCTTACAGCAAACATCGAAGCGCTCCGTTCCGTGTACGACCGTTTGGAACAGTTTATAAACCCATCCCGATACATAACTTACAGTATCTTTACTAATCTGGAACGTCACGCCAGGGATGTAGTTGATCAGTTTCCTTCTCAATGGCCCGACAGCCTGTCTGATAGTGAGGAAGTCCGCATGCTGAAGGCCGCGCGGGTATTCTTGACTGACCCCAAAGGACAAAAGGCAAAAGCCAATGATACCTTTGTGATTAATGAGTTGGTCCGGTCAAAGGAACTCTTCGATAAAATCGAATCGAGACCTCTCACTGACGAGCAGCGCAGAGCAGTCGTTGTTGACGAGGGCCGAAATCTGGTGGTTGCAGCCGCAGGCAGCGGTAAGACTTCTGTAATAGTAGCCAAGGCGGGTTGGCTTATCCGCAAACAGTATCGGCGTCCATCAGAGATGCTGCTACTGGCATTTGCGAAAGATGCCCAGAAAGAAATGGAAGACAGAGTTCGAAATCGCCTTGGCAATACGGTTGGGACTAAGATTATCGTTCGAACCTTCCATAGTCTGGGCATGGCTATCATTGGTGAAGTAGAGCGCAAACGCCCGACGCTGTCTAGAGTAGCCGAGGATGATAAGGCTCTGTTGACTCTGCTGAAAGAAATCATTTCCGATTTGGTCGCCAATCTGAAATTCTCGAAAATCATGCTCAGGTGGTTCCAGGAATTTTTTGCGCCCTATCGCAGTGAACACGACTTTAAAACGCAAGGCGAATACTGGAACTACGTCCGAACAAATGAGATTCGGTCGCTGCAAGGCGAAATGGTCAAAAGTTTCGAGGAATGCATAATCGCCAACTTCCTCTATCTAAACGGCGTACGCTATAAATACGAAAGTCCCTACAAGCACGAAACCGCTACGCGGGAAAGACGGCAATACCACCCGGACTTCTACCTTCCGGACGCCGGGATTTACATTGAACATTTTGCACTCTCCAAATCGGGCAACACCCCGCCATTTATAGACAGAACGGACTATCTCAAGTCCATGGAATGGAAGCGCGAACTCCATGCAAAACACGGCACGGCACTCATTGAAACTTTTAGCCATGAAAACGATAACGGTAAGCTGACTGAGCGCCTGGCTGCCAAACTGGCCGACCATGGGGTGACACTTTCTCCGATACCCTCCGACGAGACCTTTACCATCCTGGAGAAGCAAGGTCGAATTGATCCATTCACGCGCCTGGTTGCCACTTTCCTCCAGCACTACAAAGGGGCGCAGCTATCTACCGAAGAAATTGCCAGGCGGGCCGCGAAAGCGCCTAACCCTCTGCGGGCCGGGGCCTTTGTTACCGTCTTTAAACCGATCTTCGAACGCTATGAGGCTTTTCTGAACAGACAACAGCAGATCGACTTTAACGGCATGATCAGTAAAGCGACGGAACACGTGGAGCAAGGGCGCTACCGTTCCCCATTCGGCTACATACTCGTTGACGAGTTCCAGGACATTTCACCGGGAAGGGCGCGGCTGTTGAAGGCATTGCTGGAGACGTCAGAAAATGCACAGTTGTTCGCTGTTGGTGATGATTGGCAGGCGATCTACCGATTTGCCGGCTCGGACATCGCCATCATGCGAGAGTTTCGGGAGCGGTTCGGTGAGAGTGAACGCATCAACCTAGAGACAACATTCCGGTGCTCGAACCGCATCGCTGACATTGCAACGGAATTTGTTCTTAAAAATCCCTCGCAAATTCGCAAAAATGTTTCCACCGTACGCCATGCTAATACGCCTAGTGTGCATATCGGCCTTTCCGCTGAGGATTGCCCCGACCTGCTCAGGGAGTCACTGAATAAGATTGCCGCAGACGTAGCGGAGCGCGGCGAGCAGTCTACTGCTATTTTGTTGGGCCGATACTGGCGCTCCCGGCCTAAGAACATTGGTGTGTTAGAGAGGGAATATCCCGATCTTGAGCTTACCTATATGACTGTGCACAGTTCAAAAGGCCTTGAGGCCGACTATGTTGTGGTACTGGACCTGTGCTCCGGGAATTATGGCTTTCCCTCAGAGTTTACTGATGACCCTGTACTTGATATCGTTCTTGCAGCGCCCGAGAGACATCCGAATGCCGAGGAGCGCCGTCTGTTCTATGTCGCCATTACCCGCGCCAGACGCGGTGTCTATCTTCTTGCTGATAGCGGTCCGCCTTCTTCATTCGTCACTGAATTGATACAGGACGGCCATGATGTAACCGTATTTGGTCGGCCGCTGGACAAAGATGTCGCCTGCCCGAAATGCGTAGAGGGTCGCCTTGAGCAGAGAGAAAACTCCCAGGATGGGGGCACATTCTACGGTTGCTCAAACTACCCATACTGTGACTACACTCAGCCCCCCTGTCCTAATTGCAAATATGGAGTCCTAGCCAAAGCCGGCGAGAGATATCGTTGCCAAGACTGTGGCCGTTCTGTCCAGGTATGCCCGAGTTGCGACGGTTGGTTACTAACGAGGAGTGGGAAATACGGACAGTTTTTTGGTTGTTCAAATTATCCCAGCTGCAATTACACCCGGAAAATCGCACGAAGTTAATTTCAAAAAGCGAATATTGCCTGAACTCTGCGCAAGAGCTTGGGATAAAAATATTATCTTAAGTCCTCCCTCTAAAAATATACTTGACCGCACCGTTGATCGGCTTTATCGTCAATCGGGATTCAATTCAGAGCGCGAACGCATAGAACACCTGTTCACCTTATACAGCACCCACATAAATCGAAATCCTTAACGAGGTACTTAAACATGAACAAGTTCGCAGTCTTATTTCTCTGTCTAATTGTTGCCGGATGCGCCGCGAAACAAAGTCTTTATCGTTTAGACACCGCCTACCGCGATGTGGGAAGAGTTTTAATGAAATGCAAGTATGACTACGACGCTGGATGGGTCGGTACGTACTGTTCGATGAATATTCAAGCCAGCCAGCCGGAAGCAGCCAAGGCTTGCAGACATTGGGGATACAAAGACGCGGAGTCAACACCAATGGTTAAGAAAAAGGTTGTAACAAGGCCAGATGTTCCGCTTGTTGTCAACGAGGCCGGATCCATATTTGCAGTGTACCAGTGCATCAGATAAAAACCCCTGCCGGAAAAGCGTACGCCTGTGCTGCGTGTCAGTGGCATTTTCCAGCAACTCATCAAAATGCGATGAGCGGCGAATTTCAAACGGATACACACACTTACACTACCTGCTTCCGGGCCGGGCATGCTAAAGTATCGCATTGCCCTTATCTTGGTCATTCTGTGACCACCAGGTCATCAATGTCTATACGTAGCGCAGCCGACAGTTTTTTAAGTGTTTCAATACTGCCGGTTTTCCTGCCGGATTCAATCTGCGCTATGTAGCCCTGCTGAACCCCAGATATGGCTCCAAGTTCTGTCTGGGTCAGGCCGCGATGCTCACGCCAGATACGCAAACGGTGTTCTTCACCCTGCAGTAGCTTGTGCGCCACCTCTGCAGGAACAAGCTCATCCCGGCCGGCGGCCAGCTCATCCAAGGCGTCGTTCGCCGCCCGGATATCTTCAGCGTCTTCGGCCAGCGCCAGCAACCGGCGGTACAAATCAATGGGCACAACCGCATGGGTCGGCCGGCCGTCTTTTTCAATGACCTCTACCTGGTTGGTCATCATTTATAAATACCTCCTCTTGGCCCGACTTTCAAAACAAGCAGTAAAAGTTCACCTTTTTCAATCGCACAAATCGCACGATAGCCCCCGACCCGCAAGCGCCAGTAAGGCGAAGCGGAAAGTGGTCCCCAATCCCCCTGATAACTATAGGGATCAACAGCAACCTTTGCCAGTTCGGTTTTAATCCTCAACCTGATGTGTTCGGGTAGTTTGAGCATACTTTTGAGCGCGGACTTTTTGTATTTCAATTCATACACGGTCGTATTATAACTTATAGTTATAGTTTTTCAACTAATTTCCAAAAGCGAATATTGCGTGACCTCTGTAGGAAAGTGGGGGTTAAAGATATTTTCTTAAGGCATCTATAAAACATGCTCATGCAATGATAATATAAGCAGAGGTAAGAAGTGTTGTGGGTAATACATTCAATAACATCAAGGCACTGATTTTTGAAGGAAATATCCGAATTTCAGAACATGGACATGATGGGGTCGCCGCATACTTCCCCAATCTTGGAAAATGGGAACCTGATTTCAAGCGGAGACGCCAATGACCAAGAGAAAACAGACGAAGTTCATTCACGAAGGTAACTTTGTTGCAGAAGTTGAAGTAGAGTTACTGGAAGAACCCGGAGAATGGTCGCCATACCTGTCTCTTGATGATGCTTACAGGCTTGACGATGTACGTGAGTCCCTGCGTCGGGGTGACGTCAAGACTGCTGCAAAGTATTCCCGCGTATTCAGCCTCACGCCTGTCGCTGTGTGATGCTCATAAATCAATAGGTTACATAACAATGCAGAAAAATACGGAAGAAGTGTTGGCGCCCCTGTCGGGGACCATCTGGAAAATCTCGGTGGCGCTGGATGAAGGCGTCGAGGAAGATGACGAAGTGCTTATTATTGAGGCGTTAAAAATGGAAACTCCGGTATATTCTCCCTGTGACGGTAAAGTAAAGGAGATATATGTCAAGGAAGGCGATGCGGTGGAGGAAGATCAACCCCTGATGTCCATCGAGACCGAGTGAAAGGGAGACCCCATGTTTTTTGAGTTAACCGAAGAACAGCAACTGGTGCAGGACACCGCCAGGCGCTTTGCCTTGGAGGAAATAGCGCCGACTCTGGAAGAAGAAGAGAGAAAAAAGGAATTCAAACTGGAACGCGTGGCGCAAATGGGTGAGCTCGGTTTCTTTTCCTGCGTCCTGCCGGATGAAATGGGCGGGAACGGGATGGGCTTCCTGGAATCCGCGCTCATGGCGGAGCAGATTGCCCGGGTATCCGCTTCCTGGCGCCTGCCGTTCAACATGCAGAACCTGGGGCCTCCCCTGTCGGTAGCGAAGTTCGGCACCCGCGAGCAAAAGGAAAAATACATCCCTGGCTGGATAGACGGAATGAAGATGGGCTTCTTTGCCATGACTGAGCCCGATACCGGTTCCGATGTCGCCAGCATGAAGACCTTTGCTGTTGACAAAGGCGATCATTTTGAACTCCACGGCAGCAAGATCTGGATCTCCAACGCCCACGTCGGCGATGCCGGTCTGCTGTATGCCTACACGGACAGGGAAAAAGGCAACAAGGGCATCAGTTGCTTTATCATCGAACCCAAGAACCTGGAGGGCTGCACCGCCCGTCCCATAGATACCAAATTGGGACTGCACTGCTCCCCGACGGGAGAATTCGTCTTTGAAGGAGCGAAAATTTCCAGGAACGCCCTCCTCGGCGAATTGAATAACGGTTTCCGGATGTGCATGTGGCAACTCAACAATACCCGCATCGGTTGCGCCGCCGGCGCCCTGGGCGTGGCCGGCGGCGCGCTGCAGCTTGCCATCGACTATGCGAACGAGCGCAAGCAATTCGGCAAACCCATTTCCCGCCACCAGATGATCCAGTCCCAGATCGCCGACATGGCGCTGGAACACGAGGCCGCGCAACTGCTGGTGTACAAGGCCGCCTGGTTGAAGGACCAGGGCAAACCCAACCAGTATGAAACCTCCATGGCCAAGCTGGCGGCATCCGAAGCGGCCGTGCACGCGGCGAACGAATGCATGAAGATCTTTGGTTCATACGGTTACTCCACTGAATTCCCGGCAGAACGGTTTTACCGTGACGCCAAGTCCCTGCAGGTGGTGGAAGGGACGTCCAACATACAGAAGATGATCATCGCCGGCATGGCCTGCGGGCATACGGCCAACCGCTGATTACCGCAGGTCACCGTATTTCGCATTGACCGGAAAATGACAGCGCTCAGCGACAAGCACGTGGTGGTGACCGGTGGGGGCAAGGGCATAGGCGCCGCCATCGCCGCCGAGATGGACAGGCTGGGCGCCAGGATTACCCTCATGGGCCGGACACTCAGCGCGTTGCAGGCCCGGGCGGAACAACTGGAACGCGCCGGTGCGATACAGGTTGACGTCACGGATGAAAGAGCTGTACAAGCCGGGTTCGATGAAGCAATAGCCGGTTTCGGCCCCGTGGACATCCTGGTGAACAATGCCGGCACAGCCTACAGCAGCCCGTTTGCCCGCATAGACAGCGACAACTGGCAACAGACGCTGGCGGTCAACCTGGGCGGCGTGTTTTATTGCAGCAGGCAGGTCCTGGATGGGATGCTGGAAGCGGACTGGGGCCGCATCATCAATATCGCCAGCACGGCCGGGCTTACCGGCTATGCCTACGTCTCCGCCTATTGCGCGGCCAAGCACGGCGTGATCGGTCTGACCCGGTCACTGGCGCTGGAACTGGCGAGCACGGGCATTACCGTCAATGCGATCTGTCCCGGCTACACCAACACGGACCTGGTCGCCGAAGCGGTTACCAGGATTATGGACAAGACGGGCATGACCAGGGAGGAGACGGAAGCCCGCCTCAAGTCGGCGAATCCCCAGCACCGTTTCATCGAACCGGAAGAAGTGGCGTCGGCTACGGCCTGGTTATGCCTGCCCGGCAGCGAATCGATCACCGGCCAGTCCATCCCGATAGCCGGCGGCGAGGTAATGTAACCCCCACAACCCTTGGCATTGAGGAAACCCTGGTAAAACCATGAACATGCAAGGCCATAATCCAGAACACTTCGCCTGGTCCTGTTCCGACGACCTGGCCACGGTAACCCTGAACCGCCCCGAGCGGAAAAACCCCTTGACCTTCGCTTCCTATGCGGAACTGCGGGATACATTCCGACTCCTGGCCGGCGCCGACGACGTCAAGGTCGTCATCATCACCGGCGCCGGGGGTAATTTTTGCTCCGGCGGCGACGTCCGAGACATCATAGGCCCGCTGACGCAAATGAACATGAAAGACCTGCTGGAATTCACCCGCATGACCGGCGATCTCATCAAGGCCGTGTTGCACTGCCCGCAACCGGTCATCGCCGCGGTGGACGGTATCTGCGTGGGCGCCGGGGCTTGTATTGCCATGGCCAGCGATATGCGCATTGCCACGCCGGAAGCAAAAACCGCGTTCCTGTTCACCCGCGTCGGACTGGCGGGGTGCGACATGGGGGCCTGCGCCATCCTGCCCAGGATTATCGGCCATGGCCGCGCCGCGGAACTGCTCTATACCGGCCGTAGCATGAGTGCGGAAGAAGGTTATCGCTGGGGGTTTTACAACTCCCTGGCAGCAGCGGATGAGTTGGCGGATGAAGCGCGCAAACTCGGCGAGCAACTCCTGCGCGGACCGGCATTCGCCCACGGCGTCACCAAGACCATGTTGCGCCAGGAATGGGACATGGCCCTGGACCAGGCCATTGAGGCCGAGGCCCAGGCCCAGGCTCTGTGTATGCAGACTGAGGATTTCCGGCGCGCCTACACCGCGTTCATAAACAAGGAAAAACCCGTATTCAAAGGCGACTGATGACTGATCGCAGCTTTCTTGACTGGCCTTTTTTTGCCGACCGGCACAGGCAACTGGCCGGCGAACTGGATGACTGGTGCGGGAAGTCCCTGCCCCACCAACATCCGGATAACGTCGATGAAGCCTGCAGAGAACTGGTACAACTCCTGGCCGGGGCCGGCTGGCTCAACCATGCCGCGCCGGCCCCCGGTTCCGCAGGGCCGCCGGACGTCAGAACATTATGTCTTATCCGCGAGACCCTGGCGTACCATTCCGGCCTGGCGGATTTCGCTTTCGCCATGCAGGGGCTTGGCAGCGGCGCCATCGCACTGTTCGGTACCCGGGAGCAAAAAAACGATTACCTGCCCGCAGTTCGCAACGGCGAGATGGTTGCCGCATTTGCCCTGTCCGAACCCCAGGCCGGTTCCGACGTCGCTGCGCTGGCCGCTACCGCAGTAAAAGACGGCGGCGATTACGTCATCAACGGCGAGAAGACCTGGATCTCGAACGGCGGCATAGCCGACTTCTATACCGTGTTCGCCCGCACCGGCGAGGATGCCGGCGCAGGAGGCATCAGCGCCTTTATCGTGGATGCAGGGACAGCGGGACTGGAAATCGCCGAACGCATTGAAGTAATTGCGCCCCATCCCCTGGCGCGCCTTGAATTCAGGAATTGCAGGGTGCCGCAGTCAAACCTGCTGGGCAGGCCGGACGAAGGATTCGGTATCGCCATGGCCACACTGGACGTATTTCGTTCATCTGTAGGCGCCGCGGCGTTGGGTTTTGCCCGGCGCGCGCTGGAAGAAGCTCTCGGGTACACCCTGTCGCGGCAGCTTTTCGGCAGGACGCTGGCCGAAATGCAGATGACCCGGGACAAGCTCGCCGATATGGCCCTGGCCGTCGATGCCGGCGCCCTGCTGGTATACCGCGCGGCCTGGACCAGGGATTGTGTTGCAGACCGTGTCACGCGGGAAGCCGCCATGGCGAAGTTGCATGCGACCGAATCGGCTCAGCAGGTCATAGACTATGCCGTGCAATTATTCGGCGGGCGCGGTGTGACCCGGGGCGAGAAAGTGGAAGAACTTTACCGGGAAATTCGCGCCTTGCGTGTCTATGAAGGGGCATCCGAGATACAAAAACTGATCATCGCGCGCGAGACAATTGAGAAATTTCAGGGGTCAGAGTAAAATTTCTGGCGAAATTCTTACTCTGACCCCGAGAGGCCCGTCTATCCCGCGAGTTCAGAGCTTCAGGGGTCGGAGTAAGAAATTCTGAAAGAATTTTTACTCTGACCCCATCTATCCGATTCAAGGTTATGAAAGTCGCGCTCAAATCACTCGGTTGCCGTCTGAACGAGGCCGAACTGGAACGCTGGGCAGCCGGATTCCAGGCGGACGGGCACCAGTTGACCACGGCCGCGGATGATGCCGACCTGTTAGTCGTCAACACCTGCGCGGTAACCCGCGAGGCGGCAAAAAAATCCAGGCAAATGATCCGGCGCAGCCGGCGCCGCAATGCGAAAGCCAAACTGGTCGTCAGCGGGTGTTATGCGAGCCTGCAACCGGGCGCAACCGGGCAATTGCCGGGCGTAGACCTGGTCATCGGCAATTCGGACAAGGACAGCCTGGTGGATATCGTAAGACAGAGACTTGCCGTGGAAGCCATGCCGGCAACGGCTACTGAGCCGGGAGAAACCGCCCTGTTCAAACGCGGCCGTAACCGGGCCTTCATCAAGGTACAGGACGGTTGCCGGCATAAATGCACGTTCTGCATAGTCACTGTTGCGCGCGGCGCGGAGCGCAGCCGGACAACCAAGGAGATTGTCGATGAGATAAATTCCTTACACTTATCTCAAGTCCGGGAAGCGGTACTGACCGGCGTGCATATCGGCGGATACGGGCATGACCTGGGCACTGATTTACCGGCATTGATTAAAACCGTCTTGGCTGAAACCGATATCCCCCGGTTGCGACTGGGGTCCCTGGAACCCTGGAATATCGACGACATTTTTTTTGAACTGTTCGACAACCCGAGGTTTATGCCGCACCTGCACCTGCCCATGCAAAGCGGCAGCGACAGCGTACTGCGGCGCATGGGCCGGCGCTGCAAGCGTTCTCATTTCGTGAAACTGGCGGAGAAGCTCAGACAGCAGGTTCCCGACCTTAACATTACGACGGACATAATCGCCGGATTTCCTGGTGAGACTGCCGGGGAATGGCGGCAAACCATGGACTTCTGCCGGGAGGTCGGGTTTCCCCATATCCACGTTTTTCCTTATTCGGCCCGGGCCGGCACCCGGGCCGCCCTGTTGCCGGGGCAACTGCCGCCCGGGATAAAAAAACAGCGCTGCACGGAGCTGCACCACCTGGCAACACAGATGAAACATGATTACAGGCGGCGCTTTCCGGGACGGGACTTCAAGGTCCTGGTTGAAAGCGATACGGGGGAGATAAACGGGCAGAGAGTGCGCTTCGGCTATACCCCGAACTACCTGCGCACGGCGCTGCCGATCTCAGGCGCCTTCGCCCGTTCCAACAGTATAGTGACGGTCCGTATCGAAGAGTACGATGAGCGCTGCTCGGCACTGGTGGCGCAAGCGGACTTCAGCGGGGCTCCCGGGCAGCCAGAAGCGCTTCCACGTCTGTCCCCAGGGCTTCCAGCCTGGCGTTGACTCCGCTCACTTTTTCCATTTCCCCGGCAATTTCATCCACACTCGAAAACGCGCCCAGTAACGGCGGATTTTTCAGCAGTGCATGACCCTGCGCCAACTGTTCCTGGATCGCCCTGGCCCGGTCGGGCGGCACGCGCAGTTTCCATAACCGGGACTTGAGTGTTGCCAGTTGTTTCCTTACTCCATCCCTCGCCTGTTCCAGCTTCTCGTACTCTGCGCGCATCGCTTCCCTGCGTTTGCGTTCCGCAACTTGGGCGGGACCGGGTTCCGGGTTCAAGGAGGAGCCTGCCTGCCCCGGCAAGACGCCGTCCGCTCCGGTCTCGTGCCTGTTTACCGTTCCGTCAAGGCTTATGAACGAGTAAGCCGTTGCCGCGGCGATCAGGACGATTGCGGCAAAAACGATATTTCTGTTCATCGAGAACTTATCCCGGCACGCGGCTTTTATTCAGATTCAATATTATGTAGATCGTTTAACTTTATGTTTTTTTGAAAAAAATGCTTGCTTTTTTCCTATTGATAGGATATAAGGTAATCCCAGTTATTGCAACTGGGGGTGGGCGCCGATGTTATTACAGAAAGTAACCAGCATGATGAGAAAACGTTACCGGGATAAACGCAGGATCGGCTTCAGGAACGTCACCAATATCCCCATCACCGATGAGCAAACCGGGTTCATTCACCACCGGCACGGCTTTCCACTGGATTTCAGGCGTCTTTTGCCGGATATTGAAGATGAGCAGTTCCGGGACGGTCAGGGCAGCACCGGCCTGTTGTTTCAATCCGAAGAATACCTGGAACCCGGGACGACCATAGAAGCGACAATAACCCTGAAAGACGGCCTGGAGAAAATTCGCGGCAAAGTGGTGATGGTGCGCGACCGGGAAGATCATTACGAGATCGGCTTGTGGCTCGGACAGAATGAGGATGCCTGCCGTGCGCGTATCGTGGAGCAGGCCTGCTATATAGAGGAATACATCAAGGAAAAGAAATTTCGCGAGGGTCCGTTTGTTCTCAACCGGGATGGAGCGGCTGAAGAATGGATCAACAAATATGCCGCCGGGGTGCCTGGGAGTTAATGAAGCTCTGACTTAATTAAAGCTGATTCCGGTTCCACCCAGTCCGCAGTATCCGCCCGGGTTCTTTGCCAGGTATTGCTGGTGGTAGTCTTCCGCGTAATAAAATACCGGGGCATCCGTGATCTCGGTAGTGATGCTGCCGTAACCGCTGGCAGCGAGTAATGCCTGGTAGTTATCCCTTGATTCCAGGGCTGTTTTTTTCTGTTCATCGGTAAAGGTATAAATACCGGATCGATACTGCGTTCCGATATCATTGCCCTGGCGCATGCCCTGGGTCGGATCATGGGTTTCCCAGAACGCCCTCAGTAATTCCCGGTACAAGATTACCCCGGGCTCATAGACCACCAGCACCACCTCGTTATGACCGGTCATACCGCTGCATACTTCACGATAGGTGGGATTCGGCGTATACCCTCCCGCATAGCCTACGGCGGTAGTATAAACGCCGTTCAACTGCCAGAACTTCCTCTCCGCTCCCCAGAAACAGCCCAGGCCGAACAAGGCCTGCATCGTCCCTTCAGGGAAAGGCGGTTTCAACGGCCGGCCATGGACATAATGCCTGTCTGCAGTGGGCAGGGCTATAACACGCCCCGGCAAGGCGGTGTCCATGTCGGGCATTTTTATTTTGTTTCCGCTTAGAAGCATTATTCAGCACCAGGCATAAAATAACAGGATTAACCGTAAAATAATTTTAATATCCATGTTGTTAAATTGAAAGAGCAGATTGCGCCGCGGTGATGGACATTGTCATCGTGCTGAAAGTCTGTTATTATTTTAACTTAATGTAGAAAACTACAATAACCCGCTGGGGCAAATAATAAATACGACAGCCCCGAAAAAATTATAGGGAGAGTATCATTGAATTATGCTGCTATTGCCAGAAGGCCTGAGCTTGTCCCAAGCACAAAGTTCAAAGTATACACAGAAAAACACCTTGACCAGATAAGCCAACTCGACAGCCTGCCCAGCCAATTACGCCACGAAATTCGCGTCGTTGCCAGGATTCTGCCTTTCAGGGTCAACCAGTATGTACTCGATACGCTCATCGACTGGGATGATGCCGAGACAGACCCCATGTTCCTGCTCACTTTCCCCCAGAAGGACATGCTGGAACCGGCTGCATTCAACCGGATGGCAAAACTGGTCAAATCAGGCGCCGACACCAGGACCATTCATGCCCTTGCAACCCAGATTCGGCAGGATCTCAATCCGCATCCGGCCGGACAAATGGAATTGAACGTGCCGATGCTGGATGACCAGCCTTTGAGCGGGATGCAGCATAAATACCATGAGACCGTGCTGTTTTTCCCGTCCCAGGGCCAGGTCTGCCATTCCTACTGCACCTTCTGTTTTCGCTGGGCGCAATTTGTTGGGGATAAATCAATCCGGTTTTCATCTGCCGAGTCGGACAGTCTGTATGCCTACCTGAAACGGCATAAGGAAGTCTCCGACCTGCTGCTTACCGGGGGCGACCCCATGGTGATGAAAACCCATCACCTTAAACAGTATATCGAACCCCTGCTCGACCGCTCGCTGCACCATGTGCAGACCTTGCGCATAGGCAGCAAGGCCCTGACCTATTGGCCACACCGTTTTGTGACGGATGAAGATGCCGATGAACTCCTGCGCCTGCTGGAAAGACTGGTGAGGGCGGGCAAGCACGTGGCATTCATGGCCCATTTCAACCATTGGCGGGAACTGGAATCCTACATGACCCGGCGCGCAATCCAGCGGATACGCAACACCGGCGCCGAAATTCGCTGCCAGGGACCGTTACTGGACAATATCAATAATGATCCCGTAGTCTGGTCACAGTTGTGGCGGGAGCAGGTGCGGCTGGGCATGATACCTTATTACATGTTCGTGGAACGGGATACGGGCGCACGGCGTTACTTCGAAGTACCCCTGGCGCGGGCTCTTGAGGTTTACCAGACTGCATACCAGTCCGTATCCGGGCTTGCCCGTACGGTACGGGGACCTTCAATGAGTGCGTCTCCAGGCAAGGTACAGGTTCAGGGCGTGACTGAAATCAATAATGAGAAGGTGTTTTTACTGCGCTTCCTGCAGGGGCGCAACGAATCCTGGACGCAACAGCCCTTCTTCGCCAAGTTTGATGCGCACGCGACCTGGCTGGACGACCTGAAGCCCGCCTTCGGGGCGGACCGGTTCTTCTTCGAGGAAGAATACCTGCAAATGTCCGGCGAGCGCCTGGCGGGTTAACAGCCGGGCGGCCGGCGGGTGTCAGCCGCCGGGTATGGTCGCCAGGGCCTGCTGCCAGGGGGCTGATCCGAGGATGCTGCCTGACCAGCGGGTTATTTCGGCATATCCGTCCAGCGGGAGACCGGCTGCTTCAGCGTGAACCAGCCATGACACCACGGCATGGTCGGCAAGGGTTACCGAATTACCTACCAGTGTTTCACGTCCCTTGAGGTGATCGTTCAATACTGCTCCGAAACGGTTGAATTCCTCTTCACCCTTTGCCAGTTGCGCGGGGTCCGGATCGCCGAGATTCATGAACTTTTTGACGAGATTCTCAAAGGTAAAGATACCGCAGGTGGGACCCCAGTGCGAAGTGTTCCAGTAGGACCACTGGGCCATCCTGGCCCTGTCCTGTAAATTATCGGGAATTAAATCACTGTCAGGCTGCTTCCACGCCAGGTACAGCATGATGGCGCCGGACTCCCACAGGGTAAAGTCTCCGTCCACCAGGGTGGGAATCTTGTGATTCGGGTTCAATGCAACGAAGTCGGCATTATTCTGCGCACCCGTATGCAGGTCCACGGTAACCAGCTCCAGGTCAAGCCCGACCTGGTTGGCAACGGCCTGGCAGCGCAATGAATTGGGTGAAGGCGGGAAGACATATAATTGCATTTTTTTATTCCTCTTGATTCCAGTTATTTGTAGATTAAGTAAGCTCTAAAAATGCCATCCCGGGCATTTTTAGAGACGGAAACGGAAAAGTGCGATTTTCCGTTTCCTTCATTTTCAATCACTAACGTGATTAAAAATGGCAGCATATCCCTATGCTGCATGCGCACCTCTAATTTTTAGAGGTGCGCATTACGGAAACTCTGGCTTATCAGGAGTTCCCGGCATTATCACCGACAAACGGATTTGTCAGCCGTTCATGGCCGAAGGTCGATACAGGCCCGTGGCCGGGAACAAATTGTACATCATTTCCGAGCGGCCATAGCCGGTTTTTTATGGAATGAACCAGGGTTGCATAATCACCGCGGGGAAAATCCGTGCGGCCGATGGAGCCGTTAAACAACACGTCCCCCACGATGGCGATTTTCGATGATTCATCATAAAATATGATGTGTCCGGGAGTATGTCCCGGACAATGGCGCACCGCCATCTTGATCTCTCCCAGCGTGACCTCATCGCCGTCTTCAAGCCAGCGGTCCGGCGTAAACGGCGATGACGCGGGAAAACCGAACATAGTGCCCTGCTCTTCCAGCAGGTCGATCCAGAACTTATCTTCCCGTTGCGGTCCCTCAACGGGCAGCCCCGTGGATGCAGACAACTCCGCCACGCCCCCGGCATGGTCGATATGCGCGTGCGTGACCAGAATCTTCTCCAATGTTACCCCAAGGACTTCAACCTGCGCCATGATCCGGTCCAGGTCACCGCCGGGGTCGACGATGGCGGCCTTGTTTGTCCTTTCGCATTGCAGGATAGTGGAGTTCTGCTGAAAAGGCGTGACAGGTATTATCGTTACTTTCATATTTCAATTTTCAGTTGCCACTACCGGCAGTTTTGTGTCAATCCTGATTCCATCTACAGAGACATGCGCGCGCCAGGCCATGGCCTGTACACCGGCATCGATAGCCTGTCTCAGGGTAGCGCCGTATATTCCGTCTATGCTATCGGCGGGCCGGACTTCAAAAACGTCTTTTCTCTGGACACAGAAACAGATTACTGCGCGCTTCCCTCCCGCGGCAACCTCCGTAAGTTCGCGCAGGTGTTTACTGCCCCGTTCACTGACGGCATCAGGAAAATAGCCGACGCCCTCCTCAGCGAGTGTTACATTTTTTATTTCAATGTAACAGTCCGGTTTGCCGGCCCCCTCCAACAGCAGGTCAATACGGCTGTTTTCCGTGCCGTAACGTATTTCCTGCCGTATTGCGTCGTATCCCTGCAGTTCCTTTATCGTTCCATCCAGTATTCCCTCTCTGACCAGTTTATTCGGCAGGCCCGTGTTGATGCCGACAAGGACTCCCGGAGCCGCCTCCACCAGTTCCCAACTCAGGGCGTATTTGCGCTTCGGGTTGTCTGAATTTGATAACCAGACCCGGGAACCGGGTTTGCAGCAACCCAGCATGGAACCGGTATTGGGGGTGTGTGCGGTAACGATACTTCCGTCATCAAGCTCAACATCGGCCAGGAAACGTTTGTAACGTTTGATCAATGTCCCCTGTACCAGGGCCTGGTTAAATCGCATTAAAAGCTGAGCTTTACATAACTGCCCGGCGCATCCTCGATGACCGGCCGGCCATTGGCGCCGGGCCGGCGCGCGGGAATTTTTTCGCCGGCATATTGTTCCAGCCACGCCTGCCAGTCCGGCCACCAGGAACCGGCATGCTGTTCGGCGCCGGCGCGCCACTCGCCGGAGGGGACATCAACATCCGGCCCGGTGTAATAGCCGTACTTGTTTGCCTCGGGCGGATTGATGATGCCGGCAATATGGCCTGATTTGCCAAGCACGAACCTGACCGGCCCGGACAGCAGTTGCGCACCCAGGTAGGTGCCCTCCCAGGGCGCGATATGGTCTTCTTCCGTGGAAATAAAGTACGCTGGGGTTTGAATGGCGCTGACGTCGATGGGGATGCCGGCCACGTTCAATCCGCCCGGTTCCCTGAATTCATTTTTCAGGTACATGGTGCGCAGGTAAGTGCTGTGCATCCTGGCCGGGAGACGGGTGGAATCGGCATTCCAGTACAGCAGGTCGAACGGAAACGGATCTTTGCCCAGCAGGTAGTTGCGCACGTAGAATGACCAGATCAGGTCATTGGCGCGCAACATGTTGAACGTAGCGGCCATTTCCCTGCCATCGTGGTAACCCTTTTCATTCATGGTCTCTTCAAGGTTCTCCAGTTGCTGTTCATCAATGAACACACCCAGGTCCCCGGGAATTGAAAAATCGATCAGTGAAACAAAAAACGTAGCTGAAGCCGCGCGCGTATCGCCTGTTTCCTGCATGTACGCAAGTGTCGCAGCCAGCAGGGTGCCTCCGATGCAGTATCCGAGCAGGTTGATGCCGGATGCGCCTGTGGCTTCCTCCACCGCATCGACGGCCGCCAGCGCACCCTCCGTCACATAGTCGGCAAAGTCCATGTGTGCCAGGTTCTCATCGGGGTTTACCCAGGAAACGACAAACACCGTATGCCCCTGGTCCACCAGCCATTTGATCAGGGAATTCTGTGGCTGCAGATCCAGTACGTAATACTTGTTGATCCAGGGCGGGATTATCAACAGCGGCAGCTTGCAGGTCTGCTCGGTTGACGGTTCAAACTGGAGCAACTGGAGCAGGTCATTCTGGAAAACCACCTTGCCTGGCGTGGTGGCGACATTCCTGCCCAGTTCAAACGCATCCCGGTCCGTCATGGTGATGCGCAACTGTCCGCTTTCAGTATCAAAATCCTCAATAAAGTTCTGCACACCCCTGATCAGGTTATCCCCTTTGGATTCCAGGGTGGCCTCGAGCACCTCCGGGTTGGTAAGCAGAAAATTTGTCGGCGACATGGCATCCACAAACTGTTTGGAATAAAACCTCACCTTTTTGGCAGTATTCTCGTCCATCCCTTCCGTCTCGGCTACCGCGGACTGTATGGCGTCGGCAGTGACCAGGTACGATTGTTTGATGAAACTGAACAAAGGATTCTCATCCCAGGCCGAGTGTTTAAAACGGCGGTCCCCGCTGTCGGGTTCCCTGACCGGCTCGCTTTCCTCACCCAGCATCGCTTTTGTGGTGTTAATCCAGAGGTCGGAATACGCAGTCCAGGCGCGCATCTGCGCTTCAACCAGTTTTTCCAGTTCGCTCATGATAAGGCTCCGGTCAGGCGACTTCGAACAGACCGGCAGCCCCCATGCCGCCGCCGACACACATTGTGCAGACCACGTAGCGGCCGCCGCGGCGCTTGCCTTCTACCAGGGCATGGACAACCATGCGGTTCCCGGACATGCCGTACGGATGGCCGATGGAAATGGCGCCTCCATTCACGTTAAGTATTTCATCGGGTATCCCCAGTTTGTCCCGGCAATAAACCACCTGTACCGCAAAGGCTTCGTTCAACTCCCACAGGTCGATGTCATCCATGGTCAGTCCGTGCTGTTTCAGCAGCTTCGGCACCGCGTAGACCGGACCGATGCCCATTTCATCAGGCTCCAGGCCGGCAACGGCAATGCCGCGATAGATACCCAGCGGCTCCAGGTTTCTTTGTTCGGCCAGGCGTCTGTCCATCACGACGCAGGCAGAGGCCCCGTCCGACAGTTGGCTGGCATTCCCGGCGGTAATGCAGCCGCCTTCAATTACCGGAGCCAGCCCCTGCAAACCCTCCAGGGTTGTGTCCGGACGATTGCCTTCATCCTGTTCCAGGACAACCTCATGGTAGCTTACTTTTCCGGTTTCCTTGTTGAGTGCGGCCTTGGTTGTTGCCAGGGGAGCCAGTTCCTCATCAAATTTACCGAATTGCTGGGCAGAGGCAGTGCGTTGCTGGCTTTGCAGAGCGAACTCATCCTGGGTTTCCCGGCTGACCCGGTAACGCCGAGCCACCGTTTCCGCAGTCTGCAACATGGGCATATAGGCATGCGCGCTGTGCTTTGTAACCTCCTCATCGGTGCTCTTGCTCACCAGTCCGAAAGCGTCGTTCTGCACCAGGCTGATGGAATCCAGCCCGGCGGCTACGACTACGGGGGTATGATCCAGTATCACCTGCTTTGCCGCGTTGGCGATAGCGATCATGCCCGAGGAGCATTGCCGATCAAGAGACATGGCGCTTGTCGAGGCAGGCAGCCCGGCCGCGAAGGCGCTGGTCCTGCCGATATTCCAGCCTGTCGTGCCCATTTGCATGGCGCAACCCATGATGACGTCCTCGACTTCTCCCGGTTCCAGGCCTGCACGCCGCACGGCCTCACGAATAACATGGCCGCCCAGGGTCGGCGCCTTGGTGTTATTGAATGCGCCGCGCCATGCCTTGCCGATGGGCGTGCGCGCGGCGGCTGCGATAACGGCTTCTCTCATGTTGTCTCCTGTTCAGTTCAGGTCCGGGAACAACCAGGGTCTTTGCGCCGCCCTCTGTCGCTCATACTCACGTATCAGGTCGCTCTGCTCCAGGGTGATGCCGATATCATCCAGGCCCTGCACCAGCCTTTCCTTGAGCGCAGCACCGATATCGAACGCCAATTCCTCACCTGAGGGCACAGTGATTGTCTGGGAGGGCAAATCGACTTTCAGACGATATCCTTCGTTCGCTTCGACTTCACTGAACAACTGTTCTACCTGTTGCACGGAAAGGGTGATGGTCAACAGGCCGTTCTTGCCCGCATTGGAAAAAAAGATGTCGCCGTAACTCGGCGCAATCACACAGCGGAACCCGTATTCGTACAAGGCCCAGACTGCATGTTCCCTGGATGAACCGCAGCCGAAATTCTCCCGCGCAAGGAGTATTTGCGCTCCCTGGTAACGCGGCAGGTTCAGCACGAATCCCTCCCGCAACGGGCGCCGGCTGCAATCCTGTTCCGGCTCTCCGACGTCGAGATAACGCCAGGAATCGAACAGGTTCGGGCCGAAACCGGTACGGCTGACGGATTTCAGGAATTGCTTGGGGATAATGGCGTCGGTATCGACGTTGGATCTGTCCAACGGCGCGACCAAGCCATCAATTGTAGTAAAAGCCTGCATGATTAATTAATAAGTAATCTGCGTTAACCTGCGGATGATAATTGGCGCACATCGACGAAGTGGCCGGTTATGCCCGCCGCGGCCGCCATGGCCGGGCTGACCAGGTGAGTGCGGCTGCCCGCGCCCTGCCGGCCCTCGAAATTGCGATTGGATGTGGACGCGCAGCGTTCGCCCGCATCCAGCCTGTCATCATTCATGCCCAGGCACATGGAGCATCCCGGTTCGCGCCATTCAAAACCGGCATCCAGAAAAATCCTGTCCAGTCCCTCCGCCTCGGCCTGGCGCTTGACCAGCCCGGACCCGGGCACTACCAGGGCCTGTCTTACGCTCTGCGCACGCCGTTTGCCGGCAACTACCCGGGCGGCTTCTCTCAGGTCCTCGATGCGCGAATTGGTGCATGAGCCTATGAATACCCTGTCCGGCCTGATGTCGCTGATCGGCGTGCCCGGACGTAAATCCATGTAGGACAGGGCATTCGACATGCCTTCTCTTTTTACCGGGTCAGGCTCGTCCGCAGGGTCCGGGACCCTGTCATGCACCGACGCCACCATCTCCGGCGAGGTGCCCCAGGTGACGCAGGGCTGCACCCGGCCGGCGTCAATCTCCATGCTATGGTCGAATACCGCAGCAGGATCACTGCGCAGCGATCTCCACACGGTCACCGCCCTGTCCCAGTCACTTCCGGCCGGCGCGAACGGACGCCCCCTGACGTATTCAATGGTCTTTTCATCTACGGCAACAAGTCCTGAACGGGCGCCGGCTTCAATGGCCATGTTGCACAAGGTCATGCGCGCTTCCATGGACAGGGCACTGACGCCTTCTCCTGTGAATTCGATTGCGCAGCCTGCGCCGCCCGCCGTGCCGACCCTGCCGATGATGTGCAGCACCAGGTCTTTTGCGGTAATCCCGGGCGCCAGTGTATTGGCTACATGTATGCGCATGTTTTTCAGTTTCCGCGCCACCAGGGTCTGGGTGGCCAGGACATGCTCCACCTCGGAAGTACCTATACCCATGGCAAGAGCGGCCAGCGCGCCGTTCGTGGTAGTGTGGGAATCGCCGCACACTATCGTCATACCGGGCAGGCACGCGCCCTGCTCCGGGCCGATGACATGAACTATACCCTGTCGTTCATCAGACAATTCGATATAGGGAATGCGCCATTCCCTGACATTTCTGTCCAGGGCATCCAGTTGCTTCTTTGAAACCGGATCGTGTATGGAATGCCTGTTGTGCGTGGGTACGTTGTGATCAGGCACGGCCAGACTGGCTGCACGGCGCCAGGGGGTGCGTCCGGCCAGTTTCAACCCTTCAAAAGCCTGTGGCGACGTTACTTCATGCACCAGGTGGCGGTCTATGTAAAGCAGGCAAGTGCCGTTACCATAGTCCCTGACTACATGTTCATCCCACAATTTGTCATAAAGTGTTTTTGCCTTCATAGATACGGATGCCACGGAACGTGTATTCTCCGTGACCGGGTTTTTGAGTACAATGGGCGCTATATTAACACAGCGCTCCCATGTCATCCGTGATTCGGTTTTTCCTTCCTGTCGTTTTTACCATTATCCTGACCGTTGCGGCCGGCAGCGCCGGCGCCGCTGAAGACGATGAAAATCAGGTCGCCGATGTCAACTCGGAGACCATGGATGCCGCTTACCAGGCGTTACGGAACCAGGAGTACGATATTGCTTATGACCTGTTTTATTCTCTTGCCGGGCAGGACAACGCCCTGGCCCAGTACGAAATAGGCGCGCTTTATCACCGCGGCGCGGGTGTCAAACCTGACGTTGCGAGAGCTGCGCGCTGGTACGCCAGTGCCGCTGAATTGGGCCACGCTGAGGCCCAATACCGGCTGGGCAACATGTACATGATGGGTGAAGGAGTGCCGCAGAGCGATACCGAGGCAATCCACTGGTATGAAAAAGCGGCGCAGCAGGGACATAAGGATGCGGGCAGCAACCTGGCCAGCCTCCAGCGTATCAGTACGGCAAAAACCAGGAAGGAACTGGAACAGGAAGCCGCATCCCTGCCTCCTCTCAAGGTCAAGTCGCCGAGTCCCGCCGGCGGCAGGACGGAGAAGCGCGGCTTTTTCAAACGCCTGTTCGACAGGGATAAAAAACCCGAACCGGTGGCCGAAACCCCTTCACAGCCGCCGCTGGTATCGCAAACCCCGGCTCCGTCCAGGACCGGGGACAAGAAGAAAGGGTTCCTGGGCCGTCTGTTCGGCAGGGACAAGGAGAAGGATCAACAGGCTGCGGAGGTAAAACTGCCGGCAGGGGCAAGCAAACAAGGGGCCGGCCCGGAGGCGAACGGCGGCGCGGACCGCCCTGCCCCATTGGCGAATTCAGGCGCCGTATCCAACTATGAACTTGGAATGGCATACGCCCTCGGCAGTACCCTCGAGCAGGATTATGCAAAAGCCTTCGAACATTTCAACCGATCGGCACAGGAGGGATATGCGCCGGCCCAGTACCGGCTTGGCGTAGCTTATGCCAACGGAGACGGGACTGGAAAAGATCCGGCCAGGGCCGTCGAGTGGTATGAGAAATCTGCCGAACAAGGCCATACCGCGGCCCAGCGCAGCCTGGCGCTGATCTATCTCAACGGCCTGGAAGACGTTCCCCGGAACAAACCACTGGCCCTGGCCTGGTACAACCTGCTGGCGGAGGACGGCAACCAGATGGATATCCATCGGCGCGACACCCTGCTGCAGGAGTTGTCGGAACAGGAAATCAGCATGGCGCAGGAGATGGCAGCCGGGATACACAAGCGCCTGGAAGCCGGTGATTAAGGAACCTCTGACTTAATCAGGGTTTCCTTAAGTCTGTTCAATGGACTGCAGAGCTTCGATAGCCTGACTCAGTTTCCTGACCGGAAATATCTCGACTTGTCCCTTCTTCGTTTTGGGAGAATTGGCAGCGGGAATTATGGCCTTGTTAAAACCATGCTTTTTCGCCTCTTTAAGGCGTTCCTGCCCTTCCTGTACGGGCCTGATTTCACCGGTCAGCCCAACCTCGCCGAACACAACCAGATCTTCAGCCAGGGGCCGGTCACGCAGGCTCGACAGGATCGCGACAAGAATGGCCAGGTCTGCCGCAGTCTCCGTGAGTTTGACACCGCCGACTACATTGACGAATACGTCCTGGTCCCAGGTAACAACGCCTGCATGCCTGTGCAGTACTGCAAGCAACATGGACAACCGGTTTTGTTCCAGGCCCACAGCCACCCGCCGCGGCTGGCTGCTGTGGCTCTGGTCAACAAGGGCCTGGACTTCAACCAGCAGGGGGCGGCTACCCTCCCGGGTCACGAGGATGGATGTGCCTGGCGCCGGTTCACCATCGGCCGTCAGGAAAATGGCTGACGGATTGCTGACCTCGCGCAGACCTTTATCGGTCATGGCGAATACGCCTAATTCATTGACTGCGCCGTAACGGTTCTTGACGGAACGAATCATGCGATAACGGCTGTTGCCGTCACCCTCGAAATACAAAACCGTGTCAACCATGTGCTCCAGTACCCGCGGGCCCGCCAGGGCGCCTTCCTTGGTGACATGTCCCACAAGGAAAACCGTGGTCTGTGTCTGTTTTGCAAACCGTACCAGCCTGGCCGCGCACTCGCGCACCTGGGCAACCGAACCGGGAGCGGACTGTAGTGCATCGGAAAACACGGTCTGTATGGAATCGATCACCAGTACCCGGGGTTTTTGCTGGTGCACGGCAGTAAAGATATGTTCCAGGTGGTTTTCCGCCAGCACAAACAGGTCGCCGGCCTGCAAACCCAGCCTGGAGGATCGCAGGCTGATCTGCTCGATGGATTCTTCACCGCTCACGTACAGGGCTTTTACCTGGTCCCGATCTGCCAGCGATGACAGCACCTGGAGCAACAGCGTGGATTTGCCTATGCCGGGGTCGCCGCCCAGCAGGATCACGGAACCGCTGACCAGGCCGCCGCCCAGGGAACGATTGAGTTCATCAGACCCGGTTGACATACGCGGTTGTTTGACCAGGTCCACCTCGTCCAGTTTGCGGATTACGGCCTGACCGGCGGCATGGGACTGAAACCGTTCAGCGAGCGGGGTTTTCTGTTCCAGCGTTACCTCGCTCAGCGTATTCCAGGCGCCGCATTCCGCGCACTGCCCGGTCCACTTGAGCGTGACCGCGCCGCATTCACTGCATTGGTACCGGGTCTTTACCTGGCGGGCCGGTTCATTCATCTAGTACTCTTTCAACCTGATATTGCCATGTTCAGCGGGTCGGGAAGCGGTTGAG
>JAPPLI010000123.1 GCA_028819495.1 Gammaproteobacteria bacterium | reverse complement strand
GCACAACATTGACGGGATTCCCTGAGCCTGCTTCCCTGTAGGAGGCGGAAACGCCCGAATCAAGCTTTACGTTGGCGATATGCATCATGAACATTATAAAATATTTAAATACCAGTGTATTAGAATAAAAAATATCGTATTGCGCATGATGCTGCTTTAATATGGGATATGGGAGAATGAATACGCTATTACCTGATGGGGGAGCAAGTGATGCAGCGAGTAAAAACAAAAAGCCTGTTGATTTTTGGAATAACTGTTTTGTTGGCTGCCACCGGTGGCGCCGGGTGGTCACAAGTCCTTGAAGAGGTCGTTGTCACCGCCCAGAAACGTGAGCAAAACCTGCAGGAAGTTGGAATTTCTATTTCCGCCCTGTCCGGTTCCGACATTCAAAGCTACGGCTTGACCAGAGCCACCGAACTTACCACCAAAGTGCCGAACCTGGGGCTTTACATGCCTTATGGTCCCGGCAGCAGCGGCAACGTGATCCTGCGTGGAATCGGCCTGAACGATTTCGGCGAAGGTCATGAAGCCCCCGTGACCTTGTACGTGGACGAGTTCTACCTGGTCTCCGTGCCCGCCGTTGATTTCTCCATGTTCGATATCGAACGGGCGGAAGTGCTGCGCGGACCGCAGGGCACGCTGTTCGGCAGGAATGCCACTGCCGGGCTGGTGCATTATGTCACCGCCAAACCGACATTCGAACCCCAGGGTTTCATTTCACTGGGCGGCGGCCGCTTTGATGAAATCAAGGCGGAAGGCGGTATCGGCGGCGCATTAACGGACAAGGTGGCCGGGCGCGTCTCGTTCCTGTCCCATCACAATAAAGGCTATATCAAGAACCTGGCCCCGGATCTGGGTAACGGCGGTCAGGCCGGGACCGATAGCGTTCGGGCCCAGCTCCTGTTTGAACCCGGCAACGACTGGCGCATCAATATAAAGGGAGAATACTCCGACACCTCAACCCGGCACATGTACTACGGAACGGTGCCGATGTCTGTTGACCCGGTCAGCGGTGTGGGTATCGAGAATCCCGGCGGAACCGACAACGCCGGTTATAACCCGAGAAATTTCGGCATAACTTCGAACAACGTTTCGCACACGAGTGAATCGCAAAGTCTTGACCAGGATGGCTGGAGCATTCTTGCACGGATTGAGAAGGACGTAGGCGATATTACACTGACTTCGCTGACCGGTTATATCAAACTGGACCGTGAACTCGTGGAAGACTGTGACGCCAGCCCCAATCGTCTTTGTTTCGCGGATTTTCCTTATGAATCCGACTGGGTAACGACTGAACTGCGCGCGGCAAAAAACACAGGGGATCTTACCTGGACCATCGGCGCGTATTACATGTACCAGGATGCGGAAAACCTGCCGTCGGCAACCTTCAATATTCCGATTTTCGGGCCGTTGGCAACCGATCCTGCGACCGGTTTGTACAACGGTTTGTTCTTTCCCATTGCCCTGGCCGGGGACTGGACACAATCGACGGAATCGTATTCGGCCTTCGGACAGTTTGAATATAACATTGACCGCTGGACCCTGATCGGCGGGCTGCGCGTCGGGCGCGACAAGAAGGATTTCCACGAGCGGGACAATGCAACACTGCGCTCCTGTCCCGGTTTCCCCATTCCGTCCAACTGCTTTTTGCCGCCGGACGGACCAGGCATACCGAACCCTTACCGGGACAGCTACAAGGAGACACTCCTGTCATGGCGGGTCGGCGCCAACCTCGAAGTCAACGATAACGTATTGCTGTTTGCGTCAATTTCCAGCAGCAGCAAGGCAGGAGGCTTCAATAACGGCTTCTACTCAACTCAGATAGGAATAAATCCCAGCCTCATACCCTATGAATCCGAAACCAATATAGCCTATGAAATCGGCGAGAAAGCGTCATTCATGGAGGGGCGGTTACGCGTGAACGGCTCGCTGTTCTATTACGATTACAACGACTTCCAGGTATGGAACTTTTTGAGTTTCGGCGGCGTGGTTGAAAATACCGATGCCTCGTCCTATGGCGCGGAACTGGAAGTCGATATGGCGGTTTCGGACAATATCCGCCTGCGCGGCGGTATCGGATTACTGGAAACCAACATTGAAGACGTCAACGGGCCCGCCCCGGGTTATGTTGCCGATCGCGATATGGCAATGTCGCCGACCGTCAGCGCCAACGGCGCCATCAACGTCCGGGTACCGCTGCAGGGAGATTTCAGCCTTGATCTGCAATGGGACTGGAGCTATCTCGGTGAGCGCAATTCAGCCAACTTTGCCGAACCGGCGGCAGAGCTGCCGGACGAGTTCAAGCATAACGTGCTCGTCACCCTTGGTATTAACGAGAATTGGGAACTGCGCGGTTATGTGAGGAATGTTTCCAATAATAAAACGCTGTACCGGCAGGCAACATTTTATCCCCTGGGGTACGCACAAAAGGTTTTTGCCCCGCCGAGAGTCTACGGCGCGACACTGACCTACTCTTTCTAAGCACACCAGGGCGTGCGTCCGGGACAGGCATAACGTTTGCTGTGTAATTTCCGGGGACAGACACATTCTGTCCCCATCGGCGTGGGTTATATTCGGAACGATAGCGGCTGAAGCATCAACGCTGTTTTTCTTTTTCGACAATGGCCTCGAGCACGGTTTCCGGGGTGATCGGTATCCTGTTGAACGGTCTGCCGAGTGCGTCGCTAACCGCACAGGCGATCGTGGCAGGAGCCAGTGTTATTGCCGGTTCCCCAACGCCTTTTGCGCCGAAAGGGCCGAGTGAATGGGGGTGTTCCATGGTAATGACCTCCACTTCCGGCATATCCACCGCGAGGGGCAGCCGGTAGGCTTCCAGTGATCTTTCCAGGTAGCGGGAGTCCCTGATACGCAGGCTTTCATACAGCGCATGCCCGATGCCCTGTACCACTGAGCCCTGTATCTGCCCCCTGACACCTGCCGGGTTAATGACGCGTCCGACTTCCTGGACAACGATATAACGTACAACGCGCACATTTCCGGTAACCGGATTTACCTCGACCTCGGCGAGATGAACATGATACGTGGGTGACGGGAAATAGGGAAACAGCATGCCACTGGCGCAACCGGGGTTGAAGGGAACGGGCTCGGTGGTATAGCTGCCGCTTGCGGATAACGGGCCGCGGCTCCATGTTGCAGCCATTGCGATATCTCCCAGGGAGATGCGGGAATCCGGGTACCCGACAACACCGACCTGCCCGTTTACCAGTTCAAGATCATCCCTGCCGGCTTCCAGCATGCCGGAAGCCACATCGAATATCATCCCTTTCAACTCGTCTGCTGCAATGCCGGCAGCGCGTCCGACAATATGCGTGGTGCGACTCCCCTGTGAACCGCCGTCGTAAGCGGCTGCATCGGTATCCGGCATGGTTACCACGATATCGCCGGCGCCCAGACCAAAATGTTCGGCGACAATTTGCGTGATACCCATGGATACGGCGCCCGACCCGTTGTCAGTGGCTGCAGTGACGACCGTCACCGTGCCGTCTTCGTTCAGTTTCAACTGCACGGAACCCGGCATGGTATTGGTTATCCAGGTGCCCGCGGCGATACCGACACCACGCCATGGTGTTTTATTTTTATTCAACTGTGTCCAGGGCGCAGCTTCCTCCAGTTTTTCAAATCCCTCGCGCAGTATATCGGCATCATCGAGTACCTGGCCGTTAAATAAGGTGTCGCCGCTTTTGACCAGGTTATTGAGGCGATATTCGCGGCGGTCAATACCCAGTTCATCGGCAATATGATCCATATGCCGTTCCTGGAAGGCAAAGAAATAGACCCCGGAGACTCCGCGCATGGCGCCCGTGGGTGCGGTGTTCGTGTACACCAGGCGTGAAATGACGCGGATATTGCCGACCTTGTAGACGGACCCGGCCATGTGGAAGATAACACTTGGCATAAATGCCATTTCGCCGGAATACGCGCCGTTGTCCATATGGCAGACAAGCTCGCGTCCCAGCAGGTTTCCCTGTTTGTCCAGTGCTGATCGTATTTTTATTACGGCATTTTCACGACTCGGGCAGGTCAATATGTCTTCGGTGCGGTTGTTGACCAGTTTTACCGGGCGTCCCCCGGCAAACCTTGACAGGATTGCCGCGTAAGGTTCCAGTCCCGTATCGAGCTTTGCGCCGAACCCGCCGCCGATGGAATGTCCGATAACACGAACCTGCGATGGACGCACATCGAGATACTGTGCGACACGATCCCTGACGTTAAACGGATATTGATGGCCTGTATGAATGGTATAGCGGCCGTCCCGGTAAATTCCGACGGCGCTCTTGGGTTCAATATAGGCCTGGTACTGCCGGTTGCTGGTAAATTCATCTTCTACGATGACATCGGCGTTGGCGAATGCAACATCGACATCATCGTTATCCGCCACCAGTTCGGAGGCGATATTGCCATAGCGAGGGTAATCCTCGCCACTGGCAGGCTGGTAGGATTCCCATTCCGGGTGCACGAGTGGCGCATCTTCCGCGAGTGCGCTTTCCATGTCGCCTACTGCTTGTGTCTCTGTGAGATCCAGTTTTATGGCAGCGACGGCCGCTTTTGCCTGTTCCGGCGTATCCGCAACGACGGCAGCGATGGGCTCGCCTTCAAAGCGTACCCGCTCCCCGGCAAACAGGGCCTGTTCACGCAGCACCCAGCCCGCGCGCGTGTCAGGCACGTCCCCGGCCGTTACCACGCACCGTACCCCAGGTAATGACTCCGCCGCGGTCGTATCAATGGCCTTGATCAGGCCGGCCGGTACCGGCGACCGCAACAGGGAGCCATGGAGCAGGTCCTTGCCGTCATAATCGACCGTATACCTGGCTTCCCCGGTAAGTTTCCCCGCGGCATCGGCGCGCACCAGACTTTCACCCAGCAGGCTCATTCGATTTTTCCCTGTTCTAGGTATCTTTCGACAGCTTCTTCGATCTGTGCATACCCCGTACACCGGCAGATATTGCCCGACAGTGCATCCCGAACCTGTGCCTGGTCCGGCTGTGGGTACCTGTCCAGCAGCGCCGTCAACATCATCAGGAAACCGGGCGTGCAAAAGCCGCATTGCACGCCGCCCGACTCAGCGAAAGCAGTTTGCAAGGAATTCAGCATACCGTTGTTCGCCAGTCCTTCAACCGTTTCAACTTCAGACTCATGTGCCGCCATGGCCGCATAAATGCAGGAGTCCACGGCCCGGCCATTGACCAGCACGGTACAGGCGCCGCATTCGCCTTCCCGGCAGCCCTCCTTGGTCCCTGTCAGGTTCAAATCGTCCCGCAGGACATCAAGCAGGGTCTCGTGACCTTCCAGTTCCAGGTGTTCCGTGCGTCCGTTGACCTTGAATGTCAGCTCCATGACCGTCGTCACCCGGAGATATGTTGCACACAGCGGGTGATAGCCTGCCGCAGAATTCGGGGCGCAACCATCGAGCGATATTTTTTCGAGGCTCTGACATCATCGATGGGTTTGATATGTTTGAGCAACATGTGCCCTGCTTCATCCAGCAGGCTGTCGCTTATCTCCTGTCCCTTTATGAGGCGTTCTATTTCATACAGACGTTTCGGCATGGGGCTGACGGAGCATACTGCCAGACGCACATCTTCGACGTGTCTTCCATCTTCCCCCAGCGCCACACGGGCAGCCAGACCGACGATGGCTACTTCCGTGGCTGAGCGCCTGCCGACTTTAATATAGATATCACGACTCCGCTGTGGGGGTTGGGGTAGCTTGATGCCTGCCAGCAACTCATCATGCTGCCTGTCAGTTTGCCGGCGGCCCAGCAGGAACTTTTCCAGGTCAACTATCCGTGAACCCCGGGTCTGACTGGCGAGTGTTATCCTGGCGTCATGTACCAGCAAGGGAGGCAGGGTGTCGGCGGCCGGCGATGCATTGCAGATGTTACCGCCAATCGTGCCCACCATCTGTGTCTGCCACCCCCCTACCTGCGCCGCGGCCTGGCGCAGGGACCTGTAATGAGCCAGCAGGGGGGATTCTGCAATCTGGCGATGGGTGCAGAGGGCCCCGATACTTGTTTCACCGTTGCAGGCTATGTTCCGCAAACCCGGAACGTTTTCGATATGCAGTAAACGTTGCGGCCGTTGCCCGGATTGTTGCAGCTGAACCATCAGGTCCGTTCCTCCGGCAAGAATTTGCAACTCCTCACCGTGGGCATTTAGCTTAGCCAGGGCTTCCTCTTCTGAAGAAACAGAAATAAATCGTTCGGGCATCTGACTCATAACCGGGTTATTGATTGGCGTTGTTATTTCTCTGTTTGCTGATATATTCTAACGGAGATCGATTAATGTTGGTCATACAACACATCAACCCGAAACCGTCAAGATGATTAAATACAATACGCCGGCAATTTTCATAATAGCTTTATCCTTTTCGCTCAGTCCACCTGTATTGTCAAATGATGGAGATCTTGAGGTAGCGACAGAAGGGACTAATCTCCAGATTGTAAAAAATGTATATGCCGGTTTTGCAGCAGGCGACATGGAGGCAGTTTTGAAAGATATGGGCGATGGGATCGTTTGGACGCACCCCGGCGATCCCGACCAGATACCATTTGCGGGGATATTCGAAGGAAAAGCAGGGGTCAGCCGTTTTTTTGAAATTGTTTTTGAACAAATTGATGTATTGGAACAAAACATCAAATCATTTATCGACGGTGGCGACAGTGTCATTGTAACAGGCTATGAGCATATGAAGGTCAAAAACACGGGCCGTGAATATAAATCCAACTGGATACATATGTATACGCTCGCTGATGGAAAAATTGTGGCCTTTGAAGAATTTATTGATACCGCCGAACTGGTTTCCGCGTTCAACCCGCCGCAATAATGAAAGGACAGGTTACAGATATTTCTCCCCGGGGAATGTCAAGGAGGCGGTTCCTGGACAGGTTAACCACTCTCACCCAGGCGTTATTTGTCACCAGTTTTACCTGCTCCGCTCGTTTATTCGCAAAAACGGTTAATCAACTGCCCGTCGAAAAGTTAAAAGCACTCATTGAAGACAGGGTTATATCCAGGACCGATTCGAATTATGAGGTTGTCAGGCAGTCTTCTGTCTGGCAGATGATCAAACCGGACAAGTTTCCTGCACTGATCGTACAGGCAAGATCGGTGAACGAGATAATTGAAACCATCAGGTATGCGAGAGAAAACAACAAAAAAATATCGGTGCGATGCGGCGGGCACAGTTATTACTCGTCATTTCTACAGGACGACATGGTCATGCTGGACCTGTCTTATCTTCAGGATATTTCCGTAGATAAGGAAACGGGAACGGCAAGAGTACAACCGGCAGCGCGTTCTGTGGATTTTCTCGAACGTATTGCCGAACATGGCTTTTGTTTTCCTGCGGCGCACTGCGGCAACGTTCCCCTGGGTGGATTTCTGCTGGGCGGCGGCCTGGGCTGGAACGGCGAAGCCTGGGGCGGCATATCCTGTTTCAATATCCGCGAGGTTGAAGTCGTTACCGCGCAAGGAGAACTGATCACCGCCGACGCAAGCAGGAATGCCGATTTTTATTGGGCTGCCAGGGGTGCGGGGCCTGATTTTTTTGGCGTCGTCACCCGGTTTACCCTGGACTTATATAAAAATCCGGCGGTCATACTCACCACGACGCTGGTATGGGATATCGGCGAAGCAAAGACAGTTGCCGACTGGCTGGACAAAACGGTCAGACAGATGCCCGATAATGTCGAGACCCTGCTGATACTCGCAGATAACCCGGAGCAGCAACAATCAGGGTCTGACAAGATCTGTATCGTACAGGCCTCCGTGTTTGCAGATACCGAGGAAATTGCACGAACGGCCCTGGGCCCGCTGTCCGGGGATGGCATACCTGACGGCTGGATAAACAAGAGTGAGCTTGTCCCCACGCCGCTAGCCGATCTGTATGAGTGGGACGACACCGCCTATCCCCGTTTGCGCTGGGACGTCGATGCTCTCTGGTCCGATGATGCGCCGGGTGAACTGGTCGGTAAGCTGGTTGATCATGTCAGGGAAATGCCGTCCGGCAAGTCGTCAATACTGTTGCTCTGGAAACCGTATACCAAAGAATTACCCGATGCGGCATTTTCAATGATCGGTTCCGTCTATCTCGCCTGTTATGCCATCTGGACGAGTCCGGAAGAAGACGAGATCAACAATCACTGGGTCAGAAAGACAATGCAGTTGCTCGAACCGCATACCAAAGGGCATTACATAAACGAAAGTAATTACGTGGCTATACCGTCCAGGCGGGTTAATTCATTTTCCCGGACAAACCATCGCAAACTGAAATACCTGGCTTTGCAGCATGATCCTGACAACCTGTTCCATACGTATATTGAATAAACGGATTGCAGCTTTCGGGGCGAACCCGTGAAGGTCGGCTTCGGCCTGATTTCATGCCAGGCATATGCAGATGACGGGCGCAGTGAAGCAAAACGCTACCAGGAAGCCATAGAGCTTGCCGTCGAAGCGGAAGCACTTGGTTATGATTCCGTCTGGGTATCGGAGCACCATTTCCTGGACGATGGTTACCTGCCATCGGTACTGCCGATGTGTGCGGCAATCGCCGCACGCACCAGCCGGATCGAAATCGGAACGGGCGTGGCGTTGGCGCCCCTGTACGAACCCTTGCGGCTGGCGGAAGACAGTGCAACCGTTGACCTTATCTCGAATGGCCGGTTCATCCTCGGACTGGGCCAGGGCTGGCGGCCGGAAGAATTTGAAGCGCTGCATGTGCCTTTGAGCAACCGGCACCGCGTGCTGGAGGACACGGTAACTGTCCTGCGGCAGGCGTGGTCAGGCGGAGTTGTCAGCGGTGGTGACGTGCTGAGTTATCCTGGTGTCTCGGTCCGGCCCAAACCGTCACGGCCTGAAGGCATACCAATCTGGATTGGCGCTACCGCCAAACCGGCGGTTCGTCGGGCGGGGAGGATTGCGGACGGCTTTCTATCAAGCGGGAGTTTTGACGAGGCGTTTACTCCGGAATATTTTCGCAGGCAAATGACCTGGATACGGGATGGTCTTGAAGATGCAAACCGGGCGGCCGGCGATTTCACGGCCAGTATGTTTTTGCCGACTTTTGTGTCGAAACAGCAGGACGCCTGGGAACAGTTGGCTGAGCACATGCATTATACCTATCGGAGGTATGCGGACATGGCCGGCGAGCGCGGCCGTGTTGGCCCGCCGGCCAAGGCGCCTCCGCTTTCTCCACAGCGCGCGGCTTCGCTGCGTGCGAGTTCCTTGGCAGGCACGCCGGATGAGGTGGTGGAAAAACTCGGGAAATACCGGGAAGCCGCCGGAATTGAGTTCCATTACATAGCTCGCTTATACTGGCCGGGAATGAACCGGGGTCTACAGCGCGAAGCGATGCAGGTTTTCGCCGCTGAAGTAATCCCGCAACTCCGCTGAAAAGGAGTGCGCAGATGTCTCTATCCACATTGACGAAGTGCTCATCGCAAATATGGCTATTGAACTCGGCGTTGATATAGGCGGCACGTTCACCGATGTTGTCGCATCGGACGAGCATGACAGGATGTGGAGCGCCAAAGTCCCGACCACGCCTGCGAACCTGGTAGATTGTTTCCTGAACGGTATAGACGCAGTCCTCAGCGAAGCCGCACGCGACGGGCATACGGACCTGGCCATCGATCGCATTGTTCACGGCACGACGATAGCCACAAATCTTGTCGTGCAACGCGCGGGCGCGCAGGTCGCGCTGCTGACCACCCGGGGTTTCAGAGACACCATCCACATCATGCAGGGTCGCGGCTATATCGCCGGGTTGCCGGAGGACCAGATTACCAATATCCACATGTTGAAGAAACCGTCGCCGCTGGTTTCCAAGCAGATGATTGGTGAAATCGATGAACGCATTGATTGCACCGGCGCCGTCGTTGTCAAACTGAACGAAGAGAGAGCCCGGGAGGTCATACGCAAACTCAGTTCAGCCGGCGCGTCCTCTTTCGCAATATGTCTGCTCTGGTCATTTGTCAATGAGACACACGAGCAAAGGCTGCGTGAAATTGTTGAAGAGGAATGCCCGGGCGCATATATTTCCATCTCCTGCGAGATTGCCCCGCGCAAAGGTGAATACGCCCGCACCGTGGCAACAGTGATCAATTCCTATGTCGGCCCCACTGTCCGGGATTACTTCAGCAGGCTTGAGCGGGACACAACTGCAAAATATCAAAGTCCGGTGAGTGTGTTGCAAAGTACCGGGGGCTCGGTCTCCACCGCAGAGGCCGGGCGCAACCCGGTGCGGCTTCTCGGTTCAGGACCCGTTGCCGGAACCATGGCCAGCGCCGCGTTGGCGGACAATGTCATCGCTATCGACATGGGTGGAACGACGTTCGATGTTTCGCTGATCGTCGAGGGCAGCCCCCTGCGTTCAAATATCAGCGTTATCCATCAATATGAATATTCCGTCCCCACCATAGAACTTCAATCGATCGGCAGTGGCGGGGGCAGTATAGTCTGGGTTGATGAACTCGGAACATCGCTGCGCGTCGGGCCTGAGAGCGCAGGCGCGGAACCTGGCCCCGCCTGCTACGCTAAGGGAGGCACGCAACCTACGGTCACGGACTGCAATGTCATCACCGGATTTCTCGATCCCGGGCGCTTCCTTGGCGGCAAGATGAAACTGGATCCGGCACGCGCCCATGCCGCACTCGATTCGAACGTCGCATCAAAACTTGGCATGAATGTAGTGGAAGCCGCTCGCGGCGCCATCAGGATCGTCGACGCGCAGATGGCAGATCTGGTGCGTCAGGTTACCATAGGCCGCGGCTACGACCCGCGCGACTTTGTGGTTTGCGCTTACGGAGGCGCCGGGCCGCTGCATGCCCCGGCGTTCGCCCGCGAACTGGGTGTTTCCCGCGTGGTGATCCCCCGCGGCAGTCTGGCAGCGGTATGGTCTGCGTATGGGGCAGCGACAGCCGATCTCTCCGTCGTGGTCGAGCGTTCCCTGCTGAGGAACCTGCCTGTGCCGGCGGATGAACTGGAGAGCGAACTGCAGGCGCTTGAAAAACAGGCGGCAACGCGGCTCGTTACATTCGGCGCAGCGGAATCCGGCATCATGCTGCAACGTTTCGCCGACCTCAAGTACGGGATGCAGGCCCATGTACTGGAAGTACCCCTCGAACCTGAACTGGATGAGCAGGCTATGGGAAGGATTCCATCGAGTTTCGGTGAAATCTATGAACGGATCTTCGGGTTGGGTACGGCCTACCGGGAGGCAGGGGTGCAACTCACTGCCGTGCGGGTACAGGCTGTAGCGCCCGTAACGAATACCGGACAAAAATTACGCCCACCGGCCAGGAGCCAGACCGTGACTGAGTCTCCCCGGACCTCGATGCGCGCGGTATGCTGGGATGCCGGGCGCGGGTTCGAAGAGACACCGGTGTTTCCGGGGCAAGGGTTGATAATGGGACAGCAAATCGCCGGCCCTGCAATCCTCGAACTCGGTGTTACGACGATACCGGTTCACCCGGGACAATCACTTGAAGTTACTCCTGCCGGCGATTTACACATCCATGTTTGAACGGGTAGTATCCACAGCACAAAGGTTAGCGAAATGGCCAGTACATCTGAAACGACAGTTCAGGACACCGTGAAAAGCGATCCGCCAGTCATCGGGTTGGAACTTCATACCGAGACCGCGGAGAGGATCGACCCGGTCACTTTTGAAGTCATCAAGAACAATCTGTGGAACATCAACATCGAACACGGCACCACTCTGATTCGAACTTCAGGGTCATTGATCGTTGCCCATGGACGCGATCTCAATCCCTGTATCCTTACCGAAGACGTCGAATACGTATTTGCCGGACCTTACGTCCAGATTATTACTTCAGCCGCGGACCTGGCCACCAGGTGGGTAATGGATAACCTGGCCGATAATCCGGGTATTCGCGAAGGGGATATGTTCCTCAGCAATGATCCCTGGATAGGCGCGACCCATCAAATGGATGTGACCCTGATTTGTCCCGTTTTTGTGGAAGGCAGGATTTTCTGCTGGACCGTGAATACCATGCATCAGAATGACGTCGGCGGCGTGACGCCGGGTGGGATGAGCCCGGAAGCGCGGGATTCCTTTTACGAACCGGTGCGTATATCTCCTGTGCGGATTGTCGAACAGGGCCGTCTGCGCGAGGATCTCGAAGAGATGTACCTCCGGCAATCCAGGCTGCCCGGCATGCTCGGCCTTGATCTGCGTGCTGCGGTCTCGGGCAACCTGGTGGCGCAGAAACGGATCCTGGAACTGGTCGATCGCTACGGTGCCGGGGTCGTCAAGGGTGTGATGCGGCGTATTATCGATCATGCCGAAAAGACGTTCTCCAACCGTTTATCGAAACTTCCGGATGGTACCTGGCGGGCAAGAGGGTATCTGGAACAGGCGCTGCCCGGCGATCGCGGCATCTACCCGCTGGTCCTGACGATGCGCAAGACAGGATCGGACCTGGTTTTTGGAATCGAGGGTACCCATGAGCAGGCCGGTTGTCTGAATTCCAGTTTTGCCGGCTGGCGCGCGGGCGTCATCAACGCGGTGACAAATGCCATGCTGCATGATCTTCAATGCGCGCTGGGAGGGCCGCTGCGGCGTATTCGCTTCGATGCCCCACCCGGGTCCCTGTGTACGGCGGAGTTTCCCGGAGCGGTAGCCAACAGCACCAACTTCGTCATCATGCTGACGGTGTCACTGGCGGCACAGGTTCTCGGCAAGATGATGATCAGTGATGAGAGCCAGCGAGCAAGTATTTGCGCTTCCGGCGGATCCAGTAATGCACCGATCAGCGGGATGTCGGGGATCAATCAGCGGGGAGAACCATGGGGCGGGTTGCACATGGAAATTCCCGCCGGCGCCCTGGGTGGTTTTGCCCTTAATGACGGCATTCCCACCGGTGGAACCCTGTGGTCCTACGGCACGCGTATGCCCGATGCGGAAACCGAAGAACAGGATCGTCCGATACTGTTCCTGTATCGAAGCGAGTTGAAGGACTCGGGCGGCGCAGGCCGGTGGGCGCGGGGTGTCGGACCTGTGGCGGCACAGGTTACCCACGGCGCGGACCAGATCCGGCATGATGTATCGGCATGCGGATTTGCAATACCGACCTCGGGGGGGCTGTTTGGGGGTTATCCCGGAGCCTCGAACCTGATTATTGAAAAGCGCAACAGTAATGTGCGCGACTTCTTTGCGAAAGGGGTAATACCCGATTCCCTGGAGAGTCTGGATGGTGACTTGACCGTAGTGCAACCGAAACTGAATAACCTGCGCCAAGGGACGACGGACGTCCATGAATTCAGGCTCAGTGCCGGAGGCGGCTACGGGGACCCGTTGCTTCGGGAACCGGAACGGGTGCAGGAAGATGTCGGCCTGGGTTATGTCAGTCGTGAAGCGGCAGCCGATATGTATGGCGTTGTGATCGACAGTGACGGCAAAGTGGAAGGGACGCAGACGGAAGCCCGCCGGTTACAGATACGCACAGAACGGATCGGCCGCCCGCCTCCCAGGGCAATAAATGAAAGCGACGGACACAGGGTCTCTGAGTACCTTATTTTAAAGGCGGATGCAAAAGCCAATGGGGAAAGTGAAGAGGGTATAAAAATGCATTGCCGGATGTGTGATACGGCCATCTGCGGTATCACGGAAAACTATAAGGATGCGGTAGTGTACCGCCGCCTTCCAATTTCTGCTGGCGGATCCATGATGAATGACCCCAGCCTCTATGTTGATGTCAATATCGAACTTCGGCAGTTTGTCTGTCCCGGTTGTGCTACATTGCTGGAAACGGAAGTTGCCTGTGAGTCCGATGCAGTTTTACGGGATATAGAACTTTCGCCTGTATGAGCGAAGCAAGCAATACGGCGTACGGGAAACAGCGACTGGTTGGAACTTCCCGCGGGTCCATCGCCCTGCGGGTAACGGGTAATGGTCCGAAGTTGCTTCAAATTCATGGCGTCGGCACCGGGCACCGGAACTTCGATCTCCTGACGCCATTGTTAGCGCGGCAATTTGAGGTTATCGATATCGACCTGCCGGGTTATGGAGACAGTTCACCGGCTGAACATGACCGGGACCCGGTCAGTTACGCAGCAGATACTGCTGCGGTCATAAAAGCGCTTGATTGCGGGCCGGTCCATGTCCATGGCACCTCCATGGGCGGACGAATTGCGATGGCGCTTGCCGCCGAATACCCGGCTCTCATCCAACGCCTGATTATTTCACTGGCAATTGCACGTCTCGATCGCGCGGCACTTGTGATGCGACAGACGTGGATTACAGCCGCCCGGAAAGGCGGCGCCGATGCATTTTTGGAACTGGTCATGCTGCAGGGTTTTTCAAGGGCATTCTGGGACCGTGATGATAAAAATGAAGTGATAGGGGCATTCGAACGATCCTTTCAACCCGGATCGCTGCAAAGCTTTGGCAAAGATGTCAAAGGCACTTCGCAAGGGGTGGATTTAAGTAGTGTTTTGCCAAATATAACAGCAGAGACATTACTAATCGGTGCTGACGAAGATATAATGAACCCGGTAAACCCCAGCGCAAGCGGCGTTGGCTTCGAACAAATGCTCGACCTGATTCCCGTTGCGGAGTGCCGTGTATTGACCGGCGGGCATTTCCTGTTATACGAGCAACCAGCGCCTGTCGCACATGAAATGGGCGAATATCTCCTGCGTTGAAGGAGGGGCGTAAAACGGGTATAGGTATCCGGTAATGCCTCCTCGACGAGTACGAAGTTCTACAAAAGCCCTTGTCAGGATAACAGGATGAAACTGGAACGCAGGCTGTTCACTGTTCTCGGCCCCGGGCTTTTGATGGCCGCCGCGGCTATCGGGGTATCCCACCTGGTACAGTCGACCCGCGCCGGCGCCATGTACGGGATGGACCTGTTGCTGTTCATCCTGCTGGCTTTTGTGATGAAGTACCCGACTTCTCGCTTCGGGCATGAATACGCCCATGCCACGGGACAGCACCTGCTTACCGGTTTCCGCAGGCAGGGGACATGGGCGGTGTTGCTGTGCGCCGTGGTGATATTCTGTGTTATGTTCACCGGGTTTTCCGCAGTTGTTCTGGTAACGTCCGGTCTGGCGGTTATCAGTTTTGACCTGGACCTGCCGCTGGCGGTGGTCGCTGCCGGTATCTGTGTTTTTTCCGGCGCCTGCCTGACGGCCGGACAGTATCGATGGCTGGACCGCATTACAAAGGTTTTACTCCTTGTCCTGTTTATTTCGACCCTGATGGCAACGGCGTTGTCCGTGCCCCTGATCGACTGGGGGCAGGCCGATATTCTTACCCCGGACGTTCTGAACAGGGCTTCAATCCTGTTTCTGGCTGCATTGATCGGCTTTATGCCGGCGCCTTTTGAAACCTGCATCTGGCAATCATTGTGGGTGCTGGAGAAGGGCAAACAGGACAAACTGTCCCGGAAGGAGGTCAAGCTGGATTATCATGTCGGGTATTTTTCGACCCTGTTTACCGCGGTCTGCTTCCTGGTGCTGGGGGCTGCCGTAATGCACGGGTCCGGACAGCAGTTTTCATCCTCCTCTGCCGGGTTTTCGGCCCAACTCGTCAGCATCTACACATCGCTCCTTGGAGAGTGGACCAGGCCGATCATCGCCGTTGCCGCGTTCGCGGTCATGTTGTCCACCGTACTGGTAATTCACGATGGGTATCCGCGTACCGTATGCGCCCTGGTGGGCTGTTTCAGAAACGAGGAAATTTCGGAAAAACTGCACTTCAGAATTTACCTGGCCGCGATCCTGGCGATGATCCTGATATCCCTGTCCATCCTGTTATTTTTTATCCAGTCCTTCAAAACCCTGATCGATATCGCCACTACCCTGGCGTTTCTTACCGCGCCGGTGCTGGCCTGGCTGATTCACCGGGCCATGCACTCGGTGGAGGTGCCGGCAGCGATGAGACCCACACCGGGTCTGACCCGCTACAGCGTAGCCTGTATCTGGGCGCTGACATTGTTCGCGGTTTTCTACCTGGTATTGATTTTAGGGGGGCAGATTTAAACATGCCCCCGTATGTTGCAGGCGGGGGTCTGTCATCTCCGAGGCTGGATAATGAATAAAATCGTCGCGGATATCATTATATCCAATGCGCAACGCATACCCGGCCATCCTGCTGTAATTGATCAAGGCAGGGAATATACGTTCCTGCAATATGCAACCCGCGTGCAGCGTTTACTGGATGCATTGGTGCAGGCCGGTTGCCGGCGCCGGTACAGAGTTTCCGTCCTGTCCCGGAACTGTGCGGAATACCTGGAAATATACGGCGCCTGCGAACTGGGAGGATTCATTGCCGCACCGGTAAACTATCGTCTTACTGCGTCCGAGATCAATTATATAGTCGATAACACCACGCCGTCCGTATTGTTCTATAGCGCGGAATTTCTCCCGGTTGTTGCTGAGATACGGACTCCCGGCACTTTGTATGTGCAGATCGATCAGGGTGAATTACCGGAATGGGCTGTTCCCTATGCGGAATTCATCGAGGGCGGTGAGAGTAAAATACCGGACAAGTTACCGGCGCCTGAGGATCCCGTGTATATAGTTCACACCAGCGGGACCACGGGCAATCCCAAAGGCGCCGTACTGGGCCAATCCGCACAATACGGGACTGCACAGGTAATCAGTGATGCAGCGGGGATTACCCGCGATGATCGGTTCCTGCTGGTGCAACCCCTGTTTCATGTCGGCGCCAAATTCCTGCAACTCGCCCATCATCTGCAAGGTGCGGCTATTTTCATTCAAAGGGAGTTTAATCCGCGTGTGGTCTGGGATACCCTGCAAAAAGAGCGGATTACCACCCTGCAACTGGTGCCGACCATGATAGAAATGCTGCTTGCAGACGAATTCGCAGAAAGCCGCGATCCGGCCCGCGTGAAAACCATATTTTACTCCACGGCGCCGATACGGGAGACATTATTAAGAAAGGCATTGAGTGTATTCGGCCCTGTTTTTATCCAGCAGTACGGATCAACGGAAGGCAGTTCCATTTCAAACCTGACAAAGTCACAACACCGGCCGGACGGAACCGCCGCTCAGCAGCGCCGGTTATTATCTGCCGGTCAGGCCTGTACCGGTGTGGAGATAAAAATCGTTAACTCCGACGGGACTGTTGCAGACGCCGGCGAACCGGGAGAGATCGTCGTCCGTCATCCGGATATCATGCAGGAATACTGGAATGACCCGGTAGCGACCGCAGAGTCGATAAGCGACGGCTGGTTGAACATGGGAGATATCGGTTACCTTGATGAGGAAGGCTTTTTGTTTATCGTGGACCGGAAAAAGGACATGATCATCTCCGGTGGCGAAAATATCTATCCCAGGGAAGTAGAGATCGCGCTGGAACAGCACCGGGCAGTCAAACAATGTGCGGTGATCGGTATTCCCGACGAGCGCTGGGGTGAAGCCGTCTGCGCGTTCGTGGTGCTGTCCGGCGAATGTGTGGAGTCCGAGTTGACGGAACACTGCCGGACATTAATCGCCGGTTACAAGAAACCGAAAAAAATCCACTTCGTGGAGGAACTGCCGCGCCTGGCAACCGGCAAGGTCGACAAGGTCAAGCTGCGTGCGCCGTACTGGCAAGGGCAGCAGACTCAGGTAATTTAGTACTGGTAAAGCCCGGATTAAGCCAGGTATTCGCGCGTCACAGGGCAAGCGATCCCAGGCTGGCGCCGCCGCAGATATACCAGGTCTGACCCGTGATAAACCTGCTGTCTTCTTCGCACAGGAATTTGACCACCCGGCCTATGTCTTCCGGGGTCCCCAGGCGTTTGACCGGCACGCTTTGCGCGATCCTGTCTTTCTGTTCGCTGTCTTCCGGGACCAGTTCATGGAACATGTCCGTCACGATGGGACCCGGCGCGACACAGTTCACGGTGATGCCGTCTTTGGCCAGTTCCAGCGCCCAGGTGCGCGTGATGCCAATCTGGCCGGCCTTGGTGGCCGCGTAATTCGTCCGGGTGACCAGTCCCAGCACGCCGCGGGATGAGATGAGGATAATGCGTCCGAACTGCGCTTTACGCATGGCCGGAATAAACTGCTGCACCAGGGTGATCGCGCTGCCCAGGTGCAGTTGCGTCAGGTAGTCCAGGTCTTCGAGTTTCACGTTTTCCAGCAGGTCGGGCCTGATTACGCCGGCGTTGTGAATGAAGTTCGTCACGGCATGGTTTGGCGCAATCTCACTACCGACTTCCCTGGTTGCCTGCTCGTCCGCCAGGTCCGCCGTGTAATTTACCAGGCGCTCGTGCGAAAATTCGGGGGTCTGCCTGGAGATATTGACTACCAGGTAACCGCTATCCAGAAAACGCCGGGTAATATCGGCGCCGATGCCCCGGTTGCCTCCGGTAATCACGGCCGTGTTATTGACTTGGGTCATGTTTCACCTCTTTCGTCAGAATGTTGCTGAATTCTCTCAACGGGTCGGAACCCGGCGCCGCCGCCACGAATACGGTCTGCCCGGACCTGTCCGGCCTGCCGGTCACCTGCACAATGCTCCCGGTCTGCAGGCAGGATGCCGCAAGGTAAGCAACCATTACCGGCCCGCGATCCAGTTTAATCATGCCAACGTGAAAAGGTAATACACTCTTGAAAAACTGATTGGTGCTGGCATGGGTTGTGGTCCATGAAAGCACCTTACCCAGCGGGTTCACATTTTCCCAGGCCAGGTCGTCAGCCAGGCATTGGCTGCAGAACTCCTGCGGAGGATATTGCACATGCTTGCATGCGGCACATACCTGTAACCTGAACAGCCCCTCTGCGGCTGCCTGGTTGATTTGCTGCCAGAGACGGGAGCGCGCAGCAGGTGGTGAGGCATGCTCGTTCATGGATTTCCTCTCCCGAGAATGATGGCGCTGGTGCACAAACACCGGTCATAATTCACCATACCGTAGCCGCTCGCGATGCCGGTCCTGGCCCCGGCAACCTGGTTGGGCAGTCCGGTTTCGGTAAGCTGGCGGATTGCTTCGACCGTACCCAGAAAACCACCGGCAGCGCCGGCCTGGCCTGCGGATAATTGCCCGCCGCAGGTATTATGCGGCAGCCCTCCTCCGTTCCAGGTCAACGGACACCCGCGCACGAATTCCGGGGCTTCGCCTTTTTCGCAAAACCCCAGGTCCTCCATCTGGATCATGGATATTACGGGGTAGTCGTCATAGGTCTGCAGGAAGTCGATGTCGCCGGGGGCGAGTCCCGCCAGGTCGTACATCTCGTCCCGGTACAGGCGCCAGCCGGCCCGAAAGTGCACGTCGTCGCCGGACCAGGCATTGTGCCGTTCGCCGGCAGCCAGGAGCCTGACGTAGGACAGCCCCAGGGCCTCTGCACGGGTAACGGACATTACCAGGAAACCGTCGGCACCGGCGACAGGCATGACGCAGTCGTAAAGGTGCAGCGGTTCGCTGATGGGGCGGGCGTTGAGATAATCTTCCATGGATAAGGGCTTATTGAAGATTGCCCGGCCCGCAGCCAGTGCGTTCTCCCTCTGGGCCGTGCAGATAAGGCCGAAATCATCACGGCGCGCGCCGTATTGTTCCATGTAGTTGCGGGTAATCATGGCGAAAACCGTGTTAGGTCCGCCAGCGCCATAGGGAAAGACGGCGTCCGTCGAAAACCGACTGAAGTCTTTCACCAGGCTCGCGAAGGTGTCGGCCGTTGCCGTATCGCCACCGATGCAGGCCACGATATCGGCATCACCTGCCTGTACCGCCCGGGCCGCGCGCCGGGCCGCGACCGGGCCGCTGGCGCCACCCATGGGAATTTGCTCCAGCCAGCGCGGCGAGATGTCCAGGTATTCGGTCATGCCGACCACACTGTCGGGCGCCAGGGTGAAACTGGCCACTGCCAGGCCGTCCACGTCGTGCTTGCGCAGTCCGGAGCGCTCCAGCATCCGGGCAAACGTCATGCCAATAAACCAGGCGGCGCTACGCTCACTGCGTTTCACATAAGGCAGGCTGGTTGCCGCAACCAGGGCGACGTCTTCATACGGCAACATTTTTTTTCCTGCGCTTGCGCGTTCTGAGGTCGATGCAACGGCCCTCCTCCACCAGCCTGTTGGCCAGTGCCTTGATTTCACCCCGCTGTAATTTCTGTGACGCGGTCATGGGCATTTCCGTAACGAACAGGTACCAGGCCGGCACCTTGTAATAGACCAGGTGTTCCGCACAGAACCCGAACAGGGTTTCCGCCGTGTCCCGGTCATCTGCAAAACGCGCTTTCAGCGACTCGGTCAGTATGATGCAGGCGCCCACTTCCTCGCCGCGGGTTTCATCGTCAACCGGCGTTACCGCGCAGTTGGCGACGGCAGGGTGCTGGAACAGCACGTTTTCCACTTCCACTGCGGCGATGTTCTCGCCGCTGCGGCGGATGATATTCTTGCGGCGGTCCACAAAATGAAAGGAGCCGTCTTCGCTGATGCGCACCACGTCGCCCGTATGGAAATAACCGCCTTCCCAGACCCTGGCAGTCTCCTCCGGGTTCTTGTAGTAACCCGAGAAGAACCCCTTGCGCGGGTTGTCCCCGCGGGCGCGGATCAGCAGTTCCCCCGGCTCGCCCCGGGCAACATCGTTCCCCTGCTCATCCACCAGGCGGTACTCGATGGATTCAGGCGCCTTGCCTATACAACGCGTCCCGATGTGGCGCGGTTCCTTGTTCGCGGTGATACAGACATAGGTGCCGGTCTCGGTCATGGCCCAGCCTTCCACCAGGGGGAAGCCGAAGCGCTCTTCAAAACGCTGCAGGTGCTTCGGGTCGACGCCGGCGCCGAAACCGAACTTGACCTGCGGGCCTACGTTATCATGCTCCGTTTCAGGCTGGTTCAGCAGGATTGCCGGTATCACGCCGAGGTAATGCAGGCAGGTCGCTCCGGATTCACGCACCGTTTCCCACCAGTTGGACGCGTGAAACCGGTCGAGCTGGATGATGCAGCCGCCGCTCATGATCATCGCCATCATGGAACACAACGCGTTCATGTGCACCAGCGGCAGCGGCGTCAGCATCCGTTCCTCCCCGTATGCCAGGCGGCAGTAACCATCAATACCGGCATACCATTCTCCCATGCAGGTAAAGTATTCGTTGCTCAGCATGCAACCCTTGGGCGTCCCGGTGGTCCCTGAAGTATACAGCACTGCCACCTCCGTATCCTTGTCCGGCGCGCCCGGTTGCGCGGTACCGCCGCAGGGGAGGAGCCGGGTCATTGATTCGGTATCCGTAACGGGTATGTCCGCATCCTGGCCGGCGAGCGCCGTACGCACCTTGTCCCGGTGACAGGGCAGGCACAGGACCAGGCAGGCGTCGCTGTGGTTGATGACGTATGCGATTTCCCGCGGCAGGAAACCGGAATTGACCGGTACCACACTGACTCCGAGTTTGTTCAGGGCCAGGAGATGCAGGAAAAATTCGGCCCGGTTGTCCAGCATGACGGCCACGCGCATGCCGCGCCCATAACCGGCGCCGGCGTATTGTTCACTCAGGACATCAGCGGCCCGCAAGGCCTGTTCATACGTGTAATCGACAGGTCCGTCATGGTATTCCCCGGCAGCCTGGCGCGGGATGTGCAGAAAAGCCCGGGACGGGACTTCAGTCTCAGTTTTCAGAAACTCATTGTATACGGTAGTCATTTTCAGATAAAACTGTACCCAAAACAGGTCATTGGGCTTACCTGCCTGTCAAGGGGCGCTTTAAGTTATTCTATCAACACATCTGCGCGTCAAAAAGAATGTTGTCTGATTCAAATTCTTAATGTTTAACTGGATGTCTGCGGTCATATGGAAAGGCAAATCGACCAGATGGCATCACCATTCCCGACCAATTGATTCACTTTCGAGTTATTCCCGCTATAAATTTGATGATCTGATAGATCAGGTCTTGACGGCCGTATTCAGCAGGTTTCGTAATGCAGGTAGTAGTTCAGGAATATCAGTTTGGATGATGTCCCAAATAACGTCATCGTCAAGACCAAGATAACCGTGTGCCAGACGGTTTCGCGTTGCAACAATGCTTCGCCATTGAATTTCCGGGTATTTATCGCGTATTTCATTCGGGATATGAGTAGCAGCCTCGCCGATGAGTTCCATGTTACGAAGGGTGGCATCATAGGTAAGTGAATCGGCGACGAAAGCAGCTTGCTCCATACCGGATGTGTACGCAAGTACCTTTTCAGCAAAATCGACCATATCGCCTGCATACAAACGCCAATCCCGCTCTTCTTCGACCTCGCTAAACATTGATCGCCTCTCTCTCCACATGAGGACGGAATTCTTTTCGTAAGGCTTTATCAGTGACCAGGTCAACCGGGCGCCTAAGCAGGTCTTCCAGGTAAAACTGTACTCCAAAGTAAGCTTTTGAAGTTGTCGGCTTGCCATAGCTGACTAGAATATCGATATCGCTGTCATCATTGGCCTGATCTCGGGCGACTGAACCGAACAAGGTAAGCTCACTGACCCCAAAGCGTTGAGAAAGAATCGGTTTGTGTGTCCGGAGAACGTCTAGGACTTTATCTCTGTTCATAGGATTGTCTATGGATTCGTTAAAACATACTGGGATCATTTTATATTAGTATATCAATCCCTTGCCTCACAGTCCCAACTTACCCTACATCAACGAAAGAGAAAATGAAACGTAGCAACTTTCCTTGAATCGCAAACAGAGGGGGAAGTATCAAAGCCTTCTTCGACACCTCGGAGACTGCCGCCAAAACCCAAATCTGGACCGCCATCAGTGTCTATGTCCTAGTCTCCATCATCAAAAAACGGCCCAAGCTGACTACGGAACTCTGCATAATATCACAAATCCTAAGCCTGACCCTGTTTAAAAAATTACCACCATATCAATTACTTACCCAAACTGATTACAAAGACAACCACCGTGATACACGTAACCAATTGAATTTATTTGATTAATTTTTAGGACACTACTAATGATTTTTAATATTTTTTCGTAGTTCTTGCTCTTTTTTCTTTTGGTCTTTACCGTAGTGTAAATGACGATGGCAGTTTGGGCACAAGGCAACAGTGTTTTCTGAAGTATCGGGGCCGCCCTGTGATAACTGCACGATGTGATGAATTTCAAGGAAGGGTGTACCGTCTTCCTTTACAAACGGGGCCTGATTGGAACACAGTTCGCAGGCATTACCGGCTCGATTGAGCACATAAGCTTGCACTTGCGGGCTCCTTGCATACCGAACAACTATTTGTTTCACTTTCTCCGGTTTATCTATCCCGATAGGTCGGTGCGACCCGTGGCTTTCTTTGATTTTCCTAAGCTCCTCCGAGGTTTTCTTTTCAAGTTCATCATAATCAAATATCGCTACATCAGGTTCGTATATCTCCAACAAATTAAGCAGAGCACGACCTGCATCGGTGATGACCATACGGTCATCGCTCAAACTTTCAACCAGTTTGGCGGACATTAACCAGTTGCGGCGATTGCGCACTTCCTGGGGATTCGCACTCCAGTTAAATCCGTATTTCTTGCTGTGTAACGTAATTGTACCATTCCGGCCCCAGGGCGCGCGGAGAGGGTCGGTCTGCACGGTGTGAGACCGTGAAGGAAGTCGGCGTTGCGCTGCCCGCTCTGGCTTGTCAGGTGGCCCCGCGATTGGCCTGTGGCCGGGAGGGGCGTTGCGGCGACGCCGGGTTGTTGACCGGGGGCGCTACGCCCCGGGTCCCGGTCAGGCGGCGTCCGGCAGTGTGGCTGCCCCGTCCGGGGTGGGGTAGCGGTATTTCTCCAGCATTTTGATCCAGCGCGGCGCATTGCGTTTGACCATGAGCGCCTCGTAGTCGGTGTGCGGGTCCCGGTAAGGCTGGCCGGTCGTGAGCATCCGGTAGAGGATGCGCAGCAGTTTGTGGGCGGTGGCGACGGTGGCCCGCTTTTTGCCGCGGCGCACGGTGAGGGCTTTGTGGTAGCCCTGGAACTGGCAGTGGTGGGTGCGGGCGGCGCCGTGGGCGCACTCGACGAGCAGGGTGCGCAGGTGTGGATTGCCCTTGCGGGTTTTGCCGTGACGGCGTTTGCCGGCGCTCTCGTTGTTGCCGGGGCACAGGCCGGCCCAGGCGGCGCAGTGGCGGGATGAGGGGAAGACCCGGATATCGGGGCCGAGTTCGATGAGGAGGGCGCAGGCTGACGCCTGGTCGATGCCGGGCAGGGTCATCAACAGGTCGAGTTGGTCCTGGTGCGGCGCCAGACGGTCCCGGATGAGGGCGTCGTACTCGGCGATGCGCGCCTCGGCGTTCTCGAAGGCGGCGAGCTGGTCTTTGAGGACGAACCGGGCATCGGGGCGCAGGGGCGCGCTGAGGGCGTTGCCCAGGTCGTCCCGGTGCGCCCGGACGTGGCCGGAGAGTCCGGCCAGGATGGCGTCCGGGGCCTGCCCGGCCACCAGGCCGTCGAGGATGCGGCGGCCGTTGACGCCGAGCAGGTCCGAGAGGATGCCGCCGACCCGGATGCCGGCGCCGTCGAGGACCTGGTGGATGCGGGTGCGCAGGGTGGCGCGCAGGCGCACCACCTTGTGGCGTTGCCGTGACACCTTGCGCAGGGCGCGGAAGTCCGCGGGCGGCACGAAGCTGGGGCGGCACAGCCCGAACTGGCAGATACGCGCCAGCCAGACACTGTCGGCGATGTCGGTCTTGCGTCCCTTGAGCTGCTTGACGTGCTGGGCATGCACCAGTATCGGTTCAAGGCCGGCGCTCTCCAGGGCCTCGAACACACTCTCCCAGTAGACGCCGGTGGCCTCCATGACCGCGGCACTGACCCGGTGCTCAAGCAACCAGCGGACCAACTCGCCCAGGCCGCCGGGCAGGGCGCTGAAGGCGCGGGTGTGGGTCTCGGCCGCCACCCCGGGCCGGGCCAGGCGCACGGTGGCGGTGATTTGCATCTTGTGCACGTCCAGGCCCGCGGCGCGGGCGTGGATGACGTGCAAGGTGTCAGTGTGTATAGTGTCAGACATAACGCTTCCTCCGAAGGTAACAGGGTGGTTCAAGGGGCGGGAACGGGAGCAACGGATAGCTGGCTCGTCGCCCGAATGGGAGACGGCGCATTTTGCTGTGCGTCCTCGGCAGTGCCGGGTACAACGCGGGGCACGATGCCGTTGCTCGGGAACAGTTTGTTATCGGGCTCATACGGCGCCGCAAAATAAAAGCGTCCTCGGTCCGCTCCCGCCCCGCCAGTGTGCATCAGGACGGGGCGTTAGCCAACGCCGGGGTTGCGGGTTGCCCGTGGCCCCGGCGTTTCTCAGTTACATGCAGTCGGGGTGTGCAGAGTCCTGATCATGAGCGTTTGTTCGGGAAGCTGCAGGATAACGCTGTCTTCTTGCTCAATAAGTCCTGCGCTTAGGAGAAATTTCAGGAAGCGACTGGCATCTCCAGAACCTACCCTCAATTCGAATTCTGTCTCTACCCTAGTAACGAGTTTGTCGAAAGACAGGCTCCCCTTTTTCACCCACGAACAGATTTTCGACAGGTTATGCAGATAGTTGGACTGTCCGCCGGGCACACGGCATACAGAAATGGCGCGTTTTTTCCAAGGAAGCAGAACGGGGATGTCGCTCGTTTTCATCTAATCACCATCGTTTACGAGACCGTGCAGGTTACGAGTTTCTATCTTTTCCAGTCAAGCATTGCTTTAGCTGCCCAATGGTAAGTGTGTCCCGGGTTTTATGTATCATCGCATGGCAATTTGGGCAGATTGGCACAAGATCATTGATCGGATCAATCTCATATTCAGTTCTAATTTCTGCGAGAGGAACAAGATGATGCACATGGATGTAATTCTTACCGATTGGTCCGTACATTGACTCAAAATCGAAAGAGCATACTGCACATTTATAACCGTGATGTTTTATACATTTTTTCCTGGCGTCCATGTTCCGCTCATACGCATTAATTGTCACAGTTCTGGTTGCCCCTTCTTTGTACTGCTTTGATGCCTCGACTTCTTCAGGTAGCAGGCTACGTGAGGTGTCACCTCCATAAACAGGCATGTATATCTCCAGTTGGTGAAGCAGATCGCTGCCTGAGGGGGTAAGACTTAAGGGGGTACGCTCACCCACGCGCTTACTGCCGTTCTCGGTCTTAATCATTCCAGCAGACATCAACCACCTGCAACGCCTTTTTACCTGCAGATCTTGCTCCCATCCGAAGCTGTAGTTATTCACCGCAGCGTCAAGCAACTCCTTAACGGTCTTCGGCTCCTCCATTTCTGCCAGTAATTCTCCGATAAACTTGATATGAGAGTGTATAAGCGCTATGGGAATACTGTTGTCTTTCGTCTCTATCCAACGGTACATTAATTCGGGAAGCTGCAGGATACCGTTGTCTTCTTGCTCGATAAGTCCTGCTCGTAGGAGAAATTTCACACAATCAGAGGTAAATTGGCTGTTGCGTTGAGACCCATCCTTCATCCAATCAGCTAATTCATTTGATGATAACTGTTGGCTTTCATTGAGCTTAATGCAAGTTTTCATCAGCATATCCAGAAATCCGGTGACCGGGCCAGGCATGGGAGATATACTATTGCTCCGTTGCTCCCACGGGAGCGGGGCGGGGATGTCGGTCGCTTTCACCTGATTACCGTTGGTTGCAGAACGCGCATGTTAGCACGCAGGTAAACGAACAGACATAGGAGCGATCAGAGACGGATATGTTCCCATGTAATAGCACATATCCCCCGTGTTATTGGTCTTTGTCTCAGCATTGTTGGGGTTTCAGCTAGATGCTGTCGGGGTATGTAAAGCCTTGGTCATATCTGATGCCAGCTATCTGATACCCATCTGCGAGCGGCGCACTTGTTCGGCAAAGGCGCTTGCTTCTGCCGCCGCGCGCGGGCTTTTATCAGTAATCGAAAACAACCAGGCAAGCAGGAAGCACGCACCCATGGAAAACAGCGTCGGGAAGGCGTAGGGGAACAGCGGTCGTTCGTGCCCCAGCACGTTTACCCAGACTGTCGGCCCCAGGATAATCAGGCAGACTGCCAGCAATAATCCCGTATAACCGCCATAAAGGGCGCCCCGGGTAGTAAACCCCTTCCAGTACATGAACAGGAACAGGATGGGAAAGTTGGCGCTGGCCGCGATCACCAGCGGCAAGGTGGCCAGCACTGCCACGTTCTGTCCCTTGAACAGAATTGCCAGTGAAATGCCGGTGAGACTCAACAGCACCACGGTCAACCTGGACACGCGCAATTCCTCCGCGTCGCTACAATCCTCTTTGCGGATAACGCCGGCATACAGGTCGTGGGAAATGGTCGCGGCGGCGGATAACATCAGGCCTGAAACCACGGCAAGGATGGTAGCGAACGCGACCGCGCAGATAAAGCCCATGAAGATGTTGCCGCCGATGATCTGCGAGAGGTGGACCGCCGCCATGTTGCTGCCGCCGCGTAACGCCAGTCCGCCGGAGGTGAATTCCGGGTTGCCGGTCAACAGCACTATGGCGCCCAGGCCTATGAACACCACCACAAACTGGAAGTAACTGATGATGCCCATGGCCCAGGCCGCGGAGCGCCTGGCCTGCACCCCGTCCGGCACGGTAAAAAACCGCATCAGGACGTGGGGCAGTCCGGCGGTTCCGCCGATAAATGCCAGGCTCAGGGAAACTACGGAAACGATATCCCGGTAGAGCAATCCCGGTTGCATGATGGCAAGCCCCCGGGGATGCGTTTCTACGGCCAGTCCGGCCAGCCTGCCGACGTTGAAATCAAAGGTAACGAGCACCCCGATGGCGAGTATGGTGCCGCCGCCGACCAGTAATGCCGCCTTGATGATCTGTACCCAGGTGGTTGCGATCATGCCGCCGAAGGTGACGTACACCGTCATCAATACGCCTACCGCGACCACGCCCTGGGTATAACTGAGACCGAACAGTGATTCGAACAGGCCGCCTGCCGCGACCATTTGCGCCAGCAGGTAGGGCACGGCAACGGCCAGGGTGACGACAGCCGCCAGTATCCGTATCGGCCGCGCCTGTAACCTGACGGAAACCGCGTCCGCGAAGGTATAGGAACCCAGGTTGCGCAGTTTTTCCGCGATCAGGAACAGGACCACCACCCAGCTCAGGATCAGGTTTACGATAAAAAAGATGGTGTCATAGCCGGCCATGAAAAACAGTCCCACCAGGCCCAGGAAAGATGCAGCGGACATGTAATCACCGGAGATGGCAATACCGTTCTGTATTCCCCCGATGGTATTGCCGGCGACGTAGAAGTCTTTCCTGGAGCGGGTGCGACGGGCCGCATAGGCGGTGATGAACAGTGTGGCGATAATGAACAGTATGAACGACGCAATGGCCGGGTAATTCAGGTCAGTCATCATCCAGTGACCCGCGCATATCCAGGTATGCGGAATTGATCCTGACCACGTAATACAAGGCAGCGGCAAGTATGAGCATGACGATGAACAGGGCCATGACCATGCCGATGGAGATGACGCTGCCTTGCGCCATGGGCGCGCCCATGAACTCCTTTGCATAGATGCAGAGCAGGTCAAACGCCAGCACCAGTCCGAGCAGCGCGCTGATCAGTGTCCGGGACAGCCTGCCGTGGATGCGCCTGAATTTCCGGTAGGCGGCGGAGTCAATGGATATCCCTGGTTCGGACGGCATCTGGTACTAGAAATAGATGAGTATGTTTTCCAGCGGGGCGTCGCAGTTGAGCAGGTCGACGCGCTTGGCGGCTATCCTGAATCCGTTCTCCTCAATGCGCAGCCTGTGATGACAGGTTCCGGCAAAGACCTCCTGTTTTTCCCGCCGGTACTGCAGCATTATAAAGCGTGAGTTGACGCTGCATTCGGCGGCGCTTTCGTCATAATTTTCCAGGATAACATTGGTGACCAGGTGCACACTGCGGGGCTTGGGCTGCAGGGAAAATGCATTGGGGTGCCTGTAGCGCTTGATGCGCACCGCCCTCAGCAAACCCGTCTCATAGATCAGGGAAACATGGTTGTGCGGGTCTTCCTGGTCCGGCGCCGCCGGCACCCAGTATTCGGCATCCTCGAGGTACAGGGCGTTCCATTCCTCCCAGCGCTGCTCATCCAGCAGGCGCGCTTCGTGATAAAGAAATTGCTCCAGCGCCCTGAGATCAGGCGGGTTACCTTGTTGCCGGTTCTGCATAAGGGTTAAGTCCTGTCGGAGAAAAGGTAAATCAGGTTTCGATGAATTTGACTGTTGATCCAGTACCCTTTCCAGTTAATATTGCCATGTTCAGCGGGTCGGGAAGCGGTTGAGCG
>JAPPLI010000171.1 GCA_028819495.1 Gammaproteobacteria bacterium | reverse complement strand
TCAACCGCTTCCCGACCCGCTGAACATGTCAATATTAACTGGAAAGGGTACTAGGCATGCAGATAAAAAACCTTGTTCATAATCTTCCATTCACCGTCCACTTTCAGCAAATTGAACAGGTCGGTAAATTTATTTCCGGTCCAGTTGTCGAGTTCAAGCCGGACAGTGGCAACGGTGCCGACTATATCGATGTCGGCTATTCTTGCTTCGAGTTCCGTTGCTGCGCCGTTGTTGTCGTTCCAGTCATACAGCCCCTGGATGGGACCGGCAAACAGGTCCTCACCGACGTATCCGTAGATCGTCGCGTCCCCGTGGAACGCCGGTTTCATGTCATCACCCTTTCCGGATATTGCGCCGTCAATATAGTGCTGAACGGTCTTTTCAATCATTTCTCTGTCGTTAGTGTCTGCGGGATTGTTGCTCATGGTTTCAACTCCTATCGCGTGGATTTAGATGCGGGTTATTCCTTATTTGATGAAGATAGCATATAAAGGCATTTCATTCGATCATCACAGTTGACTTTTCCTTGGGTACTTGTAAAATATGTAATATTTATTTTACAAGTGTAAATATTACCGTGAAAATTCATGAAGAAATTTTGAAGACCGCCCGCCGGGTGTGCAGTAAACCGACCTGGGCTTTCACACTGAACGAAATTGTGTGCGCCATGCCGCACCGGAACGAAGGGTCCGTAAGAACCCATGTCAGCAGCCGTTGCTGCGTCAATGCGCCATCCAACCACCTGAGTCGTTGGCCGTACTTCAAGCGCCTGGACAGGGGTGTCTATGAAATACAAAAGGCATACAGGGGCGGTACAGGTCAACAGGCCCGTAACGGGGAACCACTCCGGGTAGCGGAGGATTTCCCGGAATATGGACCGGAACCCTTATCATTGCGTCCTTCCATCCACGCCGTCGTTACCGAAAGTGAAGGCTTATATACGGCCGAGTGCCTCGAGGTGGCGGTTGTAACCCAGGGAGCATCGCTGGACCAGATTCTCATCAACCTGCGCGAATCTTTGGAACTGTTCATGAGCGGAGAGGACCATAATCTACTGGGTCTGGAGCCTGACCCGCGGCTGGTATTGAATTTTGAGACCCAGGCGCGCTTAAACTAATGCCGCGTCTCAAACGGCTCACGTCACGCGCTACCCTGCGTATCCTGGGCAGGTTCGGGTTTGATGTGGTCTCGGTGAAGGGCAGCCATACAAAGCTTGTGCGCGTTCCGCTCGAAGGAGACATCGGACAAAAACAAATACTGGTCGTTCCAATGCATCGGAAGATGTCAGTCGGCACCAGTCACGCGATTTACAGGCAGGCCTACCGCTTCATTCCGGAGGAGGACCTGCGGGAAGATTTCTTTTCTGACTGATACAGGCAAACCGGGATCGCATCGAGGCGGCAGATGAGATGTTTGGGACGGACTGGTTCTTCGGGTCCGGCAGCATCAACTTGGTGGCGAATGAAAGTCTGTCTATATGTTCGTAAAGTCCTTTTTTTGATGTTATAAATTAAATGGCCCTTGAAAAACCTGGGAATTATATACGATAGTGCTGAAGTGAGATAACTCATTGAATTTTCTATAATTACAGTATGACAGTCCATCGCACAATCCGCTATCGCCTGCACCCTCATACGCGGGAGAAGTCCGCAAAGTTGCACGGTTTAGCAGAAGCCTGCCGGTTCACCTGGAACCATTTTGCCGGGAAACTCCGTGATGATTACACGTTTTACGGCAGGTCTGAACATTCCTTCAAGACGAACGGCAAACTGTTTATTCAGTGGCGCAGGCACTACGCGACATGGTTACAGGACTATTCCTGTGCGATAGTACGGTTGTCTCTCAAGCCCATAGAAACCGCATACAGGCAATTCTATTCGGGCAAGGGCGGATTGCCGAAGTTCAAAGGCCAGTATGATCATGTTCCGTCCTTCCCGCTTGCAAAGGGCTTGTTCAAGCTGACGGGCAACAGTCTTCATATTCAGCGCATCGGGCAAGTTACACTTGTCGGCAACAACCCGTATCCTGATAGCAGGCCTGTCAGCGGCGCGGTCAAATACGAGGCAGGTCACTGGTATGCCTATATTGCGCATGAGGTTAAAGTCACTACGCTGCCAGCGCATATTGAGCCGGTGGGAATAGACCGCAACGTGGGGCAGGTTACATGCTCTGACGGTGCAGTGTATCGACTTGAGAAAGACGAAAAACTGGTGGCAAGGAAACGCAGGTATCAGAGGATGATGAGCAGGAGACAAAAGGGCAATCGCAAACAGGGCATCAAGCCGTCTAATCGGTATCTCAAAGCGAAGCTGTTACATGCGAAGACACAGAAACGTATCGTACAGGCGCGGACGAACTGGTGCCATCACGTCAGCAAAGAGATAGCTGCAAAGTATAACGTTGTTTATCTTGAGGACTTGAACACGGCAGGCATGACGGCATCGGCAAAGGGGGATGCTGGAAATCCTGGGCGGAACGTCAAGCAGAAGTCCGGTCTGAACCGCAGTATCCTGGAATCAGCCTGGGGCAAACTGGAACAGTGCCTGTCCTACAAATTGAACTTGATTAAGGTGCCTGCGCCATACACCAGTCAACGATGTCATGAGTGCGGACATATTGAAAAAAACAACCGCAAGACGCAGGCGGACTTCGCTTGCGTTTCATGCGGTTATCGGGTGAATGCAGACCATAATGCTGCATTGAATATTCTGGCCTTCGGGACTGGGGCTGCTGCGCGTGGAGGTGGCGAGGTTACTCGGCCTGGGAAACGCGAAATGGATACGGGAGTGCTGCATTAGTGTCAGTACTATCGAATATAACTCCCAAAAACTTTATCAAACCCTATTCCGCCGCCTGCGATAACAACCGGCAACCGATCCTCGAGATTATCGAGGTATTGTTCTCCGGTTGCAGGGAAGTCCTGGAAATCGGCAGCGGCACCGGCCAGCACGCGGTCTATTTTGCGGAGAAACTGCCGCATGTGGTCTGGCGCAGCAGTGACCTGCAGGAGAATCATGCAGGTATCAAAATGTGGCTGGATGAGGCAAAGCTTGCCAATACGCCTCCACCCTTGTTGCTTGACGTGAACCAGACGCACTGGCCTGAACTGAATGTCGAAGCCGTATTTTGCGCAAATACGATACACATCATCGACTGGGACTCGGTCAGGGCCATGATTGCCGGAGCAGGGCGGCTGTTGCCCGACAAGGGCATATTGGCGCTGTACGGCCCGTTCAACTACGACAACGCCTACACCAGCGAGAGCAATGCGCGATTCGACATCTGGCTGAGACAACGGGACCCGCACAGCGGCATCAGGAACTTTGAGGACGTTGATGAACTGGCTAATTCAGCAAACCTGTACCTGCAACACGACTATGCCATGCCGGCGAATAACCGGCTTATTTGCTGGAAAAAGCAGACGCGTGGCGTATGACTCGTTATGACTGATCCACGTTATCAGCTTGCAAGCTCATACTCGGCTGCTTCCTCCCGAATCCTCAATGCGCCCTTGTTATCTTCAAGCAGGTAGCGAACCACTTCATAATATTCAAGATAACTTAACGCTTCTTTAGACCATCGTTGGATAAACTCGATGACATGTGCCGGTTTCAGATCAGGCAGGTTAATCGATGTATCTACCTCAAGCGGGCCTGGCTGTGTCTGTAAGTCAAGGAAGGTCGCTGTCACTGTTTTGCCGCGCGCGTTTAACTGCCAGAACTCAACCACGCCCTTGTCCCGGTAGCTGAGATACTTCTCTTTCGATTTATGAGTAAGTTCAACTTCAACCACCAGGTCCGGCGCTACCCTGTGTGTGTACGCATCGCCTTCTGTTTCACTCCGGGCATACGCCCGGCCGCAATCAATCGCCTTCTGACCAAAGTAAAAACTGCAATCCGCCTCATTGCCGGTGTTCTTGGGGTCGTTCTCTCGACGCCAGCGGGTGGAACCCAGTTGTTTTGTTTTAATTCCCTTCAAGGCGGCAACACAACCGACAAAACGATCCATGTCACGTGAAGTAATTTCATGTTTGCCGCTCGGCGTCATCAACATGACCAGGCCTCGCACCGGGTCCAGGATTACCCGCCGGAACGCATTCAGGAGATCTGATTCAGCCAGCGCAATCACCTCGTCTCTGCTTGCATGAAAGGCCACGTACTCCGACCCCATGGGGGTACGTTTGACTGCCTTCATCTGTTTACGCAGTTTATCTTCCATGATCTGAGTGACAGGGTTGGCTGAAAATGCGACGGCGCCGGACATATTGTGTGACTCCTGTTGAGTTAACACATCCGTGTCGAGTATAGCAGCAAAGATCTCTTGTTTCTCAATACAATTTGGAGTTAAGGTTATACATTATGAAACGCACAGTGGCATTAAACGAAGCGAAAATACGCACCATCGTGGACGAGAATCCGGTTATGGAGGAGACCTTCAAGGCGTGGCACGAGCTGTCTGTAGACCCGGAGATATTGAGTCTTGAGGAAGCGCGTCGCAAGGGCCGGCTGGATTACAACACGAACATGCTGGTGAGCAGGGCAGAAGGTAAAGCAGAGGGCAAAATTGAAAGCGCCCGCGTTATGTTGGAGAAAGACTACCCCTTGCAAGAGATCAGTGAAATCACAGGTCTCAGCCCTGATCAGCTCAGAGACGCAGGTTTAATCCGGTAATACCAGGGAGTCGCCTTCGGTAACGTGTTATCAGCCGGATGCCGGGTCAGGCCTAGCATGGCGGTTCTGGACGGTTTTGTGTTTGGAGGGGTTGGGCATCTTTCCTCTTTTTCTACCTGTTTTTCGCTCCCCCAGTACGCTTCGTGGGTAATCCAATGGCTGCGCCTAGTTCATCCGCCGTTGGCAGTTTGCCTTTCAGTTCCTTCGGCAAGGTTGGTTTCAACTGATATTCCGCTACCCCGATCGGGTTGGTTTTCGATTTAAGTGCAAACTCGACTACAACGTCATCCTTTTCTGCGCAGAGGATAATCCCGATGGATGGGTTGTCATCGGTCGCCCGTTCCTTTTTATTCAGCACATTCAGATAGAAATCCATTTTGCCGGCGAACTCTGGCTGAAATTCACCGATCTTCAGTTCAATAGCAACGAGGCATTTAAGGAAGCGATGATAGAAGAGCAAATCAATAAAGTATTCCTTCTTCCCAGCTACCACCCGATGTTGCCTGTCGATGAAGCAGAAACCGTAACCGAGTTCCAAGATGAAATCTTTCAACTGCTCAATCAGCTTGTCTTCCAACTCCCGTTCCTTAATCGCCCGACCAATGCCAAGAAATTCCAGATTGTAGGAACTCTTCAGCGATTCCTCCGCCTGCTCGGCGAGGTGCTCTGGCAGAGCGAGAGGGAAATTGTGTGCTTTTCCTTTGGCCAGGCTGCGCCCGTACGCATCCGCTTTGATCTGGTTCAGCAGAACAGACCGTGTCCAGCCGCCTTGGGCCGTGGTGTAAAGGTAGTAAAGGCGTTCTTTGGGTTCGGATAGCTTGTTGAGGATTAGCATATTGTGGCCCCAAGGAACTTCTACAACGAGTTGTCTCAGCTTGTCTGTGGTTTCGATTTCTTCCAATTTGGCAACAGCTTGTTGCCGATTTGGGGCAGGCAATCCAATGGCGGGTAATTCGGCAACAGCTTGTTGCCAAATTACAGTATTGGCGTAGGTGCTGAACAAGCGTTTCATATTTCGTAGATTTCGCGATGAAAATCCTTTCGTCTCCGGAAAAGCTCGCCTGAGATCTCCCGAAAGCTGCTCTATTACCGATTCGCCCCAGCCAAGTTCCTCCTGCTTTTCCACGATCCCCCGTCCGATGTCCCAGTAAAGCAGGATCAAATCGCGGTTAACGGAGCGCGCAGCCGATATTCGCGCCGATTGAATGCGCGATTTTAGCTCGCCTAACCAAGTGGTGTAGTCAGAGGATGGTGTCGGTTTACCAAGCATAGTTCTTCACAGAAAGTCAAATTGCAATGCAAGCTTGGATGGTTTTGCTGAAACATCTCAATAGCCGTATCCTATTAATCACGGGATTTAAATTTAAAGGTAGCGTTCATGTTTTTGCTTCCAATGCCTGATACAATTCTTCTCCAATTTTTCGGAGGCCTTGCAATAGGGAATATATTTCTTCTGGTTGAACTGAAACTCTCCTGCCGATAAGTGATGGAGATACGCCAGTTGTCTTTTGGTACTCGGCATCTACAACTCCCATTTTATGTGCGAGCAGATGCCGCTTCTGAAATGCCTCCTGCAAACGAATCCAATCGGTAGTATCTAAGGCCGAGGAGAGATCAATGTTGAACTGTTCAAGCACATTCTTGATGGCTCCATTGATATTCTGGAAGCGAATGTCTGCTGCCTTTACGGGATCTATTGCTTTTGCGGAATAAACCCGACACGTTTCCCTTCCGAAGCCATCGAAAGCTGAGATACAATCCTCAAGCGCGTTTTCGACCAGTTGCTGCGATACCGACTCATCCTGGGATTTAGCAAGCATAACCAGTTTCTCGATAAGCTCGAAGTTTTTTTCAAGAATCTGAAGGGAATTATGGATGCCACAATCAGGACAAAATCCAAATACGCCGTATATCATGTAACGAAGCGTACATTTGCTGTGTAAATTCGGGAACAGATTTGAAATCTGTCCCCAGCGTGCCTGATTACATACCGTCGGGGTGTGCAGAGACCTGTTCATGAAAGTTTGTTACATATTACTTCGGTTTCCAAATTCTCCTCACGGTAATACCGAATCGGCGTAGCCTTACCACTTACCTTCATGCTAAATCCTATGCCAAAATCCCCTTTAGGTTTGTAGTCGAACTCCATAGTTCTCAAATCCTTGATGAGAGCATCGCTAACCTTGTTTAGGACAACCGATTTAGCATATTCGATTTGCGCTTGAGTAAAGAATTGGTCTTGCCCGGCATTGTAGCCACAATATGGACAATGGCACGGCAGATCTTCCCCCTTCAATCCAGTTCCTATCTGAATTTTAAAGTAGCCTTCGCAGTTGGAATCTGGACATTCGCGGCCAATCATACCGTCTTCATCCTCTGGAATTGAAATGGAGAATTGAGATGGAATTTTGCCTATGTGATACATTAAATTACCTTCCTGTTTACTAAACTGTAAATCTTGAATGCGTGCCTTTGCAGTCATAAGTTCATGTAGAGAAGTACGGAAAAGGACTTGAAGTTGACTCTTTTTGGAACGAGCAACCGAGACTTTCCTATCAATTATCCCCAGAGTATCTGCAATTTGATCTTGCTCTTTCACTTTACTTGGATACGCCAACGGAAAACTCTTAATCAAGTCGGCACTCAGGTTCTTTTGATTCGTACCATGCGCAAAGTTTCGAATATTATCGTAGTTGTACTTCAGAAAATAATATAGATACATGGTTCGCACTTCCTCCAGAGGAAATATAGCGGCGCATGCTTGGTTTGTCGCTGCCTCAATGCCGGTTATTGCAACCTTGCCCCTTGTAACTCCCTGCCCATACATTGCAATGAGTAATGTTCCCGCTGGAAACAACTCTGCGGAAGAGTCTTCCAGTCCGGTTTTCGTAATTTTTTCTTCCGTTCTGACTATTTTAGAGTAGTTAATTTCTCCTGTTTTTATCCAGTTAATGTCACCGCTATCCCAATAAGCAGGGTTTTTCCGGCTAGGAGTGCCTCCTGATCTTATTTTTGCAATTGTTCCAATTTTAGCGACCTCCCAACTCTCAGGAACCGGACCAATTTCAGTCAGTTTTTGGGCTTCGTTGGAGATGCCTTGGGTAAAGAGTTTGTGCATAAGGGACTTTTTCAACTCGGTGGTGGTCTGAATGATTCTTTCTTGCGCTTCGATCGCCCGCTGTACCGTCGAAAGGATATATGCGATCTTCTTCTGCTCGCGGAGTGGGAAGAGTGACAGATGAAACACCTTTAGCGACGACCAGGAAGTCCGCGGGTGCTGAACGCCAGATGTTGTGGATTTCGCATGATTGATGAACTCATCGCAGTGGATCAGGTACTTCAGAAATCCCGATTCGCATCTGCTTTTCGCACGGAAGACAAGAATGTCGGTTGAACTGATTCCATCGAAATCTGCTTGCGCCCCTTTTCTCAAATATGATCGAAGCTTGCCGAATAAAATATCTCCAATTTTGAAAGCTGTTTTCGAAGACTTGACGTCGTTTTCTATTCCACAATCAACAAAAGCAGGAAACCCTTGCGCAAGATGCTCTAATCCGACGTAAGGAGTGGTTCCGCCTTCAACTGGCTTGTAGGTATCCTTTACTCGCTCGCACACTTCACCGAACTGGTAGTTATTCCAACCAGTAGGCAAAGGGTTGATCAGCAGATTGGACTCACTCATGCCTCGGTCTTCTCCAAAATCCTCGGTTGAGAGCGGAATAACCATAACCGCGACCGAATTTATTGCTCAATTCTTGCGACAGTGTCGCAAGAATCCGCCTTCCATATTCAGCGCATTCGTACTCAAGGGCTTCCATTTGGATCGGTTTACCGATAGCAAGACCGGCATCACTCTGGATGATGTTTTGGTTATCCCGGCTCATGCTTCAAGCTGCTTGAGGATTGTGCGGAGCGCCCTGTCCGCCTCCCTCGCCTCGGCCTCAATCACATCCAGTTCCTCAACGATCTCTGCCAGCGGCCGGTAGGTCTCCGCATCACCGGTATGAATGTAGCGGCTGGGGGAAATGTTGTAATCATTTTTCATCAATTCGGCATGATCGACGATGCGGCTGAATTTTTCTTCTTCTTTCCACGCAGTCAGTACCTCTACGATACGGTCAATGCCATCGCGTGGAATAAAGTTCTTGGGGTCGCCTTTCTCAAAAACCTGGCTGGCGTTCACGAGGAATATCTTGCCTTGCCAGGAGGCAGGCTTGTCCTTGTTGAGGAAAATTACAATTCCCGGGGCTGTGGTGTTGTAGAACAGGTTTTCGGGCAGGTAGAGGACGTTTTCGATAAGGTCGTGGTCAACAAACCACTTTCGGGCGTCTTTCTCCTTATTTGTGCCGACATTGCCGGAGCCGCGGGAAACGGCGCCGGTGTCCAGCACGATGGCGGCGCGCCCTCCTTGTTGGGTTCCGGATTTGGACTTGAGGCTGGCATGTATGTGCTGTAACCAGCCCCAGTCCGCGGATGACTTGCCCGGGAAACCGGCATGGAAGCGATCCAGTTCATCATTCTCGTAGTCGGCCTCCGCGAACCAGTTCTGGTTCCACATGGGGTTGGCAACGACACGATCAAATGTACGGAGCTTTCCGCTTTTCTCATTGCGGAACCCGGGGTTCTTGAAGGTATCGCCGATCTCAATCTTGCCCTCCATGTCATGGATAATCATGTTCATGTTGGCCATTGCCCAGGTTTCAGGGACATACTCCTGTCCGAACAGTTTGACGGGAGCATAATTCTTCTGTCCGGCGGTCTGCATTTTCGCTTCCATGGCAAGTTCGCACCTGATAAGAAGGCTCCCGGAACCGCAAGTGGGGTCGTAAATTTCCATACCCGGGTCGGGTGAGAGTGTGCGGGCCATGATTTCGCTGACTTCGCCGGGGGTGTAGATCTCGCCGGCGCTTTTGCCGCTGTTCTCGGCAAATTTGCGGATGAGGTATTCATAACTCTTGCCGATGATGTCTGCCTCGACGTCCTCCAGCCCCAGGCGCTTGGTGCTGATGGCCTCGATGAGATTGGAGAGACGGTCGTCGTCGAGATCGCGCTGGCCGTGAGTGGTGGCATTGAAGTCCACCCGGTCAATGATGCCTTCCAGCAGTGAATTTTCTCGGGCGATAGCCCGTATATGAGTGGTGACGCCTTCACCAATCTTGTCCGAAAGCTTACGGATGACCGACCAGACCGGCTGCTCTGGGTCGTCCGGTTCAAGGGGCAGGTAGAACCGGACAAGTTTATGGTCTGCCTTGACCAGTTGGAAAGCCTTCTTGCGCGAGCCAATCTCCTCGGTAATACGATTTACTTCGTCATCGAAAACGTCGCACAGGCGCTTGGTTAAGATGAGATGGAGGATATAATCCTTGTATTTTGCTGCATCCTGGGCCCCTCGTATCGAGCACGCGGCATCCCATATCCAGGATTCGAGGGATTTGTCATTGGAAACAGATTCGGCCATGTGGGTAATTCTTAAACTACAGAAAGTCCTGTGTTGATCGGTTTTTGTGCTTTATCCCGGATTGTACAGAATTTAATGAAGACAGGAATTGATAATCCTAACGAATTACGGGAGTAATGGAGTCAAACAGACACAGAGTTCTGAAAATACTTTAAGTATTCATGGCCTTTTCCATTCAACAAGATCTTCCACTTTCAGTTTCTTCTTGGGCCAGCGGGGCATATGGGCAGGCGGCTGTGCGGGGTAACCGATACCGATACACAGGCTGGGTTCCATCTCATCGGGCAGATCCAGTAATACCCTCAGAGCTTCCGTGCTGAATGAAGTCATGGGGCCGGCGACCAGTCCGATGGCATGTGCGGCAAGGAGCATATTCTGTGAATAGTGTCCGACGTCGTAGTACACTTCCTTATAGCTCTTTACCAGGCAATCGTAACCGGCAAGCGTCCAGTCTATGCATATCAGGATCAGGGCGGCCGGTAAACCGGCCACCATCCCCGGAAAAAAGATTTTGATCTTTTTTATCAGGTCCTTGTCTGTTATACAGACGAAACGGTGAACGCGCATATTGCCGCCTGTAGGTGCCCAGCGCCCAGCTTCCAGAATAGTCCATAACATTTCCTCGGGCACTGCCTTGTCCTGGTCGTAATATTTGGCGACCCGCCTGGTACGGATCGCTTCCAGTGTATCAAGAGTCATGGATACTCCCCCCGAGGTCCCGTTCCTTCACGATTTGAGCCAGTTCTGTAATTTTTTCACTCAAATACTGATTAAATGCTTCCATGTCACCGCCCTGTGTCCGGGCTGATTCGACCGGCATCCGATTGCTCAGGTCGTCAAGGAATACCGCCAGGTTACCCGCGCATCTGGGCGCCCACATGCCGGCCATTCGATCAGCCACGCTGACCATGCGCAGTACCGCGTAATCCGGCGGCTCTTTGAGCAGGCCCTGGGCGCTGGTCAGGATATAAGCAATCAGTTCTATTACTTCGTTTTCATTCAATGTGATGTCGTCGTTGTTCATGTTCTCTTCTCCAATAGAGCCCTGTCTTTGCGGTCTACAAAGGTAAATACACCGGCGCCGATTAAAAAAACGGATGCAGTGACTATGACCAGGGCCGTGACTCCCCACAGTTCCAGGGCAAAGCCGCATACGACAGGCCCGATAACAGAACCCAGGGACTCGCTCGCGGGTATCAGCGCAACAAAGCGGCCCACTTTGTCAGCTTCGGCAGTCAGCGCCATGATCAAGCAGAAACCTGCATTTATCCAGAACTGGAATGAGCAGACCAGAACCAGGTATATCATATCCGTTAAGGTAACCCATCCCAGAACCAGCAGGGTGAATACAAGAAATAAAATCGTAATGCCGTAACTGTAATACATGGGGATACGCCGGCGAAACCAGGCAGCCAGCGGTGCGCCTATGGCGCCGAACAGGGTCCCGATTGCCAGGGCATAGCCCGTTGCTGTGGGCGAGAGCTCTGCATAATGGGCAATCCTTTCAAAAAATGTCCATGCCCCGCCAAAGCCCATGGTAAACGTTACCATTACCAGGTGGGCCAGCAGAGGTTGGGAGATGAGACTTTTGTCCGTAACATTACTATCCGTTTGTGCCGCGGCCGGCTTTTTGGCAGGTTTATTGCCGGCAGGAATCACCGGGATCAATAATAATGTCAGCAGGGTAGTTCCACACATCAGGCAAACTACGCCGGCAAATCCGGCTGTTTCACCCGCCCATGGAAATAGCGCCAGCAATATTGCCGCACTGCTCACGGAAACGATGATCATCGTACTGAAGCCTTTCTCCGGCCGGGAACCGTCACCGAGCATGGTGATGGAGGGAGAGGCGAAAATTCCGCTGCTTAAACCGTTAAAGAACATCAACGAGACCATTACGCGGTAATTCTCCGTGATGCCCATCAGGGCAAATGTGACGCCCATCAGTACAATCCCGATCGAGCAGGTAACCCGCCAGTTTACCTCCCTGATCCAGAGGTAGGCGCTGGCTCCGGTGAGTCCGAAACCGGCAAAGAACATGCCGGCAAATATTCCCAGCCGTGATTCCGGCCATTGGAATGCCTCAGCGGCAGCGCCGACTATGCCCGGTGTGACTGCGCCCGGCATAACGGCAATGGAAAACAGGGTGGCAGCCGCCAGGATAACCGGGAAACGGTCCATATCAGGGTTGGCAGCCGCAGTGGTAATGGCAGTCATGCTATGCGTCGGGAAATACCAAGTGGGCCGGGGTAGGTAACCCGGCTTGGCGACAAATCCAAATCCACAAGTGCTTCCGCAAGCTTTACTGCTGTCGAAGGACCGTCAACAACCGGTACCGGGTAGTCTTTCTCATGGAGCCGTTCCTGTAATTGCTGCACAAGGTGCGATGTTAATGTGCAAGCGGGTATGATGACGTGAGCGCCATCCTCGATAATTGCAGTGATCGCGGTTTGTTCGAGTACTTCCAGTGTTGCCGAATCACTGGATCGAATTCCCTCAAGACCACATGAGAGGTAGCGGATTGAAGCAAGCATTGAGATGTGATGATGCACCACCAGCCGCTCTATCAGTATTGTTTGTTGCAGGGGGTATAAAATGGAAAATTTGTAACCCAATACGGATGCAAGGTTCATGGCGGCATGACCCGGGCCGATGACCGGTATGTTTACCAGGCGGCGGCCTTCTTCAACGCCGGGGTCTTCCATACAGTCAACGATGACGGCATCCGCCGTATCCTGCTCTGCCTCCACAATTTGATGCAGGATTTCCGGTAACACAAAACTGTCGCTGGGATCGGCCTCAGTCGGCACCCGATTATCCAGCAAGCGAACACTGATTTCCGTACCAGGCCTTGCCCATCCGGCATAAAGTGCTTGCCTGCCGGCAAGCAGGTCAGGGTCAGAGGTGGGCAGGACGACGCCGATCTTCACAGATCAACCTCATGGGTGGATTATTTTTTTCTGTGGCGGGTTGGGGTACGTCAGTTTACTGTGGCATAAGTGAAGTTCAACCAGGCTCTCTGCCAGTTTCACCGAGGCTGCCACCGGGTCGATGACCGGTACGTTAAAACCTGCTGCCGCCAGGTTCGATTTTATATCTTCGACAATCCCGCTCAAGCCGGTACAATCAAAGGTGATGGCCTCGGCGCGATCTTCCGTCAATGCGAGCAAGGCGGCGTCCGTCATGGCGCGAACGGATTTTTCCCGATCCTGGAACAATTCAAGCACCGGCATATTCATCACCCGCACGGAAGCAACCCGGTCCAGCACACCGTAAACACGGAACATGCGGTCGAGATCAGGAATATCCCGTTCCAGAATGGCCACTACTGAAAATTTTTGCGCCAGCATCGTGGCAAGAGAAAAGGCGGCCTGGGCGACACCGATCACCGGTATTGACACAAGCTCCCTGGCCGCGTCCAGGCCCGGGTCGGATGCGCAGTTGATGATTACCGCATCCATCCCGTCTGCCTGGGCTTTTGCTACCTGCCGCAGTGTGTCAGGCAAGGCCAGTGCTTCGTCGTATTCGCTTTCAATGGATGCCGGGCCGCGTTCGATAATCACGTGGGACAGTTCCGTATCCGGGCGCGCCGAAATGCCGAACTCCCGCTCGCTTTCAGCAAGGACTTCCTTGGTGATGACAGGGGTGATGACACGAATTTTCATAATTCAGGGAGGTGATTATGTCCGCAACCGTGGCATGACTTCTTCAGCGAACAGGCGCATGCCGCCCAGCCAGCGGCCCGGCCACCCGGGAAATCCGCCGGTATCCACGTCAACATCATCACAGGCAACGAAGGAACACATCATCTCATTAAACCCCATATCGAAAACTGCTGCCTGTAATTTTTCCGCTATGGTATCAGGTCTGCCGAATACCATCAGGTCGGGGTCTGCCCCTTCGGGCACGATTGCCTGTGTCGCGGTCTGGGGTTCCGTATCGATAGGAAAATCGGTAATTTCGCGAACATTCTTTCTCGCCTTTGCCTCGTTCTCATCGTTACGGAATACGATGTAGGCTGAACGCAAGGCAGTGTAATCCTCCGCAGGCCGGCCTGCTGCCAGCCATTCTTCCTGAAACGCGTTCACTACCGTACGCACCGTGTCCTCGTGACCCCACATCATTGCCAGGGCATCACCGTGTTGCGCCGCGATCCTCGGCATTAATCGTTTACTGGTATTGCAGGCAATATAAATCGGCGGGTTTGGTTTCTGTACGGGTTTGGGGCTCAATATGGCGTCTCTGAGTTGGAAATGGTCGCCGGAGTAGTTGGCAAGTTCCTCATTCCACATGCATTTCATCACTTCGATGGATTCTTTCAAAATTTGCCGTCTCTCCTGGATTGTGTCGGGGAAGCGCTGGCCGACCATCTCATACTGGTGCCAGTCATCTCCGGCGCCAAGCCCGACGCTGACGCGGCCATTGGAAATGACATCGACCGACGCGATGGTCTTTGCCAGCAGGGGAGCAAAGCGTCTCACTGCCGGGGTGGCCATGGATCCTACGCGGATTGTTGTCGTACATGCCGCAATGGCGGATAGAAAACTCCATGTGTCGAGTATCTCGATATCCCTTGGAATAGGGGCGTGGCCGGTGATGTTGTCCTGGGTCCAGATGGTTTCAAAGCCGAACTGTTCCGCTTCCCGGGCAATGGCCTCGTAGTAGGGAAATGTAAAACCGCTGCCGTAACCCATGAACAGGCTGAAGCTACGACGATCATTCATCCGGGCTGGCCTCAAACTCGCTGGATTTTTTTGTCATTACCTGCTCTCAGGGCCTCAGGCAGATCAGGCATCACAGAATATCCTGCCGTTTTCCGCAAATACATCATCGTCAAGCAGGATCTTTGGCTGCAGTACTGTCCAGTCCCAATGAACGGATGATTTACTCAAGGCCATCCCCGCTTCCATACCTCCTATCCGGCTCAGCATACTCAGATCACCCATACCGCAGGTGATGGAACTGTAGACCCGTTCCCATTCCTGGCTCTGGGTGAGCAGGGCATTGGGGTTGTTGCCGATATTGAAATGCACCGGGCCGTTATAAGCGCCGTCATCGCCCAGGTCTTCCAGCCATTGTTCCAGGCGCGAGGCAAGCACAGGATCGCCGCCTATATTGACAAGCCGTCCTCTGTCAAAGGTGAGACGGACAGGGGTATCCGGTTTTTCATGGTAATCAGGGTGGTACAACAGTGTTCCGTCAACGTTTATCGATCCGTTGCCAAGTCCCATCGGCACCAGTACTCCGGGCTGGGCAGGCGGCAGGAATGACCATGGCGCTTTCCATTCCTTCTTGTCGGGGTCCCACAGAAAACCGTCCCCCGACTCGCCGTCAAGGCCGGATACATCCAGAGTGAACTCGTCCTGTCCGGTGAGTACAGTACATTGCGTTGCTTCGGTAAAGCGTTCTGCAATCCGGTCCGCATGCCGCCTGATAGCGTGTATATCTGCATGCAACATGGTACGGATCAACACATCATCCATAAACGGCCCGCCTATACCGTCACCCGGGCAGAGGATGCGGGCTCCATTATTAATGGCATCGATAATGAATGTTGCATAGCCGACTGCCATATCGATAATCAGGTCGGCCTCCAATGCCGCCGCAGCCAGCATGGATGGCCAGTGCGAGCCGGGCTGATAAGTCGCGCCGCCTTTGGGAATACGGCATTCAACCCGGATGGCCTCTGCGCCAATTGTCTGCGCCAACCCATGAAACGTTGCAACCACATAATCGGGCGTACGGGCATCGCTGATAATCAATACCTTGTGCTCCGGTTGCAGGTTACAGACGTCCCTGTATATGAGGTTAACGACTTCAATGAAATCGGGTTTGAGCCTCGATGAACTGTCGGGAGTAATGGCTGCCATGGTGTGAAGTTCCTCTGTTATTCAGTTTACGGTGATTCGGTTACCGATAGGAGGTTCATCCTGAAATAATCCGAATTCCTCTATACTCTTTTCAGGCGGAGGCGCACAACTCCATTTTCGACTCGGTTTCCAGCCGAACCTGTTTTTGAGAACCGCCAGATGCTCTGCTGTTTTATATGCGGCATAAACGCAGTCAACGACCGGCACATCCAATTGCTCCTGTAATTTTCGGTGATAACCGGATTCAAGGGTACAGCCGAGAATAATACCTTCCGCGAAGTCATGTTTAACCGCCTCACCGGCATGCTGCAACATGGCCTGTTCCGTGATTTGTTTATTGTGCAGGAAGTCAGTGGTAGTCAGGTTCATTGCCCTTATGGAAGCCAGTTGTCTGCCGTAACCATATTGATGAATATTGTCATGCATCTGGTTGACTTCTTTCTGGCTGCCGACGATGACTGAAAACCGGTTGCACAGGTTGGCCATGATTTGGATACTGGCCTGACATGGCCCTATAACGATCATTTCCCCGGATATTTCCCGTGCGTCAGCAATAATGGGATCATAAAAACAACCCAGCACCGCAGCATCGTAATGGTTGTTGGCCGCATAGCGTACCAGGTGGATAATATCCGTATAAAAGAGCGCCTCATAGGTGCGGTATTCCAGATCAATCGGTGAAGGTGATGTATCCAGTGACACCACCTCAACTTCAGTTTCGGTCGATTTGATACCTTTGATCAGGGCAGCAATTGCCTCATCGTCATCAGGCCTTCCCAGAGGATTAATCCACATGATCTTCATATTGCTACTAACCAATTAACCAAAACAGCAAGTTCAAGCATACCTGATGCCGTGATGGTTATCTATCTGATAATATGGGAACCATGGCTCAGACAACCGATGTCAGCACCGGCTTAAAACCGGAATTCGTAGCGGTAGTCGACAAAATCTACCGTGACCTGTGTAACCTGCAACCGGGAACCAGAGTGTTGATCATAGCGGATTCCCGCACGCCCGAGCATGTTGTGTCATTATTCATGGGGATGGCCATGACCATGGGCGCTGAAGTATCAGTGTCACAGAACAAGACGCCGCCGCCACCGTCATTGCAACCGGGTCATGAGTGGAATGCAATGGTAGCGGCCGCCGCTCGCGAGGCGGATTTGATTGTGGACCTCGCTGTGGGTTATGCAGAGTTTATGGCGGAAGCAGTGGAACGGGGCGCCCGGATTATTTCACCGGGTGACGGTACCGGCGGCCACCACATCGAGGATACCTTGATCCGGACCATGCTGGACGTGGATATTCAATCCCTGCGCAAGGAGGCACAGGAAATCGCTGCGATGTTCACCCGGGCCGATAACCTGCGCATGACTTCAGAGGAAGGTACGGATTTCGAGCTTGATATAAAGGACCTGGAAGGAATTTCATCAGATGAGTTTCTCTGGGACCCCGACCTGAAAAAATGGACGGGGACCTGGGCGTCGTTGCCGCCGGCAGCGCCCGGTATTGTCATCCCCAAGGGCAGGGGCAACGGAGTAATGGCTGTTGACGGATTCCTGCTCTATGAGCCGGCTTACGACCATGAAACGCCGAATTCGCCGATACTGCTGACCTTTGAGCACGGCAGGATCGTGGATATCGAGGGTGAAGCCCTGTTTCGCGATCGACTCAGGAACTGGCTGGATGCGCAACCCGATGATTCACCGCGGTACGGACCAGTACACCTGAACCTGGGCACAAACCCAAGAGCGATGCTGACGCAGCACCAGGAATTTGAAAAACTGCGCGGCACCGTCTGCTGCGGGATCGGTGACAGCAGTTTGTTGACGCGCATGTGGCATGGTTCCGACCTCGAACCCGTCGTATCCCATATTCACTGGGATATTTTGCTTATGCGACCCACGGTCATGCTGGATGGCAGGACCATCTGTGAAACAGGCGTTATTCCGGTCTACGCGGAAAAAGGTTGAGCACGTTCTTTATTGATCGTTGAAAATACCAGTACAAGGATGGCGCTGATGATGAAACCCACTATCGTCATGGCGATGGATAAATCGAAATTGCCATTCTCCAGGAAAAGTGAAACCAGTGCAGGCCCTGACGAAAAACCCAGCCACAGGATCAGGTTCCCCCACAGCACGCCGCGGCCTGACGGCGTCATTCGTCCCAGCAGGATGAAATAATAAGGTGTGAGAAAAGTGATGGAAAAGTTAAAAACTGCAGTAGCACAAAAAAAGACGGTTAATGAAGCTGAGTAAAACAGGAAGAATGTACTTGCCGTTATCAAAACCGTACCGGCGAGAATCGGTTTAATCTCGCCAAGACGACCGCCGAGCGCTGCCGCACAAAACATCCCTGCCAAAGCCACCAGTTGGCTTGCGCCCACTACCGGACCTGCGGTTTTGGCAGCGTGACCGTAAGATACGCCGAGCCGTTCGAAGTAGGACCAGATACCGGAATTGGCGGCATAATTTATGAACAATGCCAGCAATAGAACACCAAGAGCGAGCCATTGAACCCGGTTATCGGATACGCCTTCACTTTTTTCTTCACCGGCAGATGAGAGCCGGGGGTCTTCGGGGTAATACAGCAACAGGAAGGGCACAGCCGCAATGCAGATCAGGATAATCGTGTAATAGGCGCCGGTGACGCCATAGTATGGATATATCATCGGCAGGAAAGTCAGGCCGATGGCCCCCATGAGATAAGGTGAGCCGTAAAGTATGGCAGTAGTTCGTTCCACGTCCCGGACCCGGGTGACGGCAACAGCCGCGGTACACCAGGTAACGCCCGCAATAAAACCAGAGACAAAACGGCAGGTGGAAAATAACGTAAGACTGTCGTAAGCAAAGATGGTCACGGCATTACAGGCAACAAGAATACCTAAACAAACCAGGGCAATTCGTTTGAGATTTAAACCCGGACGGTGCAGGTAAAAGACCGATGCAATGGTGCCCAGTGATATTGCCCAGAATTCCAGGGATGCCAGCCTGCCGGCGGTTTCCAGGGAGAAATCCAGGTAGTCAACCAGGGCGCCGATAATCGATGGGGCGAACGGGGTAAAAGCATTGCCGGCCGTACCTACCATGACGATACTGAAGCCGACTATGATTCTGTACTTCAGACCCGCATTATCTTTCATCGGTACAAATCATGTGCTTCGATAAGGGGACGGAATTAATTCCGTCCCCGTACTGTCGAATTCCAGCCCCACGGTACCCAGCCTTTGTTCGATGGGTATGTACTCCATATCGATACCAAAGCATTTGGGACCGACAACTTTCAACGCTTGTTCAGTGCGCAGGATTTCCGGCGCGGAAATACCCATAACCGTGACGCGTTGGCCATAGCGCAGTGTTTCCTGGGTGATCGGCTGAACCGTATCGTTATCAAGCATGCAGATCAGGTCGGGCACCGTGGCTAGTACATGGGTTCCGAGCCGGGCAGTCAGAAATTCGTTTTGAATATCCATGGTCATGTTGTTTTCACCAGCACCAAACTCCTGCAGCGTGACGATACCGACGTCATAACCGCCTGTTACCTGGCGGTCAACGTCAACCACCTTTCCTTCAAACAGGACATTCGGTCTGCCGTAACGTGCGGTTTGCAGGATTGCATCCAGTTCCTGCCTGAACTCTTTCATATTGCCATGGTTTTCCCGCAGGCAACGCCCAAGGCGTAGACTCAGGCTGATTGTGTGCGGGACCGAGACCCGTTTCACCGTACTGCCGTCCATTACGTGTTCCGCGCTGAAACAGGCGCCTCCTCCGCCCAGGACAGTGAACTGCCGAATCAGTTTTTCAGCGGTAGACGCGTCAGCCATATTCATGATGATGCTGTGACCTGCATTACCAACCAGTGTGAGTGGCGTAGCGGAGACACCGTAAATACTGAATGTCTCCATTTGCATCTCGGGAAAGGCGCGCCCCATGCCGTCTGCATCCAGTACCGGTAAACCCAGTTGTGAAGCAATCATTACCGGGACCAGTGAATTAAAACCGCCGGCCTCAAACGCAATCAAGGCATCCGCCTTACGACCGGTATATTCTTCGAGGATACGCAGCGCCGTTATCGCTTCTGTTCCGTTTGAAACCTTTTCATTCATGATGGAAGGCGCGCCGACCCCCCCGACTGCGATGACCGTCGCGTCATCGGTTATTTCCTGGAGTGGAATTAAATCCACGTTTCCGTGTTCACGCAACACCCGTTCCGCCACCATACGGCCGACCAGGACATCGCCTCCACCCCCGCACGCAAGGAAGGCGCCGCCAAGTGCAATATCCGCCACATCGTTGCAGGTGATTTTCATATTTTCATCTCGCCCACGGCTTTTACCCGTAACCTCACGATGGGATCTTCGAGATAGCTGATGGGGATTTCATCCACTTCGGTAATCTCGATGGTTGCATCATCCGCGCCTGCCGCGATCGCCCGTTCAATCGCCTGTCTCCGGATTTCGTCATGGGCCGTAATGCGTCCCTGGCCACTCCGGGAATAAACCAGCTCGGCTTCCGCGCCTATCTTGCCTATGGCGGCGCCGACCGCGTTGGCCACCCCCGCATAGTCAGGACGGATAACTTCCGTTATCCCGGGAAGGTCGTCGGGTATCAGGAAGCTCCCGCCGCCGACGGCAATCAACGGGAGCGGGTCCGGGCCGGTCTTCATGCGGTCGATAACGCCGCTGTACATGTCGAATACCGTAGCCATGGCCGTATCTATCACGCTTGCGTCAATGTCTGTTACGAGATCTGCGCGGCCGAAATGTAGCTGCCCGGCGGCGCAGGCTATATCCGTGGCAGTCAATACCTCACCGGCAAAACATCTTGCTTTTGTTGTCAACTCGTGACCGACTGATAACGGTCCCAGTTTATTCCCCCGCTCTTCGACGTGACTTCCCCCGCCCAGGCCGATGGCCAATACGTCCGGCATTCGAAAATTGGTCAATACGCCGCCGATCTCCACTTCGATACCGGAGCGGCGGGGGAAGCCGTTCATCAGCATGCCGACATCACTGGTGGTTCCCCCTACGTCGACGACCATGGCATCGGCAAGCCCGGTAAGGTGCGCGGCGCCTCGCATGGAATTGGTCGGTCCGGATGAAATTGTCAATACCGGATAGCGCGTGGCAAAGTCCGCTTGCATCAGGGTGCCGTCGTTCTGGCTGATAAACAGTTTCGCCGAAAGCCCCAGTTCGTCGAAAGCAGTGCGAAACGCTTGTATGGTGCTTGCCGCCAGCGGCATCAGTGCCGCGTTGAGCAGGGTGGCATTCTCTCTTTGATATATGCCTATGCCGCCCAATTCGCTGGACAGGGAGGTGTATTGTGCCAGGCGTTGTTCCGTAACCCGCTGCCTTATCCACAGTTCGGTTTCCGGGTTGACGGATGAGAACATACTGCAAACGGACAGGGAGTTAAGTCCGGCCCGGGCCATTTCATCGCAGGCCCCGTCAAATGCCGCCTCATCAAACGCTGCAATCGGTCTGCCGTCAAATTCATGACCGCCGTTTATCATGGCAACATTTCCCTTTACTGCCTCTTCCAGGTCGGGCGGCCAGTCACAAAACGGAGGCAGGGCTGAGGTCGATTGTGCGCCTACCCGCAACGCGGCCACCCTGGTTAACCCGCGGCGTTGTACAACCGCATTGGTAAATTGCGTCGTGCCGATCATGACGGCGGCGATGGATGACCCCGCAATCCGGGACTCGGAAAGCACGGTCTTTGCCGCGCTGACAATACCGCTTGCTATATCAGTGCTGGTCGGCGCCTTGCAGGTGGCGATGATTTCCTTGCCATCCATGATTACCGCGTCGGTGTGGGTGCTGCCGACGTCAATTCCTATTCGCCGCATCGGATGTTACCTGTTACGCAATGACTGCCGGTTAATCCGGGCGTTTGTAAAACCTGCCTGACTTCATGATATGAGTAATCGTCCTATCGGGGCGTTGCAGTAATGAGATATCACGCAACGGGTTGCCGTCGATGATCAGCAAGTCAGCCAGGGCGCCCGGCCTGATGCAACCCAGTTTCGGGTACATGTTCAGAAGTTGCGCGTTGGTTTTTGTTGCCGACACCAAAATTTCAAATGGCGTGAGCACCTCGGCGCGGATCTGAAATTCATCCGACTGCATATCATGTAACGGGCCGAATAAATCAGTCCCGAAACCGGTGCTGGTTCCTGCTTGCTTTAAATATTCAAGACTCTTGAGACCTGCCTGATGAACCTCGGAAACTTTTTTCGTGCTGTAAGCGGGCAGGCCGATTTCTTCGCCGCGACTGATCATCGCCTGGTAGGTTACCAGGGTCGGAATAACAAAGGCGCCTGATCGTTCGGCGAACTCTGCCGTATCCAATTCGATGAAATTGGCGTGTTCTATCGAACGAACGCCGCATTTCAAGGCACGGCTGATTGCTTCATCGCTATAGGTATGGGCAAGGACATAGGTCCCCCGGTGTTCTGCCTCTTCAACGGCCGCCCGTATTTCACTTTCTGAGTACTGCAGGCCCAATAGCGGGTCGGTGGGGGAAGTAACCCCGCCGGAAGCCATGATTTTTATTGCATGGGCGCCTTTGCGCAATTCCTCCCGGGCCGCTTTTCTTACCGCAGAAACTCCGTCTGCAATGATTGTCATGCCGGTCCGGCCAAAACAACACGGGTCAACGTCATTACCGGGTTCCCTGAAGTCCCCATGCCCGCCGGTTTGACTCAGACCGCGCCCGCAGTGAAACAGTCTGGGTCCGGTTATCAACTCTTCTTCGACTGCTCTCGCCAGTCCGCTGTCGGCGCCGGCGGCATCACGTATTGAAGTAAATCCGCGGAACAACATTTCCCGCATCAGTTTTGCCGCCTTCAACGCCACCCATGACGGGGGAAGTTCCTGAAGCCGGGCAGGTGAGACGTCATGATCGGTTACATGAACGTGGGCATCGATCAGACCCGGCATCAGTGTTTGCCCTTTTACATCGATCGTCTCTGCCGAAACGGACCGAAGCGGCCGATCGGACACCTCACGGATTTCCATTCCTTCCACGAGGACATGATAACCCTGCCTGAGTCCGTCCGCTTCTCCGTCAAACAGAGTTGCGTTGGTAAAGAGTGTAGAGACCATTTGTTATTTACAACAGGATGCAATAATATAATTATACAACGATTGGTCCGTGTCTTATTTGTCTTGTTGTTTCTATGGTGTCAGGGGGAGATTAACCAATGAAAACGCTCATCCGCAAACCACTTGCTATCGCTGTAGGCCTCGCCATTCAGTCAACTTCTGTCCAGGCTCAGGATGTAACTTCAGGAGCGGCGCTGGAGGAAATCGTCGTCACTGCCAATCGCCGGACAGAATCTGTGCTGGATGTTCCCTATAACATCACTGCCTTGTCTGCCGACCAGCTTGAAGCGGCCGGTGTCAGCGATATTTCAGGCATGATTCGTATGGTGCCGGGTTTGAGTTCCTTCGATGAAGGACCGAGGGTATCGGGTAACCGAAACAATTTCAATATTCGCGGTTTGAATGTCAACAGCCTCGGCAACGAGGACGATAACCCCCGTATCGGTCAGGCTACGGTTTCGACCTACGTGGGTGAGACGCCGGTATTTTTTCCGTTAAAGCTCGTCGATCTCGACCGGATAGAGGTGTTACGAGGGCCGCAGGGCACACTCTATGGCTCGGGTTCGGTCGGTGGCACAGTCAGGTTTATTCCCAATAAACCGGATTTTGATGGATTCACGATCGATGTGAATGCAGAAGCTTCCCTGACCAAGAAATCCGATGATGTCGGTTATGAAGGAAATGTCACGATTAATGTTCCGCTCAACGACGCATTCGCGTTTCGGGGTTCTGTCGGCTACGAAGAAATTCCCGGTTTTATCGATGCATTGGGCCTGGTGCAGCATACCGGTACACCCGAACAGCCTGGCGCAGTGATACTGGCTGACCCTGCAGATATTCTCGGCAGCCCTGCTGCATCTGCCGCGGAAAAGGAAGACGTCAATGACGGTGAAGTCACATTTGCCCGTGTCGGTTTACGTTTCGTTCCCAGCGATCGAATGGATGTGAATGTGAACTACCACTATCAACAGACCAAGGTGGGCAGTCGCTATGAAGACAACCCGTATTATGGAACGGGCGAAGAGTACGTTATGTACAAGGCATTCACCGACCCGCACGACGCATCCATTCAACTGGGTAGTGTTGATATGGAGTTCGATCTCGGCTTTGCCAGGTTGACGTCGGCTTCTGCGTACTCCGAGATTAATATTGACAGCGTTTCGGAATCATCAGGGTTTTTAAGGACCAATATTCCGCAGTATTATTTTGGCTTGCCCCGCATCATTTCACCGATTATCCGCGGCCAGAATTCACAGACCTTTACCCAGGAAATCCGTCTGGTATCCGAGGCCGGAGGAAGAATCGAATGGGTGGCAGGCGGGTTCTACCTTGAAAACGACCTGGATTTCGACCTGTTTCAACCCCTGTTCGGCGTAAATGATTATACCAATGCGTATTTTGGTCTGAATCCCCCTTTGAATTTTACTGACGTACTGGCTACGGGCGGGACCGAACAGGAGTTCAGGGATATGGCCGTGTTTGGTGAATTAACCTTGAATATCACCGATCGCTGGCAGGTCACCGGCGGAGTCCGTATCTTCGATCAGGAATTGGATGGAACATCAGGCATCCCGTTGCCGTTTGCATCCCGCACAATTGAGTTTTTCTATTACGGTTCTGCGACGGATGATTTTCTGCTTGGAGGTATCAACCCGACGGAAAACGAGGTATCGGATGAAATTTTCAAGGTCAATACCTCTTACGAAGTAACTGATGATATGTTGGCCTTTTTCACCTGGTCCCAGGGTTTTCGTGCCGGCGGCGCCAACCAGTTGCCCGAAATTGATCCTTTTGGAAACAATTACTCCGATATTCTCCGTTTCCAATCAGATGATGCAGAAAACTATGAAATCGGCGTCAAGGGCACCTGGAATGCGCGGGTCAATTATACGGCTACGGCATTTTGGGTGGATTGGCAGGATTTTCAGACAACATTGTCCTCGCTTTTTGGAATCGCATATGTGGATAACATAGGCGGCGCCCGCTCCCGCGGCCTGGAACTGGAATTGAATGGCTTACTGACCGACCAGCTTACTTTCGGGCTCAGCTATACCTATATTGATGCTGAAACCACAGACGCCTTCGAGCAGCAATCAGGCAATCCCGCGACCACAGTTCCCGATGGCACGACACTGCCAGGCTCATCGGAGCATACTTTCTTCGGCCATCTCCAGTATGAGTATCCCCTGGCAACCTCAAAACTTGTTTTTTATACGGACCTGGCTTACCGCAGTGACACCAACAGCGCCTTTATTGATCAACCATTGCTGGCAACGGATAATTTTGTTCCCCTGGACGATTTCTCGGTGTGGAACATGTCTATTACCTGGGCAAGGGATAATTATAGTATCACCGCATTCGGTGACAATATCTCCAATACTCGTGCAACCACCGTGGTGTCGTCTCAGGATTTCTTCGGCGCGCAGGACCAGGGACACGGGGTGATCAAACCCCAGACTTTTGGATTACGTTTCAAGTGGTCTTATCAATGATGAGGGTGATTTCCCTCTGAACAAAAAACAACCAATCCGCGTTTGCGTAATGATTGCCATACGCGCAGGATTGGAGTCGTGGGGATCGGTGACGCGGGAGCTTGTCGATGAAATTGTAGCTCCCGATGTGGAAGTTACCATCCGTGACCTGCCTGATGCGCCTGTTACCACCATCATGAGCGGCCATGACAGTGACTTGGTCGCGCCGTATAATGTCCAGGCAGCGGTCCATGCGGAACAGGACGGTTTCGATGCCATCACCACCGGGTGCCTGCTTGACCCTGGAATTGAAACCATGAAGGAAGTCGCGGACAAACTCGTTGTCGTGGGGGATTGTGAAGCCGTCATGCACCTGGGTTCCCTGTTGGGGCGTCGAATCAGCGTCCTGCTTCCGGACAAAACAACATCGGGTTTGATTGCATATAACGTATTTGAAGATCTGGTGCGTAAATATGGATTTCAGGACAAGCTGGCCTCAATACGCGCCGTGCAATCTACCAGCCTGGATTTCGCCGCCGAACGGGACGACCTGCCCGGTAAAATGCTGGAACAGGCGCGGCTTGCAGTTAAGGAAGACAGGGCGGACGTGATTGTCGGTTACGACAGTCTGGCGGTAATTAATCATTTGCGTACGAACCTGGCCGTACCTGTCCTTGAATCTGTACAATGCACACTTTCCCTGGCGACTGAACTGGTCCGACATCGCTCCCGGCAGTAGTTATGGAAAACACTGCCGGCAGTTTGAATGAGCAACTGGCGACGGCATCGTCGCTGATGCAACAGGGAAATCTGCCGGCAGCAGAAGCCGTAATCGCAACGGCCAAGACAACCCACGACTCCGTTGCTTCCGTATGGGCATTGGCAAGTGAGATCTCTCTACGCCAGGGAAAGATAGGGCATGCCTGGACAGAGGTGAACCGTGCCGTGAACCTGGATACGCATAATGCCAGGCGTCACGTGCAGCGAGCGCGTTGCGCCATTCTTGCAGGGCTTGTCACTGATGCAAAACAATCTGTCGATGCCGCCGCAAAAGCCGGGGTGACTGAAGTTGATGACCAGTTGATGCTGGCCTCTGTCCTGGTGCGCTGCGATGACCATGAAGGCGCGCTCGCATGGTACAGAAAAGCTGAAGCGATTCAGCCGGAACGTAATGAGTTGCAACGCGGCATGGCTTCGGTCTACCGCTTCACGGGTGACATCGACAAGGCCGGAGAGGCGTGCAACAAAGCCCTCGCTGCAGACCCCCACGATTATGAAATGCTTAATCTGCGTTCATCGTTACGCAGGCAGACAAGGAACGATAACCATATCCAGGAACTGAAAGAGCGCCTGGAAAAAGGAGTCAGGGACTGGCGCGGCGCGGTACAGGTCGCCTATGCCGTGTCCAAGGAACTCGAGGACATTGAGCAATACGATGAAGCATTTCAATACCTGGAAAAAGGCGCATCGTTACGGCGCAGGAACCTGAAATACGACCTGGATGACGATATTAAAATTTTCCATGCCATAAAAAGCGCGTTCACCCGGGAAGCCCTGGAGGCTGCTGCCGGACACGGTTATGCATCGGATGCGCCAATCTTCATACTTGGTCTGCCGCGCACGGGCTCAACGCTTGTCGAGCGTATTGTGTCATCGCACAGCATGGTGATCACGGCAGGTGAACTCAATGATTTTGCACTGGAACTGTTGAAGTTGACCGCTGCAGGCAACAGGGGCAGACAGCCGGCACGGCTGGAACTGCCAGGGGCGTCCCTGGCAGTTGACATGCACGGCCTGGGTCAAAATTATGTAAATTCCGTCAAGCCGCTGCTGAAGGATACCCCCCGGTTTATCGATAAGCTTCCCCTGAACAGCCTGTATGTCGGGTTGATTTGTCTTGCGCTGCCGCGCGCCCGGGTGGTGCATGTCAATCGCCACCCTGTGGACACCTGCTTTGCTATCTACAAGTACCTGTTTAAGAATGCTTATCCGTTTTCGTACGACCTCGGCGAACTGGGTGATTATTATATTGAACATCACAGGCTGGTGGAGCATTGGCGGAAAGTACTGCCGGATGGGTGGATGTATGATATACGGTATGAGGATATCGTCGATGATCAGAGACAGGAGACGGAGAAATTACTTGATTACCTGGATTTGGAATGGGAAGACTCCTGTCTTGAATTTCATCGTAACGAGCAGGCATCCACGACAGGCAGCGCCAGCCAGGTAAGACAGCCGTTATACGGATCATCAGTAGGAAAATGGAACAACTACGAAAAGCAGTTGATGCCGTTGATTGATAAACTGAAAACCGCGGGAATTGACATCGATTGATCAAGCCCTGGACTGGAAGAACGTTCATGCATACCCGGAATCCGGCATATCTCATGTTTCTTGCAATGATTGGCCTGTCCGGTTTTTCCCCCGGTCAAGCGTTCCCTGAATCGGCTCGCGACATGGATATGACCTGGATTGAAAAATATGTCACCTACGCGCAGGATCATCATGGACGGTTGCAGGCTACGGATTATCACTTTATGGCGGAAGTGATTTATGCGAAAAGATCGACAATAAAAAATGTCGTTTCTTTCCTGTTTGTTGAAGGGAGCGATACGCCTTTGGCAAGCTATGATGAAAACGATCCGTTTGCATTCACCAACGGCTTGTTTTACACGAGGAAATCCAAGTCCTATAGTGACCTGGCGTCACTGGAGGCCGCACATCCTGCAACCGGTCATTATGTCTGGGAAATACACGGACCGGGGGGCAATATGGAGCTCGCCCCGATACGAATCGGCGGCCCGGAACTGAGTACCAGGATCCCGGACACAAGTCCGATTTACCTGTCGCAATCTGGCCGGCCGGTGACGGACTTTAACAATATCGAACCTGATATGTCACTGGGTATCGGCTGGGACCCGTTTACCATCGGCGCCCCACTGGAAGGAACCAACTGGGATGATCTGGTTTTTGTCCTGGTCAGTGACTGTCATGGAAGGGTCATATATACCAGCGGCGCGCCGGAGGATGAGGAGGGGTTTGCCGACTTCAGCGCAACATCAACGGAAATGCCGGCGGAATTACTGGAGCCCGGGATGGACTACGTAGTATTCATCTCCCAGGTAAATTACGTGGATGCAAATATCAGTCATGGCATTGAACAACTGGCGGCGAATTCATTCGCGGTGGAACTGGAGGTCAGGACTGCGGGCCTAATCAGCCCGGGTCGAAGCTGTCCGGAATCGGCACACAAGGCCGCCTATCTGTGGTCCGGGAAAACACCTGCCGGATCAGGGATGGTTCCATGGCCAGCTTTTTTGGATCCATCGAATACAACCCCGGAGGAATAAAATTCGAAGTGATAAAACATAATATCAACTGCGCAGATTTATTTCCGGTTCCTTTGGTCATTGATAATTTTGGAGAGAGTGCAAGGGAATTAAACCGGAGGTTAATGGACGATATACATCTTGAGATGGAACAGGAAGACACTTCCGTATCAAGGAGTTTTGTCTCTGCCTGGCAGTCGGAATCGGGACTTGAAAGGAAGTACGCGTCTTTCCTGGAACTGCAAAAACATATCGAAGCCAGTGCTGCATCCTACCTGGCTCATATCAAATACGCTGATACAACTTCAGTTGAATGTGCCGGGTTGTGGGCGAATTGTATCTCTGGCGCCGGGGGGCATTCGATGTACCATATCCATGGCTCCGGCGCGGTCATCGCAACGGGTGTGTACTATCCGTCATCGTTAATCAAGGATCGAAAAAGCGATAGGGAAGACCTGAATGATTTCAACCCGCAATCCATATTTCGGGAAACCGGAGTAGGTGGCGAACTCGTAATCTACGATCCCAGCTATATAGTTAAACGGCAGGTAATCAAGCCCTCCGGATCACACTATTATGAAGCGCTTAAAACGATATCGCCCAGGGAATCCCTGTTAATTCTGTTTCCTCAATACCTTCCGCATTCAGTCGAACCCTTGCTTGAGGATCAGCTCAAACGCTATAGCATTTCGTTTACAATTGAAAAAAGCCCGTAGCTGGACAGCAAACGCGCACATCGGAAATATCCTTGTTCGCCATGGTAGTTAATCGTCGGCGAATTAAGTCAAAACGTAACTACTCGCCCCCTCCCCGCTAATTCTACCTGAATTTACCGGCAAGTTGC
>JAPPLI010000043.1 GCA_028819495.1 Gammaproteobacteria bacterium | reverse complement strand
GCTAGTCCCCTTTCCAGGCGGCAATGATCTGCGCTGCCTGCTCTGCGGCGTTGCCGGTGTAGTCCCCGGGTTCCAGGTCCGACAGGGCGGCCCTGGCTGCTTGCGGCAGGTCCGGCCCGGCGAGGAAATCCCGCAGTGAAGCCAGGGTGACCTTCTGCCCCCGCGTGAGTTGCTTGATCTTTTCGTAGGAATCTTCGATGCCATGACGGCGCAACACCGTCTGCACTGCCTCTGCCAGCACTTCCGGGTTGTCCTCCAGGTCGGCGCCGATCCTGGCCGTGTTCGCCTCCAGTTTTTCCAGCCCCTTCAGGCAGGACCGGTAGGCGATGACGCAATGGGCAACGGCCGCGCCCATGTTCCTGGTGACCGTCGAATCAGTGAGGTCCCGCTGCCAGCGGGACACGGGAAGCTTTTCCGCCAGGAAGCCAAGCAGGGCGTTGGCGACTCCCAGGTTGCCTTCGGCGTTCTCGAAATCGATGGGGTTCACCTTGTGGGGCATGGTCGATGAACCGACCTCGCCGTCGACCGTCTTCAGGTGGAAATAATCCAGGGCGATATAGCCCCAGACGTCGCGGCACAGGTCGACCAGGACCGTGTTGATGCGGGCCAGGGCGTGGAAGTATTCGGCCATGTAATCGCGGGACTCAACCTGGGTGGTGTGCGGGTTGTGCTTCAGCCCCAGTGACTCCACGAAGTTACGGGATATCTCCATCCAGTCCGCCTCGGGACAGGCGACCCGGTGCGCGTTGAAATTCCCCACCGCCCCGTTCATCTTGCCCAGTATCTCAACCTGCCTGAAACGCGCAAGCTGACACTGCAGCCGATGGATGAACACGGCAAGTTCCTTCCCCAGGGTGGTGGGGGAAGCCGGCTGGCCATGGGTTCTCGACAGCATGGGCAGGGCGGCCCAGCGCGCCGCAAGGGCGCACAACGCGTCAATGAGGTTGTTCAGCACGGCGCACAGGTGCGCTTCCCTGGCCCCGGCCAGCATCAGGCCCTGGCTGAGGTTGTTGATGTCTTCCGAGGTGCAGGCAAAATGAACAAATGGCGACCAGGGACGCAACTCGTCATTGCCGCTGATTTTTTCCCTGATGAAATATTCCACCGCTTTCACGTCGTGGTTGGTGGTTTTTTCGATCTCCTTGATCCTGCCGGCGTCTGCCTCAGAGAAATCACGGATGATCGCTTCGAGTTCCCGGTGCGCCGCCGGGCTTAATCCCGGCAGGCCGGTTATCTCAGGATGGCCGGCCAGGCACTGCAACCAGCGGATTTCAACTTCCACCCGCCTCCTGATCAGTCCGTATTCACTGAAAACGGCGCGCAACTCTGCGGTTTTGGAACCGTAACGGCCGTCTATGGGGGATATTGCCGTGAGCTGGTTTAATTCCATAGCATATTCGTGGCCGGATAACAGGGGTCAGAGTAAAAATTCTGACGGAAATCAGGGGTCAGAGTAAGAAATTCGCCAGAATTTTTACTCTGACCCCAAGATCTATTATTACGCATTTTTACTCCGACCCCAAGCTTTGCTTGTTTTTATCACGGGCAGGGGTTGGGTTGAGAGCGATGGATATCCTCTATCCGTTTCAGTACGCCCCGGTCCAGTTCCAGGTCGGCGCTGGCAATATTCGCGGCAAGCTGCTCCATGGTGGTGGCGCCGATGATAGAACTGGTCACGAAGGGGCGCCGGTTGACGAAAGCCAGGGCCATTTGGGCCGGGTCCAGGCCGTGTTCCCGGGCGACGGCAACGTATTGCCGGGTGCACTCCTCGGCAATTTCGGCGTTATAGCGTTTGTATTTTGTGCCGAACAGGGTCAGGCGCGCCCCCGGGGGGCGGTTGCCGTCCAGGTACTTGCCCGATAATACGCCGAATCCCAGTGGAGAGTAGGCCAGCAGTCCGACTCTTTCACGGTGGGCAACCTCGGCGAGGCCGACTTCGAAACTACGGTTGAGCAGGCTGTAGGGGTTCTGGATGGAAACGATGCGGGGCAGGTCTGCCTCGCGGGCCAGCCTGAGGTATTCGCCGACTCCCCAGGGGGTTTCATTGGACACGCCGGCATAACGGATTTTCCCGGCGCGCACCTGCTCGTCAAGCGCGCCCAGGGTTTCCTCTATGGGAGTCCCGTCCTTTTCCGGCGCGTGGTAATAATCCTGCCTGCCGAAAAAATTCGTATCCCGTTCCGGCCAGTGTACCTGGTACAGATCGATATAGTCCGTCTGCAGGCGTTTGAGGCTGGCGTCAACCGCCAGGCACATGTTTTTTTTGTCCAGCCGGTTGTTCCCGTCGCGCAGGTAACCGGTGTAGGACGCCGCGGGGGCCATCTTGGTGGCGACGACCAGTTTGTCCCGGTCTTTGCGTTGTTTCAGCCAACAGCCAAGGTGCTGTTCCGTCTTTCCCTGTGTCTCGGGGCTCATGGGACTGGGGTACAGTTCCGCGGTATCGATGAAGTTGACGCCCTGATCCACGGCATAGTCAAGCTGCCGGCAGGCTTCCTCCTGTGTGTTCTGCTCGCCCCAGGTCATGGTGCCCAGACAGATCACGCTGACATCGATATCGGTATGTCCCAGTTTCCGGTATTGCATGTATCCGAATGATATACTAGTTTCGAGCAAAAAAACTGACACCTATGGATACGATCACACTGATCAAGCCGGATGACTTCCACCTGCACCTGCGCGACGGGAGTGAACTGGCAAGTGTTGCACGCGACAGCGCCCGGCGCTTCGCCCGCGCGATAATCATGCCGAACCTGGCGCCGCCGGTCGTGTCCGTCCGGCAGGCCCTGGAATATCGGCAGAGGATCCTTGACTGCCTGCCGGACAACCCGGGCTTCAATCCGCTGATGACCCTGTACCTCACTGATAATACCCCCAGGGATGAAGTGGACCGGGTTGCGGAGACAGAAGACGTGTATGCGTTCAAATATTATCCGGCGGGGGCGACAACCCATTCGGCATCCGGGGTGACCGATATCGGAAAAGTCATGCCGGTACTGGAATACATGGCGCAAAGAGATGTACCGTTGCTGTTGCATGGTGAGGTTACGGATGCCGAGGTTGACATATTTGACCGGGAAAAGGTGTTTGTCGAACGTATTTTGTCTCCCCTGGTTGAGAACATTAATGCGTTGCGGATTGTCCTCGAACATGTCACCACCCGTGACGCGGTGCAGTTCGTCAGCGGCGCATCGGACAGGATCGCGGCGACGATTACCCCCCACCACCTGATGCTGAACCGTAATGCCATGCTGGCGGAGGGCATCAATCCGCACCATTACTGCCTGCCCATCCTGAAACGGGAGCGGCACAGGCAGGCCCTGGTTGCCGCGGCGACCGGCGGTAACCCGAAATTTTTCCTCGGGACCGACAGTGCGCCCCATAGCGCACGGGCAAAGGAGAAGCCGCCCTGCTGTGCAGGCATTTATAACGCCGGCGCCGCCATTGAATTGTACGCATCCGTATTCGATGCCATGAACAGCCTGGATACCCTGGAGCAATTCGCCAGCAGGAACGGCGCGCGATTTTACGGATTGCCCTTGAATACGCAGAAAATCAGCCTGCGCCGGGAGGAATGGCGGATCCCCGACGTGATTAACTTTGCCGGCGCCACACTCGTTCCGTTCCGCGCAGGTAAGTCCTGCCGCTGGAAACTGGTTGATGAACACTGACAGGAACAGCCTGGTTGCCGGCCGTTTCAGGGGGTTCTATCCCGTAGTGGCAGACGTGGAAACAGCGGGGTTCGATCCCGTCAAGGATGCCTTGCTGGAGGTCGCAGTGGTGTTCCTGCAGACTGACCCTGACGGCATCTGGAGTCCCCTGGAGACCGTGTCGAAACATATCCAGCCGTTCCCCGGCGCCAACCTGGACAAGGCTGCATTGGAGTTTACCGGCATCGATCCGGACCATCCTTTCCGCAAGGAGATTGCCGAACCGGAGAAAGAGGCGTTACGCGACATCTTTCAGGCCACCAAGAGGCTGATACGGGAGCATGGCTGCACCCGCGCCATCCTGGTGGGACACAACCCCGCGTTCGACCTGAGTTTCATCAATGCGGCGGCCAACCGCTCCGGTTTCAAGCGCAATCCCTTCCACCCTTTCAGCACGTTTGATACGGCCACCCTGGGAGGCCTGGCCTACGGTCAGACCGTATTGTCCAGGGCGGTACAGGCCGCCGGGCTGGAATGGGAAGAGGAAGAGGCGCATTCGGCCCTGTACGATGCCGAACGCACGGCCGAGTTGTTCTGCAATATTGTCAATCTCTGGCCGCTGTAAAGGGATTAGGGGCCAGGGGATGGGGAATGGTTTGAGCTAGCCCCTGACCCCTGTTTTGTGGTAAAATTTCCCCTTTTTACAATACCCGGCATATGCCGGAAACAGGCAGGATGAAACCCTGTCTGCATGCCTGATTAGAGAGAGCTATGGCTGACGAAATCGCCCGGTCGATAATGCCGGTAAACATAGAAGACGAGATGCGTCAATCCTACATGGATTACGCGATGAGCGTTATCGTCGGCAGGGCCTTGCCGGACGTGCGCGATGGCCTGAAGCCCGTACACAGGCGCGTCCTGTTCGCAATGAACGAGATGGGCAATGATTACAACAAGCCCTACAAGAAATCCGCCCGTGTCGTCGGCGACGTAATCGGTAAATATCACCCTCACGGAGATTCTGCCGTCTACGACACCATAGTACGCATGGCCCAGCATTTTTCCCTGCGTTACGTACTGGTGGACGGGCAGGGCAATTTCGGCTCGGTGGACGGCGATGCGCCGGCGGCGATGCGCTACACCGAAGTGCGCATGTCCAGGATTGCCCATGAACTGCTGGAGGATATCGACAAGGAAACCGTCGATTACGCGCCCAATTACGACGGGACGGAACATGAGCCGGTGGTCCTGCCCACGCGTCTGCCCAACCTGCTGGTCAACGGTTCCAGCGGCATTGCCGTCGGCATGGCGACGAATATTCCCCCCCACAACCTGACCGAGGTCATCAACGCCTGTATTGCCCTGCTGGAGGATGAAAACCTCGGCGTGGACGAGTTGATCGAATACATACCGGGACCGGATTTTCCGACCGCCGGCATCATCAACGGTTCCCAGGGCATTCATGAGGCCTACCGTACCGGCCGCGGCCGCATCTACATGCGCGCCCGCTCACATATCGAAGCCGACGAAAAAAACGGGCAGAACACCATAATCGTTACCGAACTGCCCTACCAGGTCAACAAGGCCAGGCTCCAGGAAAAGATCGCGGAGCTGGTTAAAGAGAAAAAGCTCACCGGAATCCGCGAATTACGCGATGAATCCGACAAGGACGGCATGCGCCTGGTCATCGAACTGCGCCGCGGCGAAGTGCCCGAGGTCATCCTCAACAACCTGTACCAGTTCACCGCCATGCAGAGCGTTTTCGGCATCAACCTGGTGGCCCTGGATGACGGGCAGCCGCGCCTGATGACGTTGAAGGGAATGCTTGATGCGTTTGTGCGGCACCGGCGCGAGGTGGTGGTCCGGCGCACCCTGTACGAGTTGCGTAAGGCCAGGGCCCGCGCCCATATCCTCGAGGGCTTGGCCGCGGCGCTGGCGAATATCGACCCGATGATAGAACTCATCAAGAGTTCCGCCAGCCCTGCCGAGGCGAAGCGCGGGTTGCTGGCATCGCCCTGGGAACCCGGGGTGGTCACTGCGCTGCTGGAACGGGTCGGCGCTGAAATGTCCCGGCCCGACGACCTGCCGGAAGAACTGGGCCCGGGCCCCGGCGGCTATCGCCTGTCCGACGCCCAGGCCCAGGCTATCCTGGATATGCGGCTGCAGAAACTGACCGGACTGGAACAGGACAGGATAATCAGCGAATACGGGGAAATACTGGACACGATCGGCGACCTGCTCGACGTCCTGGCGCGGCCGCAACGGTTGCTAGAGGTGATCAGGACGGAACTGGAGGACATCCGGGAGCGCTACGGTGATGCCCGGCGCACGGAAATTATCGAGGACCAGCTTGCCCTCACAATGGAAGACCTGATCACCGAGCAGGACGTGGTGGTGACCCTGTCCCACGCCGGTTACGCAAAGATGCAACCCCTCGATGCTTACCGGTTGCAACGGCGCGGCGGGAGGGGCAAGTCCGCCACGTCCGTCAAGGATGAGGATTTCGTCGACAAGTTATTCATTGCCAGCACCCACGATACCCTGCTGTGTTTTTCCAGCCTGGGCAGGTTGTACTGGCTGAAGGTGTATGAATTGCCCCAGGCCGGCCGCACGGCCAAGGGTAAACCTATCGTCAACCTGTTGCCCTTGAGTGAGGACGAACGCATCAATGCGGTGCTGCCGATACGGGAATTCAGCGATGACCTGTACGTCTTCATGGCAACCCTGAACGGCACCGTGAAGAAGACTTCGCTGCGGAATTTTTCCCGCGCCCGGCCGAGCGGCATCATTGCATTGGAACTCACCGAGGGAAACCGGCTGGTCAATGTTGAACTGACCGACGGTGAGCACGAGGTCATGCTCTTCAGCGACGCCGGCAAGGTGATCCGTTTCAGGGAATCTGACGTTCGCGCCATGGGCAGGACGGCAAGAGGAGTAAGAGGTATTCGCATGGGGCCTGACGATAAGGTCATTTCCCTGATCATCGCCAGGGAAAGCAAGGCCGTATTGACTGCCACCGAGAACGGTTATGGCAAACGTACGCCCCTGGAAGAGTATCCGCTGCGCTCCCGTGGCGGCCAGGGAGTGATATCGATCCAGACCAATGAACGCAACGGGAGAGTCGTCGGTGCCCACATTGTCGATGAAGACGATGAAATCATGCTGATAAGCGACCAGGGCACCTTGATCCGGATGCGCGCCAGCGATGTCTCGGTTGTCGGGCGCAATACCATGGGCGTAACACTGGTCAACCTCAATGAAGGTGAACGGCTTGCCGGACTGGAACGAATCGTTGACTACGGAGACGTCAGTAATAACGGAGATGAAGATTCTCCGGATGGCGCTGAAGGTGGCAACAACCCCGATCTATAATTTCAGCCCCGGTCCGGCAATGTTGCCGCGGGAGGTGATGCAGAAGGTCCGGGAGGAATTTCTCGACTGGCACGGCCTCGGCATGTCCATTGCGGAAATGAGTCACAGGAGCCGGGCGTTCACGGGCATAGCTGAACAGTCGGTACGGGACCTGTCGGAGTTGCTGGGGATCCCGGAAAATTACCGGATACTGTTCCTGCAAGGCGGCGCCACCCATGTGATGAGCATGGCGCCGCTGAACCTGTGCGGGGAGACGGATTGCGCCGACTACGTAATCACGGGAAACTGGTCGAAACGGGCGGCCGGTGAGGCAGGCAGGCTGACAAACGTAAATATTGCCGCTTCGTCTGCTGATGTCAACCATACCACTGTCCCCGGCCGGGAAGACTGGCGCTGCAGTGAAAAGCCTGCCTACCTGTATTTCTGCGATAACGAAACGATCGCCGGCGTGGAATTTCCGTCGGCGCCGGTGTTACCCGATTCCTGCGGCGATACCGTGCTGGTCAGCGATATGACGTCTAATTTTTTATCCCGTCCCGTACAGGTGGACCGTTACGGCCTGATATTCGCCGGCGCCCAGAAGAACTTCGCTCCAGCCGGACTGACCATAGCCCTGGTGCGCGAGGACCTGCTGGGACGGGCGCGGCCGGACGTGCCGTTCCTGTACGATTTCAGGCTGCTGGCCGAGCATGGCTCGATGTTCAATACACCGCCTGTTTTCAACTGGTACGTTGCCGGGCTGACGTTTGCCTGGATCAGGGAACAGGGCGGAGTGGAGCGGATGCACGAAAACGCGTTATGCCGTTCCGGCAAGCTGTATGACTTCATAGACGCCAATGATTTTTACAGCAACCCTGTGGAAAAACCCTACCGCTCCAGGATGAACGTGCCGTTCGTCCTGGCGGATGCGGACCTTGACCGCACCTTTCTTGATGCGGCCGCGGACAACGGCCTGGTTGAGTTGAAAGGTCATCGCAGCGTAGGAGGCATGCGCGCAAGCATGTACAATGGGATGCCTGAAGCCGGAGTGGATACCCTGATTGAATTCATGGAGCATTTTGCTTCCCGTTATGGGTGAGATGGAAACAAGACACTTGACGTGTCTTGTTTCCTGCGATACAGGGATGTGTCGCCAAATTCAATGACGGTAAGTCATTGAATTTGTGAGAAAAACAAAAATCGCATTTTTTGTTTTGCGTGCTCTGACAAGTCCAGGATGGACTTGTTCAGAGCTAACTTGAAACCGTGAAAAATCCAAAGCTGGAACATATAAGAAGTGAGATCGATGCGCTGGATGAGCAACTGGTCGAGTTGCTCAACCGGCGCGCGCGTCTGGCGCTGGACATTGCGAGCGTAAAACAGCAGGTTATGTACCATCCCGAGCGGGAAGCCAGGGTGCTGGACAGGGTAAAGGCCCTGAACAAGGGCCCCATGCCGGACGGGGAAATAACACGCCTGGCCCGGGAGATCATGTCTGCCTGCCTGGCCCTGCAGGCGCCGTTGAATATCGCCTGCCTGGGACCGGAGGGGACCTTCACGCAGACGGCTGCCCTGAAGCATTTCGGACAATCGGTCCGGTTGAAGCTGTTGGGCAGTATCGACCAGGTGTTTCGGGAAGTCATGGCGGACGCATGCGATTACGGCGTGGTCCCGGTAGAGAATTCCATAGAAGGCGCAGTGAATCACACCCTGGATATGCTGCTGGTTTCCGACCTGAAACTCTGCGGCGAGCTGGAAATGCGTATTCACCAACAGTTGCTGAGCCGGTCAGGCGAACTGGAAGATGTACAGACCGTGTATTCCCATGAACAATCGCTGGCCCAGTGCCGCCAATGGCTTGACGCAAACCTGGCGGATGCGCGGCGCGTGCCGGTACCGAGTAACGCGGAAGCTGCCCGGAACGCCGTTGGTGATGAGCACAGCGCAGCCATCGCAGGGGAGCAGGCGGGGGAGATCTACGGGTTGCCTGTTCTCAGTAAAAATATCGAGGACAACCCAGACAATACCACCCGTTTCCTGGTGCTTGGCAAGGAGACGCTGTCTCCCAGCGGCAAGGACAAGACCTCACTGCTGTTTGCAATGCCAAGCAGGCCCGGTTCACTGATGAACATGCTTGCCTGTTTTGCCGACCACGGCGTCAATATGACCAGGATTGAATCGAGACCGTCACGGCAGAGCATGTGGGAATACGTATTTTTCGTGGATATCCTCGGTCACGCGGACGATGAGGCAGTAGTGCGGTCCTTGTCCGAGTTGCGGGACAAGGCTGCCATGGTGAAATTGCTGGGCTCTTATCCCGAGGCTCGTTGACTGTGGTCAATATGTTTGGGGTCAGAGTAAGAATTTCGCCAGAAATTTTACTCTGACCCCTGCTATTACATGACAGACACAAAAACTGAAAGTAACAACTGAACAATGACAATCAACCTCACTGATCTTGCGACACCCGGTATTGCTTCCCTGCCGGTCTACAAGCCCGGCAAATCCGCGGACGAAGTCCGGGACGAGCTGGGCCTGGACCGGGCAATCAAGCTGGCTTCCAACGAAAACTCCCTTGGCCCCAGCCCGAAAGTGCTGGATGCCCTGGCCGGCGGCAGTTTTGACCTGTTCCGTTATCCGGACGGTTCCGGCGCCTCGCTGAAACGCGCGCTGGCGGACTTTCATGGCATCAATCCCGATCAGATCACGCTGGGCAACGGCTCGAACGACGTGCTGGAACTGGCTGCCCGCAGCATCGTTACCAGGGATCACGAGGTGATCTATTCGGAAAACGCATTTATCGTTTACCACCTCGCGACCCACTCAATAGGCGCCACGCCGGTAGTCATACCCACACGCGACCACAGACATGATCTTGCGGCGATACTGGATGCCGTTACCGGGCGCACCCGGCTGATCTTCCTCGATAACCCCGGCAATCCCACGGGCAACTGGATTGACGGGGACCGCTTGCGGTCATTTCTGGCTTCCGTGCCGGAAGACGTGATCGTAGTGGTTGATGAAGCCTATTATGAGTATGCCGCCTCCCTGTGTGCCGACTACCCGAATTCGATTGAATTCCTGCCGGATTTTCCCAATCTTGTCACGACCCGGACTTTTTCCAAGGCTTACGGCCTGGCCGGGCTCCGTGTCGGCTACGCAGTCAGCCATCCTGACCTGGCAGATTTGATGAATCGTGTACGCCAGCCCTTCAATGTCAACACGCTGGCGTTGCTCGCCGCCGAGATTGCATTGAAGGACCAGGAGCACCTGCGCCGCTGTGTGGCAATGAACGACGAGGGCATGCTGGCCCTGACTGCGGCTTTTGCCGAGCTGGGACTGGAATGGTTCGAGTCGATTGCCAATTTCGTCAGTTTCGACCTGGAGCAGCCTGCAGACGATGTCTACCAGGCGCTGCTGAGGGAAGGAGTCGTTGTCAGGCCGATAGCCGAGTACGGATTGCCCGACCATTTGCGGGTCACGATCGGCCAGGAACACGAGAATGCGGAATTCATAAAGGCGCTGGGCAAGGTCTTGATGAATGCTGTTTGACAGGGTCGCCATTATCGGGTTGGGACTGATTGGCGGTTCGCTGGCGCGGGCCCTGAAGCGCGCATCCCTGTGCGCTTCGGTCATCGGCTATGGGCGGCGGGATGCAGCCTTGCGCCAGGCGGTCAGGGATGGCGTCATCGATCATTACAGCCTGGACGTCCGGGAGGCGGTGGAAGGCGCCGACGTTGTCGTCCTGGCTACGCCGCTTTCCACTACGGAGAACCTGATGCGGGCGATGAATGAAGGGTTGAAGCCGGGCTGTATCATCACCGACGTCGGGAGCGCCAAAGGCGTGGTGGTAGCGGCAGCGAGAAACGCGCTGGCCGACAGGCTTCCCTTTTTTGTTCCCGCCCACCCGATCGCCGGCACGGAGCAGAGCGGTGTCGAGGCCTCGTTCGCCGAATTGTTCGAGGATCACGTCGTCATCATCACGCCGCTTGCCGAGACGGACCGGGACGCCGGGGAAAAGATAGCCGAAATGTGGCGCGGGGTAGGGGCTGAAGTCGTTGAGCTGGACGTCGAGCACCATGATGAAGTGCTGGCGGCCACCAGCCATTTGCCCCATGTGCTGGTATATACCCTGATCGATTGCCTTGCCCGGATGCAGGACAAGCAGGAGATATTCGATTATGCGGCCGGCGGGTTTGCGGATTTCACCCGTGTAGCCTCCAGCAGTCCGGAAATGTGGCGTGATATATGCCTAGCCAACAGCGCATCGCTGCTTGCGGTCCTGGACAGGTTCGAGCAGCACCTCGAGCGCGCCAGGCAGGCGATTGCAGCGGGTGAAGGTGACCGGCTCGCGGAAATATTTTCCCGGGCCAAGCGCGCCAGGGATGAATTTGCGAGAAGCAGGGGACGCTAGACCTGGGTGACCGGGATAGACAAAGAAGTGCAACCAAGGATTGATTATATCGTCGAGCCCGCCTCCGGGGCATTACAGGGCAGGATACGTGTTCCCGGAGATAAATCCATCTCGCACAGGGCGGTGATTCTGGCGTCGCTGGCTGGGGGAAACAGTGTTTGCGACGGTTTCCTGGACAGCGCCGATACCCGGGCGACAATGGCCGCGTTTCAGCAGATGGGAGTGGACATGACCCTGGAAGGTGAGTGCCTGAGCGTGAAGGGAGTTGGGTTGAACGGTCTGGGCGCGCCATCCGGTATCCTGGACCTGGGAAATTCGGGCACTTCAGCGCGCCTGCTGCTGGGCGTACTGGCCGGTCAGAAGTTCTCTTCCACCATATCCGGAGATGAATCGCTGGCGCGCCGGCCGATGCGGCGCGTGGCGGACCCGCTGAACGCGATGCACGCAGATGTGCAGACCACCTCTGAAGGGACCCTGCCCGCGCATATAACGGGCAACAGGCGGCTGCGCGGCATAAATTACGAATTACCCGTGGCCAGCGCCCAACTGAAATCCGCGCTGCTGCTGGCGGGCCTGTACGCGCAGGGTAACACGGTGATTACGGAGCCGGCGCCGACCCGTGACCATACGGAAAGATTGCTGGCCCATTTCGGTTGCCCCGTCACGCGCTCGGGCAGGCGCATAACGCTGGAAAGCAACACCTTGCGCGCCGGCAGGCTGCGCATTCCGGGTGATATCTCCTCCGCCGCGTTCTTCCTGGCCGCCGGCAGTATCGTTCCCGGGTCGGACCTGGTCATCGAAGGCGTGGGGATCAATCCGACGCGCCATGCCGTGATTGAAATTCTCAACCGGATGGGTGCAGACATCAGCGTCTCCAACCTGGATGAAGGCAGCGCTGAGCCGGTGGCGGACCTGCGGGTAAAATACCGGCCGTTGCATGGAATCCGGATCCCCCGGGAACTGGTCCCGATAGCCATTGACGAATTTCCGGCGATCATGGCCGCGGCATGCCATGCGCGGGGCGAAACCTTGCTTGAAGGCGCCGCGGAATTGCGATTGAAGGAAAGCGACCGCATCCGGGCGCTGGCCGAAGGGCTGGAGAACATAGGCGTAGCAGTCGATATGCGTCCGGACGGGATGCGCGTCACCGGCGGCCGGCCGGCAGGCGGTATGGTGCAAAGCCACGGCGACCATCGCATAGCCATGGCATTCTCCGTAGCCGGCCTGGCCGCCTCAGGTTCGGTAACGGTACAGGATTGCAATAATGTCGATACTTCCTTCCCCGGGTTTATAGATTGTGCCCGGCAACTGGGCTGTTCCGTCATCTCTGTGTCCTCTGAGGCAAAAAAGAATGACTGAGATTCCGGTAATTACCGTGGACGGTCCGAGCGGGACCGGCAAAGGCACGCTGTGCAGCCGCATCAGCCGCGGGCTCGGTTGGCGCCTGCTGGACAGCGGCGCGCTGTACCGCATACTGGCCCTGCTGGCGCAACGGGAGAATATTCCCGTTACCGAGGTTGCGAAGGTGGCGGGACTGGTCGCGGCGCGGCGGCCTGAGGTTCAATTCATCTCCGCTGAGGGGGACGAACCGGTGACGGTTATCCTGGATGGCACAGACGTCGGCGCCCTGATTCGGCTCGAGGATTGCGGCAGCGCAGCTTCGAGTCTGGCTGCGCACGGCACGGTGCGTGAAGCCTTACTCGAATGGCAACGGAGCTTTCAGCGTTCTCCCGGCCTCGTTGCGGACGGGCGCGACATGGGCACCGTGGTTTTCCCGGATGCCGAATTAAAGGTATTTTTGACGGCGAATCCGCGGGAACGCGCGAAAAGACGATATAAACAGTTGAAAGAAAAAGGGATTTATGTTAGTTTCGACGATCTTGTAGAGTCTATCGCTGAACGGGATAGGCGGGATACGCAACGTATTCTCTCTCCTTTGAAGCCTGCGGACGGCGCTGTTGAGATTGATACCTCCGGCAGCGGGAGAGATGACGTGTTCGGGCAGGTTGCGGAGATAATCAGGAAACGTTTCGATTTATCAGCCGTACATACATAATGTGAAACATTAAGAAAAAGAGATAACCTATTATATGACTGAGAGTTTTGCTGAATTATTCGAACAGAGCCAGGTAGAAGCAAAAATGCAGCTTGGCGCTATTCTTAACGGGACCGTCGTTGACGTTTACCAGGACAACGTGATTGTCAGCGCCGGATTGAAATCGGAATCCTGGATACCCATCGACCAGTTTTATGACGAAAAAGGCGAACTCGAGGTCGCTGTCGGCGATCAGGTCGAGGTGGCGCTGGATGCGATAGAAGATGGTTATGGTGAGACCCGGCTATCGAGAGAAAAAGCAAAAAGGCTGCTGGCATGGAACAGCCTGGAGCAGGCTCACGACACCGATGAAACAGTGACCGGTGTGATCACCGAGAGGGTGAAAGGTGGATTTACCGTTGACGTCGAAGGTATCAGGGCATTTCTGCCGGGTTCGCTTGTAGACGTTCGTCCTGTCAAGGATACGGTTTACCTGGAAGGCAAGCCGCTTGATTTCAAGGTCATTAAAATCGACCGGAAACGGAGTAACGTGGTAGTGTCCCGCAGGGCCGTGGTGGAGAGTGAAAATATTGCTGAGCGGCAAAGCCTGATTGACAGGCTGAAGGAGGGAGTCACCGTGAAAGGCGTAGTCAAGAACCTGACGGATTATGGCGCCTTCCTGGATCTCGGCGGTATCGACGGGCTGTTGCATATCACTGACATGGCGTGGAAGCGGGTGAAAGACCCGTCGGATATCGTCAGCATCGGCGATGAAATCGAGGTCAAGGTATTGAAGTTCGACCGCGATCGCAACCGGGTATCCCTGGGCCTGAAGCAGATGGGAGAAGATCCCTGGGGTGATCTGACCAAGCGTTTTCCTGAAGGCTCACGCTTGCAGGGCGCCGTTACCAACCTTGCCGATTACGGGTGTTTCGTTGAACTTGAAGAAGGCGTTGAGGGGCTGGTTCATGTCTCTGAAATGGATTGGACAAACAAGAATATCCATCCCTCAAAGCTTGTGCAGACGGGTGACGTGGTTGACGTTATCGTGCTCGATATAGACCAGGAACGCCGCCGTATTTCATTGGGCATGAAACAATGCCAGCCAAATCCCTGGGAAGAGTTTGCCGCCTTGCATAACAAGGGAGACAGGGTTCACGGCCAGATCAAATCCATTACCGATTTCGGCATTTTTATCGGATTGCCGGGCGGGATCGACGGCCTTGTGCATCTGTCGGACGTTTCCTGGGTGGATGAAGGTGAGCAGGCCCTGCGAAACTATAAAAAGGGCACCCAGATAGAAACCGTCGTGCTTGCCGTGGATACCGAGAGAGAGCGCATTTCCCTGGGGATAAAGCAACTGGAGAAGGACCCGTTCACGGCTTATGTCGCGGAAAACCCCAAGGGCAGGGTAGTCACCGGCAAGGTCACAGCCGTTGAAGCCAGGAATATCATCGTTGAACTGGCGCAGGGAGTCGAGGGGCAGTTGAAGCTTTCCGAGTTGTCCGGAGACAGGAAAGCCAGGGACGCGAAAAGCAGCGGGGTGAAGGAAGGTGACGGAATTGAAGTTAAAATCACCGCGGTTGACAGGAAGAAACGAACAATTTCAGTCTCCGTGAAGGCGAAGGAATCCGATGAGGAATCGGCCGCCATCAAGGAGTATACACCCGACACCTCGTCCGGAGCCAAATTGGGCGATTTGCTGAAAAAACATCTCGACAGCGGAGGCAGTGACTGATATTCGCACAAACAATGCGAGTTTAGAACAATGACCAAATCTGAACTGATTGAGGCTTTAAGCGGGCGGCAGCCACAGTTTACATCCAAGGATATCGAATCTGCTGTCAAAACCATACTCGAGTCCATGGCCCAGAGCCTGGCAACAGGGGAAAGAATTGAAATTCGCGGGTTCGGCAGCTTCTCTCTTCACTATCGGCCGCCGCGGGTAGGCCGCAATCCCAAATCCGGGGAAGCGGTTTCATTACCGGCCAAACACGTCCCGTATTTCAAACCGGGGAAGCAGATGCGGGAGCGGGTTGACCGGAGTTGACTCCTGTTTGATGTTTTACGTTAAGCTTGCGCTGGTACTGCTCGTCGTCCTGCTCGGACTGGCATTCCATCTCCGTAACGAACAACTTGTCGTCGTCGATTTTTATCTCGGCAGTTTTGAAATGCCCTTATCACTGGCGTTGGCTGTTACCCTGCTGGCCGGCGCGTGCCTGGGTGTGCTTGCCGGCTTGCCGAAATGGCTTGCGTTGAAGCGCGACAAGGCAAAACTCAGCAGGCAACTCAAAAAACTTCAGCCGGACGAACAAAATCAATCCGCAGATGACGCAGATTAATTATCCGCAGATGACGCAGATGAACGCAGATTATTTTTTGATTTGTGAATTACGAAGATTCCGGCTCATATACCATTCAGCTTCTTCATCACAAAAAACTTTTTTTTATCTGCGGTAATCTGCGTCATCTGCGGATAATTCATCTGCGTCATCTGCGGATAAATCACACCTGATGCTTGTAAGTCCCCTGCAGCCTGAAGTTCCCGCGTCAAAGGGACAACAGGTGAACTGGGAGCGCCTGCCCGGAAGCAGCAAGGCGCTGGCGATTACTTCTGCCGCAAGGGAGAGCGGGTCGCTTTTCGTGGTCATCACGTCCGACCAGTCCGGCGCCCGCCGCCTCATGGAAGAACTGGCTTTTTTCAACCCGCCCCGGTCCGGGCAGCGCTTGCTGCTGTTCCCTGACTGGGAGACCCTGCCTTATGACCGGTTTTCCCCCTACCAGGACATCGTTTCCGACCGCCTGGCCACCCTGGTGGAACTGCACACCTTGCGCGCGGGGATACTTGTCGTGCCGATATCCACCTTTATGCACCGCCTCCTGCCTGCGGATTATCTTCACGCGCACAGCCTGTTGTTACGCACCGGGCAGACCCTGGATACGGACGTCTTCAGGCAGGAACTGGACAGTAACGGTTATCGTACCGTGTCCCAGGTCATGGAGCATGGCGACGTGGCCGTAAGGGGTTCGCTCATCGATATCTACCCCATGGGTTCCGCAGTCCCGTTCCGGATTGACCTGTTTGATAACGAGATTGACAGTATCCGGATTTTCGACATAGAAACCCAGAGATCCCTGGATCAAACCGATGAAATCAGGATATTGCCTGCCAGGGAAGTCCCCCTGACCGCGCCGGCAATCGACCTGTTCCGGAGTAACTGGCGTCTGAGGTTCAGCGGGAACCCCGGCAGCAACCCGATCTACACTGACGTCAGTAACGGAATCGCACCGGCGGGAATCGAATACTACCTGCCGCTGTTCTATACCCGTACCGGCTGCCTGAATGATTATTTTCCGGAAGACCCGACCGTCATACTGGATGAAGGTGTGTACGATGCGGCGCTGAAATTCCGGGAAATGGCTGAGGTCCGCCATGAGCAGGGAAAACACGACCGCGAGCGTCCCCTGCTGGCGCCGGATGAAATTTTCTATCCGCCCGATGAGATATTCGACCTGCTGGCTGTACACCGCCGGATTCATGCCGGCAATACCGGTATCGATGACACAGCGGCCGGCACTGTCCGGTTCCTCACCGGCCATCCGAAAAAGTATCCCGTCAATGTGCGTTCACAGGACCCGCTTGCCGTATTCCGCCGCTTCATGGAGGAGTTTGCCGGGCGCGTGCTGATCGTGGCGGAGTCGGTGGGCCGCAGGGAAACGATCATGGAAATATTCAGCAGGGAAAAGACCAGGCCGGTCCTTTGCAGTGACTGGGATGATTTCATGGTCCGCACCGTGCGTTTCGGATTGACCGTGGCGCCGCTGGAGCAGGGGGCGGTGCTGGAACGGCCGGATATCGTCCTGTTGAGCGAAACCCAGTTGTTCGGTGAGCGGGCACAACAACGGCGCCTGCGCAAAAAGCGCCGGCAACTTACCGATACGGTCGTGAGCAACCTGACCGAATTGTCCGTCGGCGCGCCGGTTGTCCACGAAGAACACGGGGTGGGCCGTTACCGCGGCCTGCTGACGCTGACGGTGAACGATATCGAAGCCGAGTTCATCTGCCTGGAGTATGACCAGGGCGACAAGTTGTACGTGCCGGTAACGGCGCTGGACCTCGTCAGCCGCTTCGTCGGTGTGGATGCGGAGCATGCGCCGCTGCACCGTCTGGGCAGCGGCAACTGGTTGAAGGCAAAACACAGGGCCCTGAAAAGGGTTTATGACGTGGCGGCGGAGTTGCTGGAACTGCACGCCCGCAGGGCCGCGTTGCAAGGTCATTCGTTCGGCGTTGACAATAATGCCTACCAGGCGTTCGCCCAGGAGTTCCCGTTCGAGGAAACCCCGGGGCAGGCGGAAGCCATTGCCGGGGTGCTTGAGGATATGCGCGCCTCGGTCCCCATGGACCGGCTCATATGCGGCGATTCCGGGTTCGGCAAGACGGAGGTGGCCATGCGCGCGGCATTCGTTGCGGTGGAAAACCATAAGCAGGTGGCCATGCTGGCGCCGACCACCTTGCTGGCCCAGCAGCATTGCCGGAATTTCATGGACCGTTTTGCGGATTGGCCGGTGAGAGTGGCAGTACTGTCCCGGTTTGTTTCCGGAAAAGACCAGGCCGGGATTTGTGATGGTCTGCGCGACGGTAACATCGATATCATCATCGGCACGCACAAATTGTTGCAGGACGGCATTGCCTTTGCCAACCTGGGTCTCGTGATCATCGATGAGGAACATCGTTTCGGGGTGCGGCAGAAGGAAAAACTCAAGTCCCTGCGCGCCCAGGTGGATGTATTGACGCTTACCGCCACCCCGATCCCGCGTACGCTCAACCTGGCGTTGTCGGATTTACGGTCGCTGTCCATAATCGCCACCCCGCCGTCAAAACGGCTACCGATCAAGATCTTTATCAGGGAATGGGATGAAACCTGGCTGGTCGAGGCAATGTTGCGGGAGATTAAGCGGGGTGGACAGGTCTATTTTGTACATAATGAGATTGACAGCATAGAGAAGACAGCGGCAGTAGTCGCGAAACTGGCGCCGGAAGCCAAGCTCCGCATAGCCCACGGGCAGATGCCGGAAAAGCAACTCGAGCAGGTGATGCTGGATTTCTACCATCTCAGGTTCAACATACTGGTGTGCACCACCATCATCGAGACCGGCATTGACGTGCCCAGCGCCAACACCATCATCATCAACCGTGCGGACAAATTCGGCCTGGCCCAACTGTATCAACTGCGCGGCCGGGTCGGGCGCTCCCACCACCGCGCCTATGCCTACCTGGTCAAGCCGGGCCGGGGAGCAGTCAGCGACACCGCGGCAAAGCGCTTTGAAGCCATAGAAGCGATCGAGGAACTGGGCATGGGATTTACCCTGGCGACCCACGACATGGAAATCCGCGGGGTTGGCGAGATCCTGGGCGATGAACAAAGCGGACAAATCCAGGAGATAGGGTTCGGCCTGTACATGAACCTGCTGGAACGGGCGGTTGCCTCCCTGAAAGCCGGACGCCAGCCGGAACTGGACCGCCCCCTGGACCACGGCACCGAAGTGGAATTGAACGTCCCCGCATTGATACCGGCGGACTACCTGCCCGACGTGCATGCCAGGCTGGTCATGTACAAACGAATAGCCGGCGCCGGAGCTGAGCGCGCGTTATGGGACCTGCAGGAAGAATGTATAGACCGGTTCGGCCTGTTGCCGGATGCGTTGAAAAACCTGTTCCGTATTGCCGATCTCAAGCAACGAACGCGTGCCCTGGGAATCCGGAAAATTGACCTGGGAGAGAAGGGAGGCAGGGTCCATTTTGATGAAAACGCAGACTTCGACAGGGTAAAACTGATAAACCTGCTGCAGGCCAACCCCCGTATATATAAACTCGAAGGAGGAGACAAACTGAGAATAAACCAGGAACTCCCGGACGCCGGCGCGCGTTTCAACTTTCTCGACGGTTTCCTGGACAGTCTGGCAAATCAGGGGTCAGAGTAAGAAATTCCAGGATAGATGGGGTCAGAGTAAAAATTCTGACGAGACATCCGGGGTCGGAGTAAGAAATTCGTCAGAATTTTTACTCTGACCCCAAATATCTGAAGAGGATACCAATCAAATTTTCAGCGCGCCGTAAATCAGTACGCCCACAAAAAAGACTGCGCCTGCTGTCAATGCAATAAATGCAATCATATTTCCCCTACCTCTCTGAGGTGTTTCTGAATGCGCAGAAAGACTATTAAATTGGCGCAGCCTAACATGAAAAGAAGCGCTACGCCCGACCAAAAAAGCTCGTTAATAATATCGGACAGGTACAAACTCACCAATCCGCTTATTATAAGCACAAACAGACCTATAATCACGAAAAACAGCTTGCTCAAAAACGAAATCCTTTCTTTTAACTCGTCAAGTTTTGTCATGGTAAGTATGGTACCTCATAAGTAAAATCTTGCGCAAAATGACCAGGAAATTTGTCCGTCATTCAGTGCCGCGCGTGCATGGTAGGTTCTAAAGCCAGCTTGTGTGTAAGCTCAACAACAAGTTCTTCCAGGTTCTCAGCCTCATATCCCGGTTCTCTGATACTGTCAGTCAATGTTTCAACGCTGTTTCCATCAATGTCCAGCACTTCTGTGCACAGCCGGGCATTCAGTTCATTCCTGACCGGGTCATCCTGTATGTAGGAAAAGCCTTGCAAGGTCTTGTTTTTCAGGTCTTCGTAAATTTCGGCAGCGGCTGTAAGCTGCTCTGTTGACAGCCGGTTTACGTCAAGCGCCGGCAAGGTCCTGAGCAGTTCGTGTGGTACACTTGATCTGCCTAGATAGGGGCGATTACCATGTAGTATCCGCATTAACAAACCAGGCGTTGAGTTCAGCCAAAGACACAGCGTTTCCTGTTTTCCTGGCATGTCATCATGGAGCGCAAGCGTGACCCATGATCTTACGCCAAGCATGGGTTTGTCAGTCAATACTGCTGCCAGACGTTGTGGCGCCATACGAAGATCTCTCGCCAAGTGCAAGCGGCATTGTTGCGCAAGCATCCTGTCCTGTTTTTCTTTATCACGATCAGGGCGCCGTTCCAAGCGCGCGTTGGCCGTTACCTGCAGGCTGGTTTCCCTAGTCGATGAATGATGCCATAAAGCGGGTATGCCTGCTCGTAATGGATCATCTGTCTCTACAATAGTGAACAGTCCTTGAGTCGGGTTCTTCACTTGCATTTCGTAGGGACCTAATTCGGCAATATTTCCGATTTCAATGATCGGAACTTTCGGAGAGGTATTATAGTCCGTGCGGCGTAAGTGGTCGGCGTGCAATACCAGATCAGGTTGGACAAACGCCGCATATTGCCATGCGCCGTCTGTCAGGTGTTCTTGCAGCACCACAATGAAGTTGCCGTAATGCTTCCCGCCAATATCGATACCGCGCGCTTCAAACGACACAGCGTTCTCTTCCATTGCCAACAGTTTACGCGTAAGCGTCATGGCCTGCACCGGCTCATCAGGATTGTGCAGCAGGTTGACGAACCTGACACGGTTGCGGCTTGCCTGTTGTCGGTTTTTCGTGGCAATGATCAACACTTCGGCAATACGGGTTGATTCTGATAATGAGACAAGCAGGCGTCCCGGCAATCCTTTTACTTTGCTTCGATGCCTGTTGTCGTGGCTGACGATGATCCAGTCAATGCAGTAATTTTCCAGCAGCAGTTGTCTGATACCGCGCCAGCGGCTACCTGTCAACATGGTCGCGGGCAGCACAAAGGCCAGTCGGCCGTTCGCTTTGAGGTTATCATCTGCGAGCACTACGAAACCAGAACCCAGTCCCGCATATAGATTGGCCGGTGTCTTTGCCAGGGTTTTCTGTAACGCAGCTTTCATTTTGTCTGAGTCATCCCTGTCAAAAAGGGAACCGAATATGGGGTTCCATAGAGTGTTGGCTTCATCGCCGGGGCCACCGGCCCGGGTATACGGTGGATTGGCAATGATCAGGTCGCAGTTTTGTGGCATAGCTGCGTTATCGGCAACTTCACCCTGACCGGTCATGCGCGTAAACTTCTCATCGTCGAACAGGTCCAGACGTCCCGCGTTACCCTGACTGGGGGATGATGCCAGGAAGTCCAGACTGCCGAGTCGGGGCACGCCGCTAACTATCTCGTGCTGTACCCGCCACAAGTTCATGTCCTTTATGACCTGGCTGGATTCAGCCATGCAGAGGGTGGAAGCAGCCAGGTGGATTGCCGCAGGCACCACGTCAAAACCATACACTGCATCTTCAAGAATGGCTCGCACCAGTTCCCGGTTATCCTCGCCCGAGGCGCTGTTGCGGCGCGCGCATTTCAGTATCTCCTGTGCTGCCGCCATGAGCAACGTGCCGCTGCCGCAGGCCGGGTCAACGACCCGTAATCCGGCAATTTTGTCCGGGTCCGAGAAGTCAATGTCCGACCAGCATGAACTGCGTTCGTCGAAAGCCAACCCCGCGAGCATGATGGCTGCCGGGATGGTTGTGTAGTTTGTCGCCAGGAACTTACGCGAGTCCAGCAAACGGTGGAATATTCGCCCAGCCACGTCGTGCCGTCGGATGACCCCACTCTCCGCAATTTCAGCCGCGGCGGTTTTCAGCACATTGACAGCTTCCTTGTTCGCCGGCCCCGGTGTCTCGGACAGGGTTTCCCTGGCGATGAAAAATATAGGCCACCAGTTGATATTCAGGATTTCGTCCCATTGCGCTATCAGGTGGGTCGGACCTTGATCCGGGTCAGGGCGCTTGATGCCCCTGTTTTGATGTTCTGTTGGTAATTGCGCGCGGTCAAGGTAGCGCGCCAGCAGTTCCTGGAACAATAGTGCGTTAAGCCAGATCAGGGCTTTGGTGGCAGATTCGTCTTGCTCAGCATTATCGTTTTGTTTGCTGCGCGCCAGAATGTTGCTGGCGTCGTTGATTGCGTTTGCGGCGCGCTGTACGATGAGATCGATACCTGTGCCACTGTCGCTCTGCACCCAATAGTTCCGTAGCGTTTCGGCAAGATCGGCTACGCGACCGGTGGTCTCTTCGCTCCATTCTTCTCCATAGTAACGATATACAATGCGAAGGTTGTCACAAACTGCAAGGTTCTTATGCGTTTTGCTCTCTGGCAAGTCAGCAAGTCGCTGTGGGTAGCCCAGCGCAACCACCAAGCGCACTGGCAAGCCGTTGATGATAGCTGGTTGTTGATCTGGGAAGCGTTTGTTGGCGTCTTCCCTGGCCGGGTCGCCGAATTCCGTTTCAATGACAACGGCGTAATCGTCGAAATCCAACAGGACATCTGCTTGCCCGCGCCGCTTGCCGAAACGATGACGCTGTTCTGCTCCGGCGCTCAGCCCTTCTTCGCGTAACAGGCGCGCCAATGCGAAGTTGTATGCGGTTTCGGTTGCGTTGCCGTCCATTTGTGCATTATCTTAAACTCGTTTATCAATATCCAGCATACTTTGTATAGTCGATTGGGCCAGAGAACTTGTAGGAAAATGAAGGGCACCGGGGTTTTACCTGTGCTTGCTGTCTTCCTGTACAACGCGCTGACGGTGTTCACTGTCTCGGCGCATGCCGTTGACTGGTACCAGGTGGAAGTGGTCCTGTTTGCATACACCGAACCCGACGCCGGTGGCGAATTGTGGTATGAAAACCCGGGATTGCCGGCGCGCCGGCAAACCATCGGATTGATCATGGAAACTGCCGATCCCGTATCCGTCGATACCCCTGATGCGCCGGAAGATGAGGACCTGAAGCCGTATGTCAGCCTGCACGGACAGGATTACCGGCTGGCAGGCATCAGGCGGGTAATGGCATCATCCCGGGAATACCGGCCCCTGCTCCACGTTGCCTGGCAGCAGCCCGGACTCGATGCAAGGAATGTGAGAGCGGTACGCCTTGACAACACCCGGTTTGAAAGGAAAGCCGCAGAGCAGGTTGAGGTCGAACCGGAGCCGGGACAGGTACGGGACGAACCGGAATACACACCGCCGATCAAGATTTTTGACGGTACCGTGAAATTACGCAAGTCCCGTTTCCTGCACCTGGACGTGGATTTTGCCTATTTTCCCAATACGCTGGAGCAACCCGATCTGGACATGCCGGAACCGGCTACCGGGTATAGACGGCTGTCGGCGGACTACGTCAGGCTGACGGAAAGCAGGAGGATAAAACCGGACGACCTGAACTATTTCGACCATCCCCTGTTCGGGTTGGTCGTCGAGGTCAGTAAAATAGTATCCGCAGATGACGCAGATTAACGCAGATTATTTTTTGATTTATGAATTACGACGATTCCGGTTTATATTCCATGTAGCTTCTTCATCACAGAAAGCTTTTTTTCATCTGCGGTAATCTGCGTCATCTGCGGATAAATCATTATTGTTCAGACAGCAGCGCTTTGCCGGCCCAGTCGCGCGCAAACTGCGCCGCGCTCCTGCCGCTGCGGGTGCCTTTTTCCAGGGCCCATTGCAGCGCAGCCTGTGTGACCTGATCGGAGTCGCCGATTGTTAGCCCGGTCCTGCGCAGCCAGTGGAATGCTATCTGCAGGTATTGTTCCTGGTTGAACGGATGGAACGACAGCCAGATGCCGAAGCGTTCCGACAGGGAGAGCTTCTCTTCCACGGATTCGCCATGGTGGATCTCGCCGTCAATGTTCCTGGTTTCCAGGTTCTCCGACCCGTACTCCGGCAGCAGGTGACGGCGGTTGGAGGTGGCATAGATGAGGATGTTATCCGGAATGTCGCTCACCGAACCGTCCAGCAGTACCTTGAGGGTCTTGTAGCTGGGATCATTCACGTCAAAAGACAGGTCGTCGCAAAAGATGATGAATTTGCCCGTGAAGCGGCTCAGTTCGTCACAGATATCATGCAGGTCGGTCAGGTTGTCCCGCGCTACTTCGATCAAGCGCAACCCCCGATCCCGGTATTCACTGTAAACGGCCTTGACCAACGAGGATTTCCCAGTGCCCCGCGGGCCCCACAACAGTACATTGTTGGCAGGGTAATCGTTGATGAACTGTTCGGTGTTCGATTGCAGCGCCGCCTTCTGTCTTTCTATACAAAGCAGGTCTTCCAGCCTGATTTCCCTGGAATGTCTGATTGGTTCCAGACGGGAGGCATCGCCCCTGCTGCGCCAGCGCATCAGCGGCGCGGCCTGAATCCGTCCCGGGTGAGGAGCGGTGAATTTGAGCCGGTTAAGCATGGATATGAGTCGCGACACCGGCTTATCCTTGTTGGTCATTGTCTGAATATATTGCTGCCTACCCTGCCATTATACGTATATGGGCTTTATAATACCGTTTTGACGTGAAAATTATAAGGTGAAGTATGTTCGACAAAGACATGAAAATAGCAGGGTACGACGACGTACTCTACCAGGCCATGCAGGGGGAGAGGACCAGGCAGGAAGAACACATTGAGCTGATAGCATCGGAAAACAACGTCAGTCCCAGGGTGCTGGAGGCGCAGGGTTCGGTACTGACCAACAAATATGCCGAAGGCTATCCCGGTAAACGCTATTATGGCGGCTGTGAATATGTCGACGTGGTCGAACAACTCGCCATCGATCGCGCCAAAGAGTTGTTCGGCGCCGATTATGCCAACGTTCAACCCCATTCCGGTTCCCAGGCCAACGGCGCGGTTTACCTGGCGCTGTGCCAACCGGGCGACACCATCATGGGAATGAGCCTTGCCCACGGCGGCCACCTGACACATGGGGCCTCGGTCAACGTCTCCGGCAGGGTTTACAAGGCGGTGCAGTACGGCCTGAATGCGGATACCGGCGAGATCGATTATGACGCCGCGGAACAGCTTGCACTGGAACACAGGCCGAAGCTGGTCATGACCGGCTTTTCCGCGTACTCGCGCAGGCTGGACTGGCAGCGATTCAGGGAGATTGCCGACCAGGTCGGCGCATACCTGGTAGCCGACATCGCCCACGTGGCCGGCCTGATCGCTACCGGGCTGTATCCAAGCCCGGTCAACATCGCGGACGTGACGACGACTACGACCCACAAGACCTTGCGGGGCCCCCGGTCCGGCCTGATCCTGGCAAAAGCCAACCCGGATATTGAAAAGAAACTGAATTTTACCGTCTTTCCGTGCTACCAGGGCGGACCGCTCATGCATGTGATTGCGGCGAAAGCCGTTGCCTTCAAGGAAGCCATGGAACCGGAGTTCAAGGCGTACCAGCAACAGATCATCGAGAATGCCCGGGCAATGGCCGATGTCTTTATCCGGCGCGGCGTTGACGTCGTATCCGGCGGGACCGACAACCACCTGTTCCTGGTCAGCCTTATCAGCAAGGACATCACCGGCAAGGACCTGGATGCGGCCCTGGACCGGGCCAATATCACCGTGAACAAAAACGCGGTCCCGAACGATCCGCAGTCGCCTTTTGTCACCAGCGGCATCCGTATCGGCACCCCGTCCATTACCACACGCGGTTTCGGGAAGGCCGAGGCCTCACAAGTCGCTTCCTGGATCTGTGACATCATCGACAACATGGGGGATGAGGCGCTGATTGATAAGATAAAAGGAGAAGTGAAGGGGTTGTGCAGGCAATTCCCGATGTATGAGAGCGGATAGCGGCTACGGTTCCGTTTTCTTATACATACCATGCCCGATTGCCGCGCTTCATTCAATGACGATGCAAAATTCTGCCGGGCTTCGGTAAAGCTGTATTCTTTCACGGTTAAATCTCCAAAGTTTGAACACCTGTTTTACTCTGACTCAAAAAAACCACTCAAAAAATCCAGGGCTGGTGCCAGTTTTTGTTTCCCGCTATAGTGTCCTCTATACAGGACATATCCTATGGAAGGAGTATCCATGAAAATCAAGAAATTTGACGTAGTTGACTTCCTGGATAGCGATGAGGCAATCATTGAATACCTCAATGCTGCGCTTGAAGAAGGCGATTCTGATTTCTTCGTCAAGGCTGTCGGAGATGTCGCCCGCGCCAAGGGCATGATGAAAGTTGCCAGAACCACCGGCCTGGGCAGACAAAACCTGTACCGGTCGCTGTCCAGGGGAGGCAACCCGCGGGTCGGTACTTTATTCAGGGTGCTGGATACGCTTGATGTCAGACTATCGGTTGCTCGAAAATAGAGAAAGTGGCCGGATACCAGGAGTGTGTCGGAACTCGTTATTTATGTTATAGCCTCCCTTTTGAAGATCTCGACCTGTTTTACCCTTTTCGGTCTGACCAACTTCGGCAGTAGTTCAGCTATTGCTGCCACTGGTACGTTGCCTAGCTCTTTTGGTTCCAATTTGTGCATTCCACCACCATATACCCTGCCTTCGCTTACCATTGTTTTTGGACTAATCTCGTTTAAGGCCTTCCAAACCTGTTTCTTTAAGGTCGGGTTATCCATTAAAGCGCGTTTGAGCGAATCCTTCGGATATAAGATTAAATACACATTTGAAACTGTCGCTTGAGAATGATTGAGAATAAATCGAAAAGGTCTACCATTCTTTGTATCACCGCGCCCGATATAGGTGCACACGAACGGAGACGATGGACGTGTCTCCTGTTTATACCATAATGTCCTGTGCCTGCAGATATAGCCTTCGGAAATACCGTTAGCTTTACCTTCATTGAGATAGTCCCATAGCTTCGGATACTGGGTTTCAATTTCTGCTTCCTCTAATTGACAATCAAGAAGAAACAATCGCCGTTCCAGCACCGGGTTTCCTGAACAATCCGCCTGAACCTCGTCCACTGACAGATAGCGAGGACTCGGCAATATCGGCTTAAATACTTCTGCCGGCAAATCACGCAGTATGATTTCTTCATCAGAGAGAATGAAAAAATTGTTATTCCCCGTAGCCAGGCCACGCTTTATATTGAAAAAGTCGTCTAACACCGGTTCATCTGTAGATTTACAGCCACCCTGCAGCGGATACCGAGTCCATTTCGGTTCGTGGCACAAAGTCTCAACGGACACCAGACGCTGAAGCTTCGGTTGTTCCAACGAGCCTCCATAGGTAAACCGTATTTCATGATCTTGTGGGGGTATTTCCTTTCGGAAACACACTACTGCTGACGACACAAGTGCATCGCCAAATTGAATATCTTTTGGATCAAATCGATGAATATGTAGCAGTGTCACCTTACGCAGCAGGTAGCGCTTCACTGATACGCCATAGTTTACGTCCATGAATTCACTGGGAATAAGCCAGACGGCAAGACCACTATCTGCCATCCACTCATGACTCAGTCCAAGGAAATAACAATACAATCCGGCAAGACCGTTAATTTCCATACCACATACCTTTTTCGCCTTGCCTTTCAATCGTCGTTTCTCACCATTGACAATATGGTGGTGCCGTACATAAGGCGGATTGCAAATCAGCAGATTGAATTTATCATCGTCCGTTGGCGGTGCAACTTGTGTAAAGTCATCCAGCCGAACTTCTAATCCCGTCTCTGCCCATATTTCTATTGCTTGCTCTCCATAATCTGGGGCGAGTTCGTAGCCAACAGCAGAACCGATACGGTTCATCGGGAAAACCTCAAGCAAAGCTGAATAGAACGAGCCGGTTCCGACCGCAGGATCAATAAACCTGACGATTTCGTTTTCATTAAGAATTTTTTTTGCTTCTCTGAGTATGTCCAATGCCAACCCAGCCGGTGTCGCAAACTGGCCCATTCGGTTACGTTCTGACTGTTCCTTATCCGCATCCAACCTAGCCTGCACCATCAAACGGCGTTCTTCCAACTTGCTCCTTATTTTATTCATCCTATAGACCAAACTCCCTGAGATCGTCGATGCGGTGTTCCCATACCCAATCAATTCCCTCTGCTGCTTCGTATCCAAGATAGCCGGTGTCAAAATAACCGCATAGGAACAGTATGAATTGAATATCACCCCCGTACGTCCCGCGCAACTGACTCATCTTTGTTGCTTCTTCTTTACGCCGCTTGTTGACATTCGTGAAATCACCCGCCGATTTTGCTTCTACGAGCAATGGTAGCTCGCCTGCAGTTGCGTTTCTCGGCATGATTACAACGTCTACGGGAATATTAACCAATCTCTCGGTACCTTCCTGTGAAACAGGTACATTCACCCGAAATGAGAAGGTCCCAGGCCTCATATTATCGTATTTAGTACCTTCACCAAGTGGCAGTTTCAAATAGCCTGACTCGGTCAGCCAGTCAGAGATTTTGGCAAGCTGCCTCTCTTCCTGGGCATTACGGATAATAGGATTAGCTTTCGCACCACAAAGGCGATCAGCTACAATCGTCGCTGCCCGATAAACTTCTTCTTCACGTGGATTATCATCACGTTCAAGCCAGATAAATATATCTGGATCTGCCATTTGCTTGATGATTTCTCCGCTCTTTTTCAGATCTCTTACTAACTCGTTATCTGGCATTTGTAATGGCAACTTTTTTTCCTTCTCCATAACTTTGACCAGATTATTTGAAACACCGGCAAGTCCGATCAACCGATCTACCGCCAGTGGCGGACAGGTTGACATCCGTAAGGTGGGAAGTACTGAGGGATTCTCTCTCATCAATGCGACGCTGATTTCCCTCAAAGGAACCTCTAAAAATGCCATCCGTGGCATTTTCAGAGACGGAAACGGAAAAGTGCGATTTTCCGTTTCCTTCATTTTCAATCACTTACGTGATTAAAAATGGCAGCATATCCTTATGCTGCACGGGCGCCTCTAATTTTTAGAGGTGCCCTCAAGTTATTCGTCGCCTTTAATGCCTTTTCAACATCCATGGTTGTTTGTACCCGAGTTGTCCGATACGCCTCCGGCGCAAACTGCAGGAACCAGTCGTTATACATGTCCACTGACTGGACTATGTCTTTCTTCCATTTATCCGGCTTATTCCGGTTGACTGCGATCATTCGCTTTATCTTTGCTCGTTCACCAAATTTTGTCCGCTGGAAAAGTGCTTATCTCCAAATGCTGATTAAGCCGCATATTCTGGCTAGTAACTCTATTTCAGCATTGGAAACTACAGTACATAGTTGGGTACAGTCAACCAATTTCATATCAAACGGAATCATCACGATATTCTTTGATTTCACATCTTTGACAATACCGCATGTATATCCAGTCAATATAAGTACTACAATCAGAAATGTGCATACCCGGACTCATCCGGAATAAATACGGTTCCATCCTTGCGCATGCAGCGTAGTCCCTGTTCCGCCGTGATTTCGCCGATACGGTATACCGGCGCCCCGGTCCGCTCCAGTTCCTGCAGTTTTGCAGGTGGGACGGTGAAACAAAGTTCGTAATCGTCCCCACCGCTGAGTATGCAGCGCCACTTTTGGGTTGGATCAGGTTCCTCATCCAGTCGTTCATGGAATGGGATCGCATCGATATCAACTTGAGCGCCGACATTTCCGGCGTCAAGGAGGTGGCCAAGGTCCGCAAGCAACCCGTCTGAGATGTCGATCATGGCGCTTGCAATCCCCCGCAGTGATATCCCCAGCTCGACTCTCGGATCCGGGCGCAACAGGCGACTGTAACAGTCCGGGTGGGGAGTCCGTCCGGATTTCAGCATCTTCAGCGCAAAGGCCGCGCTACCCAGTTCGCCGCTGACGTAAATCCGGTCCCCTGCATTGGCGCTGCTGCGCCGAATCTCCCGGCCTTTCGGGCAATCGCCAATGACCTGGATTGTCACAGCTGGGGGCCCTTTACAGAGATCGCCGCCGACCAGTGAGACAGCGTAATTCTGTGCCGATTCTGCCAGTCCGCGGGCGAATCCGTCCAGCCACTCATGGGTCATCTCTGTTTCCGACAGGGTCAGCGCC
>JAPPLI010000031.1:6729-31158 GCA_028819495.1 Gammaproteobacteria bacterium | reverse complement strand
TTACTGCTTCAAGGATGTCTTTATCTTGCGAAGATTTTGAAAAGCTGATCGGGGGAGAGTTCATTTTTCGGTAACTTATTTGAATACCGAGGCTTTGTTTGTTTCGCTGTAACATAGAATATTGTAATGTCTATCGCACTTTATAGAGCGCTCATTGATGCTGGCGCATCCGAAGAAAGGGCTGCTGAAGCCTCGGAGGAGCAGGAACGCATTTTCCGTATGGAAAAAGACATCGTGGAAATCAAGGGCCGGCTGAATCTCCTCATTTCCGTTGTAATTCCACTGCTGGTGATTATTATTATCAGGCTGTTCGGTATTGTCTGAACCGCAATTCCAGGGGCGGACCCCCGTTAACAACATACGGGGGCATGCTTAAAGTCCGTCACCTATCCGCGTCAGCGCTGACAGCGCGGACAGTAATAAGTTGAACGCTGCCCCTGGCGTATCTGCCTGATGTTGCCCGCACAGACCCGGCAAGGCTCGCCGGCCCGGTCGTACACGTTCAGGTCCAGTTTGAAATAGCCCGGCGCGCCATCGCCGCCGACAAAATCCCGCAAGGTGGTCCCGCCCTTCGCCAGCGCCGCGTTCAGCACGTCCCTGATTGCCCCTGTCAATGCCCCGTAGCGCTTTAAGGAAATGTTCCCTGCCCGACGCAGGGGATGGATGCCGCTGCGGAACAGCGCCTCACTGGCATAGATATTGCCCACGCCCACGACAATGCGGCTGTCCATGATGAAGATTTTAACAGATTGCGTCCGGCCCCGGGACAGCGCGTACAGGCGCTCACCGGTGAACGTCGCCCCCAACGGCTCCGGCCCCAGGTGGCGCAACAGGGGATGTTGCAGCGGGTCCTGTTCGGTCCAGTGGATGGAGCCGAAACGCCGGGGATCGCGCAGGCGCAGGCAGGTGTGGTCGTGAAACACGATGTCAACATGGTCGTGTTTGTCGGGCGGGATAGCCGCTTCCATTACGCGCAAGCTGCCGGACATGCCCAGGTGCAGCAGTACGCTACCGTGTTCCAGGTAAAAGATCAGGTACTTGGCCCGGCGTCCGACCCGGGTGATATGCCGGCCGGCCAGGGCCGTTGCCAGCGCCGCCGGTATCGGCCAGCGCAAACATTGTTGCCGAATTACCACAGCACGGACTTTTTTATTGATAACGTGGGGCGCAATACCTCGCCGCGTCGTTTCAACTTCGGGCAGTTCCGGCATGGCGGGGCAGCAAAGAAACAGAAAATAATCGCATTATCAAGGTGTTGTTTCTGGTTTTCCATAAGTCTCCGGATGCTGTCCACCAGCATCCAAAATCTTTGCAAAAGGGAGAGTAGAAATCAAAGCCCGTCTGTGGTATGATCCAAACGATATTATCAATTTGCTCAGGAGCCACCAAAGATGAAACTGAATCCTCTCCCGTACCTCTTGGCCGTCATTTTAACAATACCCCCGGCGCTGATACCAGTCGCCCAGGCGCAACAGTCCGAAGCGACGGTGATCGAAGAGATCGTCATCATCGGCAGCCGGCGCCAGGACGGGCGCTCGCAGACCGAGTCGCTGGTACCGGTGGACGTGTTCGGCGGTGAGGATTTATCCAACATGGGTTCCACCGATATGGACCAGGCGCTGTCCAACCTGATCCCGTCCTACAAGGTGGATACGCAGGCCATCAACGACGCCGCCACCCTGGTGCGCCCGGCCACCCTGCGCGGGTTGCCGCCGGATTCCACCCTGGTGCTGGTGAACGGCAAGCGCCGCCACCGGGCCGCGGTGATCACTTTCCTGGGCAATGGCGTGGCGGATGGTTCGCAAGGGCCGGACATCTCCGTGATCCCCTCGGTGGCGCTGAAACGGGTGGAGGTGCTGCGTGACGGCGCCGCGGCCCAGTACGGTTCCGACGCCATCGCCGGCGTGATCAACTTTGAACTGAAGGACGACGCCGAGGGCGGCGCGTTCGAAGCGCGCTGGGGGCAGCATTATGAGGGCGACGGCGACGGCTTCAACTTCGCCGGCAACGTCGGCCTGCCGATGACCAGCAACGGTTTTCTCAACCTGAGCATGGAGTACAAGGAGTCCGACCCGACCAGCCGCGCGCTGCAACGCTCCGACGCCCAGGCCTTGGTGGACGCCGGCAACCCGTATATTGAAGATCCCAGCTACGACAGCGTGTTCCACCCGACCGTGATGGTCTGGGGCGCGCCGGAGTTCAAGTACGACTATAAGTTCTTCGGCAACATGGGCATCGACCTCAGCGACAGCTTCGAAGCCTACGGCTACGGCAACTACGCCAAGCGCAAGGTCGAGGGAGGGTTTTACTTTCGTAACCCCCATACCCGCAGCGGTGTGTTTGACGGTCCGGTAATCACCGTGCCCGGTCACCATCACGGGGAAGAAACCTACGACACAGTCAAAGTGGCAGACATTGATGGCATCGGCATTGGCGGTGAATGCCCAGCCATACGCATCATCGACGACGTGGCCAGCGCCGAGGACATTGCCGCAGTCGAGGCGGACCCCAACTGCGAATCCTTCATCACCCGCTTCCCCGGCGGTTTCGTGCCCCGCTTCGGCGGCACCATGGAAGATTACAGTTTTGCCTTCGGGGTGCGCGGCGACCTGGCGGGTGACTGGTATGTGGACCTGAGTGGGGTGTACGGGCGCCACAAGGCTTCGTTCTTTATGAAACACACGCTTAACCCGCAGTTGCTGGCGCTGCCGGAGTATACGGTGGCAAATATCCCGACCGACTACGAACCCGGCATCTACACAGAAACGGATTACTCGCTTAACCTGGATGTATCCAAATCCCTGGACATGCCGATGTTTGCGGCGCCGGTGAACCTGGCCTTTGGCGTGGAGCACCGACAGGAGGAGTTCAAGGTGACCCAGGGAGGCATGACTTCCTGGTACCAGGATTTGCGGCCGGGCGGTCTTACCGAGCAGGGCTTCGGCGTGGGCTCCAACGGCTTTACCGGCTTCGGGCCCAGGCTGGCAGGCACCTGGTCGCGTAACAGCTACGCCGGCTACATAGACGTGGAGGCGCCGGTGACGGACCGTATCGTGCTGGGCGCTGCCGGCCGTTATGAAGACCATAAGGGGGTTGGCGATACCGCGGATTTCAAGATCAGCGCCCGCGCGGATATGACGGATAATTTTGCCCTGCGCGGCGCAGTCAGCACCGGCTTCCGGGCGCCGACGGTGGGGCAGGCCAACATCCTGAACGTGACCACCGCGTTTACCGGCGGCATGCTGGCAGATGAGGCCACGTTGCCGCCCACCCACCCGGCCTCGGCCCTGGTGGGAGGCCAGCCGTTGACGCCGGAGGAATCAACCAACTTCACGGTCGGCGCAGTGTTCAACGCAGGCGACCTGGACGTGACCATCGATTACTTCAACATCAAGGTGGAGGACCGCATTGCCCGGAGCAGCAACAAGGTGCTGACCGATGCGGACCGGCAAACCCTGATAGGCCAGGGTGTAACAGATGCGGCCGCCTTCTCGCAGGTGCGCTTCTACACCAACGATTTCGATACCACGACCCAGGGCATCGATATCGTCGCCACCCTGCCGGTGGAAATGATGGGCGGCAACACGGACTTCAGCTTTGCCGGGAACTGGACCGACACCGAGGTTGACAAACGCAATCCGGACGTCATCGACGACAAGCGGGTTATCCAGCTGGAACAGAATAATCCGGAGTTCCGTTTTACCGCCACCGCGGAACATAACCAGGGACCCTGGCGCATGCTGTTACGGGGCCGCTTCTATGACGGTTTTGTAGAGTTCTCCACCGATGACGGCAGCGCCCGCCTGAACGCCGGTTCACGCTTTCTGATGGACGCCGAACTGGGCTATTCGCTCAACGACAACATCACCCTGGTGGCCGGCGCCGAGAACTTTATCGACACCACCCCCACCCACCAGAGAAATAACGAATGCCTGGATCCTTCTGATCCCTCGACCTTCAACTGCCCGTCAGGCATGCAGTACGCCGAAACCTCACCTTACGGTTTCAACGGCGGTTTCTATTACTTCCGGGCGCTGTATAACTGGTAACGGGCGGCACAAGCAGTTGAACATTGGAACCGGGATGGGGCGACAACGCCCCGTCCCTTTGTTCTTTGAGCAAGGGCGAGAAAGAGGACGCCGCACGCGTTCCCGTGAATCCCCCATAGTCATGGGGGGCGAGCCAGGAATCCAGCACCGAGGAGGCACAAATGAGTAATCCTGTCATAAACAGAAACCCGAACATTCTGGGCGGCACGCCTGTTTTTATGGGAACCCGAGTGCCGGTGCGGATTTTGATGGAATATTTTGAAACCGGAGAGGACTTGAATGAATTTCTGGACCAGCACCCTTCTGTCAGCCGTGAACAGGCAATTCAGTTAATTAAACAGGTCACCGAGAAGCTGACGGCAGATCCGGGGCGTGAAATTACTCTTTGACGAGTCGGTGCCTCGTCGTCTGGCAAACAGTTTCCCGGACAGGTTTGAGACCAAGACCGTCACTGATATGGAGTGGTCCGGGGTCGATAATGGAAGGTTGCTGGATATCGCGGCCAGAGCAGGATTCAAGGCCCTCATAACCGTTGATAAAAACATGGCGCATCAACAGAACCCGAATACACTCCCGATTGCAATCATCATATTGTCGCCATTGTTCACGCGGATTAATTTTCTCACACCACTTGTCCCGGAAGTCATATCAATTCTGGAAGATAATCCCGGTAAAAGACTTATCAGGATACCTGATGGTGAAAGTTAACGTCGTTACCTATAATCGTCGCGCCGGATTTAAATCCGGCCCCTGATTCTCAGAACCAACTACCACGCCGGGTAAACGCCGGGCTGCCAGGAGTCGGCAATACCCCGCTCCTTTCTGCTTCATCTTCATCTTGACGCCCTTCATACCAGGGGTATACTTTGCTAAGTTAAAACTGGGGACAGACACATTCCGTCCCCGGCCAGAGTTATATTTCATCGGTGTGTGCAGAGACCAGATCATGAGAGTTTGGCGTTTCTTTACTGTCTTTCCCGGAGGCTGATATGACCTTGACAAGGCGGTTTGATGATTCGGACTATAAGGCGGACTTGCTCAACCTGTTCAAGCCCGGCAACGGGGCAAGACCACCATTGCTTGCTGGCCGGACGGCCGAGCTGGCCAGGCTGGGCCAATATCTCACCGGCATACAGGGTAAGCGGGATTCCGACGGCCACCTGCTGAGCCAGGTTCCACATGACATCATCCTCTACGGCCCCCGGGGCAACGGCAAGACCTGCTTGATGGAAAGGTGCCGACGCGAGGCCGTGAGGCAGGGCATCGACGCGCTTGACCTGCGCCCGGGCCAAGTGGGGACCCTGGAAAAGCTGGCCGGACAGTTGCTCTTCAACGACGACAAGGCGCTGTGGAAATTATTGAAAAAAGGCGCGCCGGCATCCCTCAGGCTGGGCCTGCCATCGTTGGCGGAGGCGGAGTGGCGCGCCCTGCCGCCGGCGGACAAAGCCCGGCTGCGCGCCGACTACCTGGTTCCCCTGTTGGCGGTCCGCTGCGCCGCCGCCCCGTTGCTGGTGGCGGTGGACGAGGCGCACACCCTGGACCCGGAGGCTGGCCGGACACTGCTGAACGTCTCCGAGCAGGTGCGCAAACAGGGTCTCCCGTTCCTGCTCATTCTGGCCGGCACGCCGAACCTGGAGGAGCGCCTCGACCGGATGGACGCCACCTTCTGGTCGAGGGCGAAAAAGCTGGGGATCGGGCGCCTGGACGAGGCGGCCACAAAGACCGCGCTCGCCGACCCGCTGGCGGGCAAAGGAGTCACCTTCGATCCTCCGGCGCTGGATGAGGTAGTCGAGGAATCCCAATGCTACCCCTACTTCATCCAGCTCTGGGGCGAGGTCCTGTGCAATGCCCTGCTGGAGGCGCGCAGCGACGTTGTTACCCCGGACATCGTGGCGGCGGCCCGGCCCGAGGCGCACAAGGAGCGCGACCATTATTACGGGGTGCGCTACAACGAATTTCGCAAGCGGGGGCTTATCGGGGCTGCCGTCACGACGGCCGAGGCATTCGTCCGGGACCAGGCCCACTACGATACCTTACTGGAACGCCTGGGCGGGGACAGCGCCGCGCTGGACCAACTGCACGAGTTGGGCTACCTCTGGCGGCAGGACGGCTCCCAGCTGTGCGAACCCGGAATACCCAGCTTGATGGACTACGTGCGGGTGGAGGCGTCCCGGCGCCCGGCGCCGGTGGGCAAGCCGGCTGCTGTGTAACTGGTAAGGGCTGGAACAGGAGTTGAACGTGGGAACCGGGACGGGGCAACAACGCCCCGTCCCCTTTTTACGCTACGGAGCGCTGAGCGAATAGCAAGCAGGCCTGAATGTCTTCCGGCTGCAAATCAGGATATTCGTTCAGGATTATCTCCGCAGTGTCTCCGGCGGCAAGTTTGGCCAGGACGTGTTCCTCTGCGATGCGCATATTGCGGATTATAGGTTTGCCGCCAAAAATATTTGCGGATACGGTGATGCGCTCAAGCAATTCGTATTCATGGTTCATGTTAATCTCCATGCCGGGTAAACAGCGGGTAGTCGGTGTCTGACAGCGCGCCGTTATAACGATATCCCTCCAGGTCGAAGCCCTTGAGGTCCTCTGGATCTGACAGGCGATTGCGGATGATATAACGGCTCATCAGCCCCCGCGCTTTTTTGGCAGAAAACGAGATCAACTTAAGTTGCCCGTTGCGCTCCTCCTTGAACACCGGCGTGACGATGCGCGCAGCCAGCTTGTTTGCCCGCACGGATTTGAAGTACTCGTTGGAAGCCAGGTTCACCAGCACCGGGTTGTCCTGCCCGGCCAGTTCCCTGCCCAGGGCCTGGTTGATCCGGTCATCCCAGAACGCGTACAGGTCTTTCCCGCGCCGGTTCTTCAGTTTCGTGCCCATCTCCAGCCGGTAAGGCTGCATCAGGTCCAGCGGCTTCAGCACACCGTACAGGCCGGACAGAATGCGCAGGTGTTGTTGCGCGTACTCCAGGTCGTCCGGGCTGAGGTTGCTGGCATCCAGTCCGGTGTACACATCGCCCTTGAACGCCAGCACCGCCTGTTTGGCATTGTCGGCGGTAAACGGCAGCGCCCAGTTATGGTAACGGTTCGAGTTCAGTTCGGCCAGCTTCGGACTGATGCCCATCAGGTCGCTCAGTTGGTAGGGTTCGAATGCCCGCAGTTCATCGATCAGCTCCGCCGAATCATCGAGAAAACCAGGCAGGGTAAACGTCGGCGCCTGTGGCGGCGTCTCAAAATCCAGTGTCTTGGCAGGAGAAATGACAGTCAGCATAATATGGTTCCGAATAGTTCTATCAACGACCTTTGAAACATAGCCGATTTTTTCGGGTAAATCTATAACAGGCGCCGCGTAAACTGCTCGGTTTCAGGGAAAAATCATACTTTTTCAAGCCTGATTCCGGTTTTCCGTCTGCCCCAGCAGGTAGCAGAGGACATGCGCCGGAACCTTGAGAAAACGGGTGGGCAGTCCCTCGCGTTGTAATACGCTGAAATCACTGTCACGCCGGGTGACGAGATAAGCCTGGGATGGCTGTTCCGCGCGGCACCAGGTGACCAGCCCGCCCCTTTCCTCCAGCTCAGGTTTTTCCCGGTATTTAATTTCAAAAGGCAGCGCGTAAGCGGGACTACGGACAATAATGTCCACTTCCCTGCCTGTTGCCGCGTCGCGCCAGTAGGCGATTTCGGGCGTATCGTGATAGTAGTAAGCGTACAGGTGTCTCAGGACCGTGGTTTCCACGATAAGGCCCATCTCCTCAGCGTTGGAATATATTTCCTCGCCGCGCAAAAGCATGGCGTTACGCAACGCCGCATCGACCAGGTAATACTTGTTGCGCGCCTTTAGCGCCTTCTTTCCTCCCAGCGTTTCGGGGGGCAGTTTGTAAATGAGATTGGCCTGCTTAAGCAACGCAAGATGGTTGGCGACCGTGCCGGCAGAGGTCTCCAGGGCCCTGGCGCAGGTATTATGCGCCAGGATGCCGCCCGTGTTCAGGCACAGGTAGGTAAACAATCGCTCCAGTTCATTGATATTGCGGACACCGAACAGCGCCACCATGTCGCGTTTGAGCACGCGCTCAAACACGTCTTCGCGTAACAGTCGTTGACACAGCTCGATATTTTCCAGCCTTGCGGTTTCCGGGAAGCCGCCGACCAGGAGATAACGCTGAAACAGGGGCTGCAAGGGCCGTAGTTGCGCCGCCAGCCCGGCAAGCTCGGTCTGCGTCATTGAAAACAGGTTATCAAGCCGGCGGCTCCCGGGAACGTTCGGCGCCGATTCCCCGCGGATGTGGACAAACTCATAAAAGGACAGGGTAGGCACCGGCACCGTTACCCAACGTCCCACGCCGCTCTCCGCCAGCCTTTCACGATGGATAACGCTGGCCGAACCGGTGGCGATGATGCGGTAATGGGGCTGGTGGTCAACCAGCAGTTTGATCTCGGTTTCCCAGCCGGAGGAATACTGTATTTCGTCCAGGAGGAGCGTCACCCCCTGTCCTTCCCGGTAGAGCGTTTCGTGATACAGCCCCAGGATGTCGCGCAAGGAAACCAGTTTGAGCAACGGGTGGTCAAGACTCAGGTAGAGAACGCTTCTCGGGTCTTCGCCGCGCTCGACCAAGTCAACGGCGACTTGCCGAAGTATCGTGGTCTTGCCCACCCGGCGCGGACCTGACAGCAAGATGGCCCGGCGTAACGAGGCATCCCCCAGGTAGTTTCGGGCAGTCGCAAAAGCAAGACGCCGGAAATCAGGAACCGAAGCCGCCCGACCGCTCCACCAGAGGTTGAACCCGTGAAGAACGGGGATAATTTCTGATTTATTGAGAAAATCGTTCAAAATTGAGATGTTTTCGGATTTATAGTAGATAAATACAAAATATAGTTTGTATTTATTATAAATAAAATCCAATTTTGGCGCAAAAAAATAAAAACTGGTACAATTAACATCTTACAGTCTGTTGGGGTTTTAATCATAAAGGGAATAGCTTCGTTGAATTAAATCATGACTGCAAATATGACAACCATCGTATCAGGGGAAGGTACGAGCCGGGATCAGCAGCAGTGTTTTCAGTTGCTTCATCGTCTTCGTAACAGCGGTGCGCACAAGGTTGCAGACCGTATCGAATACCTTGTCAGCGAAGAAACTGCCGGGGATGGCGGGGACATCCCAACAACAGCTTCCATCGCCTCATTTGCCGCGTTCTATTCCGATAATCATGATTTGGACGAACCGTTTCTGGGCGCAACGGTCAATGGAGAACTTCAGGCAGTATGGGAGCTTCCCGATCATCGTCGTTTGGTTGCTGAATTCCTGGGCGATAACACGATGAGGTGTTTATACCGCCGGGCTGGAAATACCGGTTCAGTAATAGCTTTTTGTAAAGATGTCAAAATTGACATGAATGCTTTGTCTGGCATTTCGGAATTCAGCTAAGCCGGCGTTATCGCTTTCGCTGAAGGAGATAAGCGCAGCGCGTGACTTCAACCCACTTTAATAACGTCCTGGAAGTAACCGGTTATCTTCTGCCGGACGGGCAGCCCGCTCCTGGCGTCTATCTCGGAGAAGATGCCCAGCAGGAACGTCGAGGTCGCCGTTCCTTTTCTCCTGACGCCTTATGGCGTAGTAAATCTACCCCTCTTACCGTCTATTTCAAGTATGCAGCTACAAGACCGTCAGGCGAGGAGATCGGTATATGGAGACAGGAGATTTGGAACGAAGGTTTTGCCCCGCTGCTATGGGTAGTCTCTCCTGACCGGATTGATCTCTATAATGGATTTGCCCTTCCTGAACAGACGGCTGATGCTGACGAAAATCGCCTTAAGACTTTCCGCAACGTCGTGGCCGAGTTGGATAAACTTGACCAGTTCGCCGGCCGTCTTGCAATGGAGACCGGCCAGTTCTGGACTCAAGCGCCTTCAGTCACTCGAAAAACAAGTGTTGACCATAAGTTGCTGTCAGACCTTGCTTTCCTGGAGAACGATCTGGCAGGACTTGAGCATATTGAAGCGCAGGCATTAATCGGGAGAACTATTTTTACACAGTACCTGATTGACCGGAAAATAATTGGTGAGAGCAAGCTAAAGACTATCTGCGGCTGTTCTGGTTTGCCTGAGGTTTTGCATGATCGCGGGGCTACGGAGAAATTGTTTACATGGCTCAGCGAAACTTTTAATGGTGACATGTTCCCTTCGTCTGCCGCGATGACCCCCGACATACGCCATCTTGAAAGGATAGCGAAATTCCTTGAAGCGGTAGACCCCGAAACCGGACAAACCATGTTTTTTCCGTACCAGTTTGACGTGATTCCGGTCGAGCTTATCAGTGCTATTTATGAGCAATTTGTGCATACGGAATCGAGACAGTCGGCAGACAACACCAGCCGTTCCAGTGCCAGACAGATGGGCGTCTATTACACCCGTTTGCCGGTCGTCTCCCTGGTGCTTGACGAAGTGATGGATGGTCTGACTGGAAGAGAAACCGTGCTAGACCTTACTTGCGGGTCGGGCGTTTTTCTCGTAGAAGCGTTGCGAAGACTTGTCAAACTTAAAGCGGGCGATTCGTCACCTGATCGTAAATTGATCAGGTCAACATTGTACGAACAAATCTACGGCGTGGATATCAGCGAGAACGCGGTGCGTATCGCAGCATTCAGCCTCTATTTGGCAGCATTGGAACTTGACCGCAATCCAAAGCCGCCGCAGGCTCTGAAATTCGAACCATTGATTGGCAAAACTCTTTTTGTAGGTGACGCACATGATATCGAAAACACACCTGATGGAAAAAAGGTGTTTACCACACAAAGCGGTCTGAGGAATTTTGATGTCATTGTCGGCAATCCGCCGTGGAGTTTCAGGGGGCGGGAGGGCACAGTGGTTCGCCAAAACCGGAATCTGAACATTCCACGCCAGCCTCTTGGTGAAAGTCTTGATTTTGTTGCACGTGCGATGGAATTCGCTCGTGATGATACAAGATTTGGTGTAATACTCAGCGCGACACCTTTTTTTGCTCGTAGCAAGACAGGGCTCAAGGCTGCACAGTATATTATTAAATCGTTATCTCCTGTGACGTTAGTCGACCTGTCAAACCTCTCCGCGTGGTTATTTCCAAAGGCCAATATGCCTGCGATTGCGTTCTTTGCTCGACACCGTAGCCAACCTGAAGACCAAATAACTCTAGTACGAGTGCCGTGGTCGCCCGCTGGAAATCAAAGCCATACTTTTAAGATTGCGCCCAGTGATATTATGACGCTGCCAATTGCTAACTGGCTGCGTCAGCCAGAGCAATTAAAAACAGCAATTTTTGGATGCCGCCGGGATCTTTCGTTGTTGGATAGATTGGCAACTACTCATATTACACTCGGCGGTCGACTGGAGACGTTCAAGACTAAACTCAGCACAGGTCTGAAGCTTGGAAATCAGAGCCATGATGCAACTTTCCTTTGGAACCTTCCATTACTCCAAAACCAAGACATCCAACGACTATCCACATCTACTCATAGTCTGCCTCTATTCAGCGCAGATAGGGCCGCACGGCCGCGTGGTCGAGAAATCTATCGAGCTCCACTGCTCATTGTGAAGGAGTTCTTGTTAAAAGGACCTCGCCCGATTACTGCCGTGGCAGAAAGGGATCTTGTGTACACCAACGCGTACTATGGTGCTTCTTTGTCAGTTGCCGGGAGTGAGATCGCTCATCTTCTCGCAGCAGTTCTGAGTTCATCGCTGGCTTCGTGGTATTTTATTATGACAGCGTCCACTTTTGGATTATGGAAGCGACGCTTGCTTCTCAAGGATATAGCCCGATTGCCAATCCCTGATCTGGAAAAAGCCGTGCAGTCGGATGCAGGTAAAAACATCCTACGGCTGGTGAAAACCTTTCAACTAACCCACTTGAATGACAGTGATTGGAAAACGCTCGATGAAGCTGTTCTTGATTTATACGGATTGGATGAACAAGATCGTATTGTCGTTCGAGACGGCTTCTTTCGCGCAAGCTGGGAGTGGCACCAAGGCCGTCTTGAATCGGTTAGACCCGCCGACATTAAAGATCACATGCATGATTATGCTCGCGCGTTCCTTTCGACTATCGATGTGTGGTTATCCGCACGGAAACAAAAATGGATGTGCGCCGAGATATTCAATCTTTCCCAACGTGATCCGCTAAGGGTTGTTCGATTTGTCCTAAAAGACAAACCCGGTGCCTCCGGGGTAGAACTAGTTCGACCGAAAGCTCCACTAAGAGAACTTCTATTAGAAATCGGCAAACGCCTTAATGTCTCACTTACCGACTCGCTGACTGGTGAGCGGGAACTACGAGTATACGGTCCAGATGAAGTGGTGATCATAAAACCTGCGGCATGTCGGCACTGGTTGGGCGTGTCAGGGCTGGAAGATGCTGATAGAGTCATCGCCGAGAGCGTTTCAGGGAAAACCGTGTGAGGATACCATACGAAGACAACGTCACATCTGGTCCAGGATTAATCCCTCTCTCGGATGAGATCGCTGCTGCAATTCTCCTGACACTTGAAGCCGGCTGGGAGATTGCGTCTGCCTACCCTGAGATACATGCCGCTGCAGGCGAGGTTGTGATTACTGAGCGTCTCCGTGACGCTATGCGGCAGGTCGTGAACAATAACGGGCTTCATCCGAAACTGGAAATAAAAGTGGTTGTTCTTTTAGGATCGGAATCTCGTTCGCGTCCGGAAATTTCGACACCCGATGGCAGGACGGATATACCAATCTTCATAATCGAAATATTTGCTCAATATGGAGTACACGACCCCCATGCGATTATCGAATGTAAACGTATAGCGGGAAGCAACACCAATCTCTGTCGTCTATATGTTGTTGAAGGCATTGATCGTTTTCAAACCGGAAAATATGCACAAAACCACAGGGTCGCTTTTATGGTGGGATACCTTATATCCGGCGATGCGGGCACTGCTGTATCAGGTATAAACCAGTATCTCACCGGCAAGGGGCGGCAAGTAGAGCACCTTGAACCATCCAAGATAATAAAAGAATTCTGTACTTGGAAAAGCGGCCATCCGCGCACAGGATCATCACCCATTGAACTGCACCACGCTTTTTTCAGGCTTAAAGCAGCGCCATCTTAAGGTTGGCTGTTCTGCCCGCAGGGATTTTGGAACTACTTGATCTTGCCTTCCTTGTAGATCACGTGTTTGCGGATGACAGGGTCGAATTTCATCATTTCTATCTTGTCCGGCGTGTTCCGCTTGTTTTTTGTGGTGGTATAAAAATGCCCGGTGCCGGCGGATGAATTCAGGCGAATTTTGTCGCGTGCGCTGTTGGCCATGTTTGTCTCCCGTTTCCTATACCTTTATGCCACGCGCCCGAGCGTCGGTCAGCACCTGATCAATGCCCAGCTTATCGATGATGCGCAGTCCTTTGCTGCTGACCCGCAGTTTCACCCAGCGATTTTCACTTTCCACCCAGAACCTGCGTTCGTGCAGGTTAGGCAGGAAGCGCCGTTTGGTCTTGTTGTTGGCGTGGGAAACATGGTTCCCCGACATGGGCTTCTTTCCGGTTACCTGGCAGACCCGCGGCATGGTAATGTTCTCTTAATTCTGTAAAGGGAGGCGGATTATACACCCACCGGAAATATGTGACAACACACATCGTCACACCCATCGTCAGCCACCACCTCAGGGCAACCGCACCCTCATGTGTTCGTTTTCTTGCCGCGGGAGGCCTTCTGTGCCACTTTGCGGCGGATCAGGATCCTGTTATTGGTATCCCTTCGAATTTCGAAGCCCCCGCAGTTCTCCACTAACGTGCTCAGGTTGGGACAGCCGTAGGTGCGCGGGTCGAAATCCGGCGTTGCTGCGACTATCCGGCTGCCGACGGGTCCCAGGTTCACCCAACCGTCGTCATCCGTTCCTTCCAATGCGTTGGCGATGATGTCAACGGCATTTCCAGGCGACTCCTTGATTTGCGGGGACGCATCGCTGCCGGAGGCTTCCCTCTCCGGTACGCTTTCCACCAGGTTTTCCACGTAGATGAACCGATGACAGGCGTTGCGGAAGGTTTCCGGCGTTTTGCGCTCACCGAAACCATAGACCTGGAGTCCGTCTTCGCGCAAACGCTGGGCAAGACGGGTGAAATCGCTGTCGGAGCTGACCAGGCAAAACCCATCCAGTTTGCCCTTGTGCATCAGGTCCATGGCGTCGATGACCAACGCGATATCCGCCGCGTTCTTGCCCGTGGTGTTACTGCGCTGCTGGTGCTGGAGTATGGCGAGTGATTCCACCGCGCCGTTCCATCCGGTCAGGCGACCACTTGAAAAATCCCCGTAGATGCGCCGCACACTGGCCTCGCCAAGCTTGACGATTTCCTCGAAGATCGCCTTAGCATAGAGCGACCTCGTGTTGTCAGCATCAATCAGCACCGCCAGGCTGAGCGACTGCCCGTCATCAGCCATGGACATGCTCCGATCTGCTGCGTATGTCACCCATAATCCACCACCTGTTGCAGTTGAAATTCGCTGCTGTGTTCATTGAGGGTTCAACGAGCCAAACTCAGCGTTCGCCTGACCGCGCAGCCGCAACGAGGAGTCGTTCCAGTCTGTCCTTGCTGACTTTCGTCCCATTCCCGGCGGGCGCCGAAGCAATCAGCGCGCGCATATGAGAGACATCATCCGCATATTCCTTGAGGCGACGCCGATAGCTGGCCCTGTTTTTTGTACACACCAGTTTGTAAGGGCGTCCCCGCTGTTCCGTCTTGCAATCAATGTCCAGCCTGTGCGCGCGGATGATCTTCTGTAAGTGGTCGCGTAATTCCTGGCGTAATGCGAAACGTTTAACAGTCTCATCCGGGTTCTTGCAAAATGCCTTGAGGTCACGGCAATGTTCGCAATCACAGTCGATTTCAGCGGCAATGGTCCAGTTCGTTGGTTCTTTCGGCGGCGTCGCGCTGCGGGCAAGCAAATAATCCGTTGCATGACACCATAACATCGCAAACGCGGAGGCCTCGGCCAACACGCTGTCCCGGCCCCATAGTTCTTTCAGCGCCGTCGGAATCGCCCGGTCCGGGGTGACCAGGTCGGGACGCTCCGCCAGGGTGCGCGCGGCCGTATCGGCTTCCTCATGCAAGTCAAAACGCCAGGGGAGCAGGAGGATATCCCTGATGGCATCGGCGCCGAGTTGCTTAGGTTTGGATGCTGCCCACTGATTCTCCTGCGCCGGCGGTTTCAATACACGCGGCAAAGCGTCAAGCGCGACGAGAGCAGCCTCTCTGAGGACATCACGCCACGCGGGATTGTTTTCCCTGTCCCGGGCGCTGTCGAATTTTTCACAAAGCAGGCAGATAAACTCAAGCACTCTCTGCGGCTGCGCCGGCAGGTTCGTCGCCACGAACGTCGGCAGAAATTGCTGCATTCCACCCGCGCCGGCAACTTCAGCGCTGCCCACCAGTTCCTGGTTTTCCGACCCGCTGTAGTGTTTTGTGACAACCTCGGACAAAAAACGCACCGTCGCGCGCGCATCCCCTACCCGGCACAGGAGACGCAACATCTCCCGCCGTCCCTCATCTTCGTTATCGCGCAGATATGCCTTTCGTTCCGGCCACGCATCGATCAACCGGTAGATAAGTTCGCCGCTCCAGTCATTGGCATCCGCGCTTTCAAACGCGTCCGCAACGTAACGAACAGCGCATTCGATGCCGCTGCCGGCAAGATTTTTCAGTGCTTTCTGTCGCGGCCAGAGAACCAGCGCGGCGCAGCGATAGGCGCGTTCAACAGAAATGCCTTCGTTACCGGACGCCTCGTGTACCCGCTGCTCATCCGGTTCCACGTCGTCCAAGGCGCCGCACGGGAGCAACTCGGCTTCCAGCAACGGCATGGATCCGAAAGCCGGGCGCATCCCGTCCGGCGTTGCCCATCCGTCCAGCCAATGCCGATAGTCGTCAACCTCGAACATTTCAATGTCGTCATCGAAGTCGCCGTAATGCTCCCGGTAGTAGTCTCCGTCTGAATAAACCCCTGGACCATATTCTTCGATATGGACAATCGCTGCGTACAACTCACATCCGGCATGTTCTGCCGCCCGGGCCAGCGCCCGCGCCAACGCGGCATCGCCGTTCTTCAGGGTAGCGAATGACAAACCCGCCTCGCTGTAGTCGTGCTCAAGCATCCAGACGACCTTATCCGGCGCTTCACCGTCGTTGCTCCAGCGCCTGAGCAGGCCCGCTATCGCCTGAACCTGTTCGCCATAATCCGGCGCCGCCCACGCGGCAGCATCTCCCTCGCGTAATATCAGGTTATAGACGAGCGAAACCCGGTGCCCTGCCGACACCGGCCGCGTCTCGTGCTGACAGTCAGCGTAGAAGGCAGCAAACACCAGTTCGGAAGACTCCCCGGCAGTCATGTCCATGACGACTTCATCGCCTTTATGCCGCACCACCAGCTCGCCTCCCTCGCCGGCGGTGGGGAGCGATATGACCAGGGTGGCAATCATCCCGTCGGTCTTTTCCGTGTCCCGGTGAACCGAGAAGAAACCGCCCGGTTCATAGATCAGCAGTTTGTAGAGTTCGGCGTCCAGTAGTTCACGCGGGCAACCCAGCCCGTCAGCGGCCTGCGCAAGCGCCCAGTCGAAACTGTCTTGCCAGGCGTCTCCCCCCAGGTGAACCTTCTCTGCCTCGATTTGCCAGCAATTCCTGACTGCCGTATCAACCAGCGTCTCCTCGCCCTTGCCGTAGGGCGCGCGCGTTGCTGTCTCTATCAACTCAGCTACTTGCGCGGCCGGCACGGGAAACGAGAGCATGCCGACCGGCTCCACCTCCAGGCGGGGCATCGGCAGGAAACGCCTGCCATGCGCATAATACTGTCCGGGACGGTCGATTGACTGTAACAGCGCTTCCAACTCTGCGTTGCCGGCGCCGTACTCGATGGTTTCAGCTCCCATGATATACTCCTGGCTGTTTACGTGGGTTGATCGATCTCGGCTAAACGTCTCCGCGGGGCGGGCGCGTATGGCCTCCGACCATGTTTATCTTGCTGTTATTATACAGGTATGTCGCGTGCGCCACGAACAGTGGCACGAGCGCTGCCACTACCCATCAGGCAGAACAGTAAAACCCTCCCGGTATGCCGCCTCACGCATTCGCTGATCAAAAGTTACCAGGCATTGATCAGTCGTGTATCCCTGGCACCACTGCAGGGCTGCAGCCAGTTGCAGGGCATCCGCCGACCGTAACGAGTGGACTGCCAGCAGCCGTTCAGCCATGCTGCGCAATGCGTCACTTGGTTGAATCTCCGACCAGGACTGCGCCAGGGTATACAACACGTGACGGCAGGCACGCTCTTCAGAGAAGGTTATACCGCCGGTTCTTACCTGCCGCATCAATGCGGATATGCATTCGGTATGCGTACCCCACCAGACGATGATGGAGGAATCTGCGGCAAGCAACTTCCGTACCACTGACGTATTCGGCTCATGCACATACAAGGGCACGATGGCCGATGTGTCCCAGAATTTCACCAGCCTTCGTCGCGTTCCTTCGATACAGTGGAACGTAGCGCCGCTTCCGGGTCCACGGGACGCGGCAGGTCCCAAAAATCTTTCGGCAAGGGCTTCCCGGGGCGTTTCAACAGTCCCTTCTTTTCCATCTCTGCCAGGTGCTCAGGCAAAGATGCAATATCGGCAACCGGCAACAGGCGTGCCACGGGCCGGCCATGCTCGGTGATCAACAATTCCTCACCGGCCTTTACCTGGCGCAGGCAGGCGCTTATGGACATTTTAAGTTTGGAAACGGTAGTCGTCTGCATATTGACCTATTTAGTTAAAATATATTGACCAGTTTAAACAAATATTTGCCGGCTAGCAATGTTCAATTGTTCAATGATGAAGCTTCACATCAAACCCCTTTCCGCCATGGATGTCACCAGCTTGTCGCCGACCACCAGGTGATCCAGCACGCGTACGTCCAGCAGGGCCAGGGCCTGGGTCAGCTTGATGGTGATCTGCCGGTCCGCTTGGCTCGGTTCGGCTATGCCGGAGGGATGGTTGTGGGCGAAGATAATGGCGGCCGCGTTCAGTTCCAGGCAGCGCTTCACCACCTCGCGCGGGTAAACGCTGGCGCCGTCTATGGTCCCGGTAAACAGGATTTCGCTGTTGATGATGCGGTGCCGGTTGTCCAGAAACAGGCAGGCGAATACCTCGTGGGGATAACGGCACAGCCAGGCCTTGACGTAGGTCTTGGTCTTGTCCGGGTTGCTCAGCGCCGGCCTGGCGCGCACTTCCGCCTCCAGGAAGCGCCGGCCCAGTTCCAAGGCGGCCTGCAGCAACACCCATTTGGCTTCACCCAGTCCCTTGGTTTTCATGAGCGTCTTGCGGTCCTGTTCCAGCAACGGGCGCAGCCCCTGGGCCCTGGCCAGCATGTCCCTGGCCATGTCCACGGCGCTGTGGCCGCTGTAACCGGAACCCATGAAGATAGCGATCAGTTCCGCATCAGACAGGCTGTGCGGGCCGTTGTTAAGCAGCTTGAAACGCGGTTGTTCGGTTTGCGGCCAGTGGCGGATTGCCATGTTGAACCTCCTTGTTCGGTAGATAAGGGTAAGATATTGGCAAAGCATACAGGAATATAACCTCGGGAACAATACTTAAATTAAGGCGGACAGAATCCGGGGTGAATGTCTTAAGGGCGCCTCTGAAAATCAGAGGTTCCTTTAACCGGGCTCCGGTCCCTGCCTTCGCAGAGCCCGACCCCACCACCTGGCCGAAGCCAGCGGAAACCGCTTGAAAATACCGGGGGGGGGGTATTCTTACCGGACATGTACAAGTGAGGCAACGGCAATGGCAGACATAACAGGCACCAGCGGCAATGATACTCTAACAGGCACGGCGGGCGACGATACGATAAATGGTCTTGGCGGTAACGATACGCTCAGCGGCGGTTCCGGCGCGGACGTATTTGTGTTCCAGGCCGCCGGTGGTAACGGGTTGGACACTATCACGGATTTCGACCCGGCGGAAGATACCATTCAGATAGTGACGGGAAACCTGAATTTCGGGAAAGACAACGTATGGTATGAGTATATTGGAGGGAGTGACCGTAGCAGTCAGGATATCCGGGTTATAATGGATACCAACGGCAATGGGCGATGGGACGATAGCGATGAATATGTCACCTTGTCCGGAATACTGGACGGCATTGACACCGGTTTCTCCGCACGCAACATAACCTTTCAGGCCGGTGGCGGTTTCAGTTTCACCAACTTCAGTTTTGGTGACGATGATATCGATTTTGTAACTTCAGCTGTCACACAGCCGGTCACACCCTCGCAAGATGATAACGGTGCGACAAACGGCTTCGCTCCCGCCAACCAGCATGCATTTTACCAAACGGTGTCCGGACAGAAAATCTCTGTGCTGCAATACACGGTTGAATTCACTTCTGCCACCCGTTTCAGCGAAACTGAGGGAGCGACAGTGTATCTCGGCGACTATACTTACGAACCAACCGGGGCTAATTCGGCGAGACTCGAATTGTACTACGATGACGGCGACCGGTCTTCGGTTGATCTCGAGTATCAGTCGGCAACTCAAATTACCCTCCGCTTTACTCTGCCTGGCGGGCAACCTGTGACAGAAACGATTCAAATTCAGGCGCCCCCCGATGTAACAATGCCCGGCGTCGATGATGACACATCCGGCGCCACTCCGATCTCCGGCACCTCGGGCGCCGATACCCTTACCGGCAGCGCCGGGGCTGATATCGTGGATGGTGTCAGCGGCAATGACATCCTGGAGGGGCTTGCCGGCGATGACAGGCTCAATGGCGGTTCCGGCAATGACGTGCTCAATGGCGGGGCCGGCGCAGATATGCTTGATGGCGGGGCCGGTGATGACAGCCTGGATGGCGGTGCCGGTAATGACACCTTGCGCGGCGGCGCCGGCGACGACGAGCTGACCGGCGGTGCCGGCGCTGACGTACTGGATGGCGGTGCCGGTGGGGATTATGCGTCTTACCAGAACTCCCCCCGCGGCGTGCTGGTGCGCCTGCACGATGCCCGGGGAGTCAAGTACGGAGACGCCGAGGGCGATACGCTGACCGGCATTGAACATCTCATCGGCAGCCAATACAACGACACGCTGGCCGGGGATGGCCGGAATAATATCCTGAGAGGGGAAGATGGTAATGATACCTTGTACGGCGGGCCGGCGGGCGGCGACGACATGATGTACGGCGGCAATGGTGACGACCAGATCTTCGGCGGCAGGGGCGACGACGTCCTGACCGGCGGGACCGGCAGCGACGTGATGAAAGGTGGCCCGGGGCAGGACGTTCTGGTTGCTGACGGTCACGATATGGATATCCTGTACGGCGGCCCCGACGAAGACACGTTCCGGTTTTTCCCGAGTGACCTCGGCGGCGGCGTCATACGGGATTTTGCCGACGGCGAGGACGTGATCGACCTCAGAGAATTTTCCGGCCTCAGCAGCGTGAACGATCTTGATATTGTAAGTTACGGAAGTAACGTACGGATAGAATTGGAAGGCGCTGATTACCTGACCACCATCATCCTGTCGGATTTCAACAGCGCCAACCTGGATAATTCCGATTTCATGTTTTGATTGTTGTGCAAATACGGGGACAGGGTTAAACAAGGAGTACGAGGTCAGACCAGTCCGGCCTGTTGCGGTATAGCCGGCTGCATGAAAGTATGTGTTTACACCGAATATCGGCTAAACTTGCGCCATGCAGTTGTTGGTGAGATTGCTAGTGCTTGCCTTATGTGGTAGCCGCAAATTATACTATCATTCATAGTGTTTCAGGATGCTGTGCCAGCAAGATGATCGTCGGTTTCAAAGGGAAGATTGCCAGAGGTATTTGGGAAACCAATCGATCCAGGAAGCTTCCCAGAGAACTCTGGATGCGGGCAAAAGCACTTCTGACTATCATGCACTCAACATCAACTCTTGATGATCTACGTATTCGGGGTGAACCTCCGAATATCAGGTTGCATAAATTGTCAGGTAGCATGAGCGGGTTTTGGAGTATCACAATCAGGTTGTCGTGGTGTATTACGTTCAGGTTTGAAGGTGGCAAATTTTCAGAAGTGAAGATCGAGAACTACCATCGAGGATAATGATGATTTCTAATCCACTGCCACTGCATCCCGGTAAAGTGCTCTCTGATGTTTACATGACAGAGATGGGGCTCAACCAGGCTACCTTGGCGAAACGCTGTGAGTGTTCAACCGCAAAAATCAACGAGATTGTGAATGGCAAGCGAGGAATTTCACCCTCCTTTGCCATCGTGCTTGAATCCGCGCTTGGAACCAGCGCCGAGATGTGGGTACGCATGCAGGCGGAATATGACCTGTGGGAAGCGCGCTTGAAGGTTGCCTGATCATCGATGGATTGATACCAAGACACACATCGGGCCGGTTTTTTTCACTGCAGGACTACTCCTGCGATTTTGCTTGAAACCGGCTAATGTATAAGAAATGTACAGCTTACCGGGGCAGATGCTGAAAATCGGCCGCAATGACCCCTGCCCGTGCGGCAGCGGCAAGAAATACAAGAAGTGCTGCCTGTACAAGGCTGCCTCGCCGGTGGCCAGCCTGGGGCGGCGCAAGATTCGCAGGGTGGAGAGTGAGCTGTTGCCTGCGTTGATGAATCACGCGGAAAAGCAGTACGGCCCGGCGGCCCTGTATGAGGGGTGGGGTGAATTTACCCTGTGGGACGAGACCCCCATGGACGCGAATGCAGACCCTGAGGTCGATATGTTATTCGTTCCCTGGTTCTTGTTCAACTGGATACCGGACAATTTCGGGCTGGACGACGAGGAACATTATCCCGACCGGCCGATAGCCCGGCATTACCTGGAACATGGCGGCGCGCGCGTCGATTCATCTCAACGTCAATTCATCGGGGCGGCCGTCTCACAGCCGTTCAGCTTCTTCATGGTGACCGGGGTGGTGGCCGGCAAACAGTTGACCTTGAGGGACCTGCTGCTGCAACGGGAAGTCACCGTCCAGGAACTCAAGGGTTCGACGATGCTGAGCAAGGGGTCGATATTGTATGCCCGCACCATTACCATCGACGACTGTTCCGTTATGTTGGGCTGCGGGCTGGATGTTATCCCGCCTTCCTGTATCGACGACGTCATTGCGGCCCGCGAGGAATTTGCGGCAGAGCGCCCCGGGTTTGGCAAAGACTACCTGCTTGAAAACGATGTCCAACTGCGCGAACTGTATTTCCAGCTCCGGCACCTGGCGCTCAATCCGCTGCCCCCGGTATTGTACAATTCGGACGGCGACCCGCTGCAGCTGACCACACTCTACTACGACCTCAACTGCACGCCCCTGGAAGCACTGACGGCGCTGGCAAGCCTGGCCCTGGTGAAGAGCGCCGCTGAACTTGAACAAACAGGCAAACTGGACCGGCGCGGCAAACTGGTATCCGTAGAGTTTCCCTGGCTGAAAAAGGGGAGTCAGCGACATGAGAACCGGGATGGCGCCGTTCTGGGGAATATCGTCATAGATGGCGCCGAGTTGAGCGTTGACGTCAATTCACAAGCGCGCGTCTATATCATCAGGCGCAAGATCGAGCGTCGGCTCGGACACCGGGCGCGATTCCGCGACCGGGAAATCGTGCCCGCGGAAGACGTGCTCAAGGAGATGGAAAACAAGCTGGCTGATGAGGAAGCAAAAGCGGACGGACAGAAAGGCAACAAATTGGCGGCATTGCCGGAAACGCAAGAGACGTTGAAAGAAGTGGCGGAGAAGCATTGGGAAAGCTGGTTGGACAAGCCGAGCCCCGCGCTCAGGCTTGAAACCCCGCGGGACGCGGCAAAAACGGCTACCGGCAGGGAACGCCTGGATGCGCTGTTCTGGGATTACGAGTGGCGAATGGAGCGAGGCGACGCGCTCGACCCGGACATTCCCCGGTTAAAGAAAATCCTGGGAATGGAATAAACCCGAACCTGGTCCGACCCTCTCCTGCCGGTGTATCGAAAATCAGGCTTTGCATCCGAATTTGAGCGTGTGGAACACCTGTTCATGCCCTATGAAAATATGCGCTTGTCCCGAATATCGGCTAAACTTGCGCCATGCAAACGTTGACTGACAAACGCATCCTGCTTGGCATAACCGGGGGTATTGCCGCATACAAGAGCGCGGAACTGGTCCGGCGGCTGCGCGACCACGGCGCCGAGATCCGGGTGGTCATGACCCCGGCCGCTAGCGAATTCATTACCCCCCTGACCCTGCAGGCATTGTCGGGAAATCCGGTACACACTGACCTTCTGGACCATGCGGCCGAAGCTGCAATGGGGCATATTGAACTCGCCCGCTGGGCCGACGCGGTCGTCATCGCGCCGGCCACGGCGAACTTTATTGCCCGCCTGAGCAACGGCCTGGCTGACGACCTGTTATCGACACTGTGCCTGGCTACTGCCGCGCCGCTGCTGGTTGCGCCGGCAATGAACCGGCAGATGTGGCAGAACCCGGCCACGCAGGAGAACATTGCCCGTCTGCAGGCCAGGGGGGTAACCCTGCTCGGCCCTGCCAGCGGAGCCCAGGCGTGTGGGGAGACGGGTCCGGGCCGCCTGATCGATCCCGAGGAACTCGTTCAGGCGATCGTTTCAGCCGGCAGGACAAACCGGCTTGCCGGGGTCAGTGTCCTGGTCAGCGCGGGGCCGACCAGGGAGTTTATCGATCCGGTGCGCTATATCAGCAACCGCAGTTCGGGGCGGATGGGTTATGCCATGGCCAAGGCGGCCGAGGAAGCCGGCGCAGCGGTCACCCTGGTCTCAGGCCCCGTCAGCCTGACGCCGCCGGCGCGGGTCAGCGTCATCGACATAACGTCCTCGGGACAGATGCATTCTGAAATTCTGGACGCGGCGGCGACCTGCGATATATTCATATCCTCCGCGGCCGTGGCGGATTATCGAACCCGCGAGGCGGCGCCGAACAAGATGAAAAAGAAGGATTCCGAGCCGGTTCTGCGTCTGGAGAAAACACCGGACATTCTGGCGGAAGTCGCGGCGTTGCCCAATGCGCCGTTCACGGTCGGTTTTGCCGCTGAGACGGAAAATCTCCACGACAATGCAAAACAGAAACTGAAGAGTAAAAACCTCGACATGATCGCGGCGAACCGGGTTGGAGACGGCCTGGGATTTGATGTTGAGGAAAACGCCCTGGAGGTTTTCTGGCCGGGCGGGACACAGTCGCTGGGAACGGCGCCGAAGGAAAACCTGGCGCGGCAACTCATCGAAATAATCGTTACCCGCTATCGCGAAAAAGCCACCGAACAATCGCACAAGCCCGCCGAAACGGAAGTTTCTGACTGATTTAGTACTCTTTCCAAGTGATATTGACCCATTCCGTCGTGCCGTCCTCGATATTCCGCGCCTACGACATACGGGGAAT
>JAPPLI010000031.1:5295-6629 GCA_028819495.1 Gammaproteobacteria bacterium | reverse complement strand
TGACCCATTCCGTCGTGCCGTCCTCGATATTCCGCGCCTACGACATACGGGGAATAGTGGGCCGGACCTTGACGGCCGATATTGCCCGCCTGATCGGCCTCGGTATCGGCGCTGAGGCTGCAGCGAGGGGCGAACAGGAGATTGTCGTGGGACGCGACGGCAGGGATTCCAGTCCGGCGTTGTCAAACGCCCTCATTACGGGCCTGAGGTCAAGCGGCCGTGATGTTGTGGATATCGGCATAGTGCCGACGCCGCTGTTGTATTTTGCCACCCACTGGTTGCCTGCCGGCAGCGGCGTGATGGTGACCGGCAGCCATAACGGCCCCGAATATAACGGCATGAAGCTGGTCATTGCAGGAAAAACCCTGCACGGGGAAGACCTTCAGGCAATTTACCGGCGCATCGTTGCGGGCGACTTTGCCCGCGGCCGGGGGAAGCTGTCGTCATCCGACGTCAAGGGCGATTACGTCGCCCGGGTAGCCGGCGATATACCGACAGCCGCGCACGGCGCGGCACTGAAGATAATCATTGACTGCGGCAACGGCGTGGCCGGTGTGATTGCGCCGCAACTCTTCCGCGCCCTCGGGCACCATGTGGAAGAGATGTATTGCAAAGTTGACGGCGCGTTTCCCAACCATCATCCCGACCCCAGCCAGCCGGAAAACCTGGAGGCTTTGATCACGCGGGTAAAAACTCAAAAGGCCGATATCGGGCTGGCTTTTGACGGTGATGGTGATCGCCTCGGCGTCGTCGACAGCGCCGGGCATATCATCTGGCCCGACCGGCAATTGATGGTGCTGGCAAAAGACGTGCTTGCCCGAAACAGGGGAGCCGCCATCATCTATGACGTGAAGTGTTCGCGCTACCTGAAAACCGTGGTCGAGGCAAACGGCGGCGTGCCGCTGATGTGGAAAACGGGACATTCACTGATCAAGAGCAAAATGGAGGAAATGCAGGCCCCGCTCGCGGGGGAACTGAGCGGGCACATTTTCTTAAGGGAACGCTGGTACGGGTTCGACGATGCGATTTATGCCGGCGCGCGGCTGCTGGAAATCCTGGTGCGCAGCGGGCGCAGTTCGGAAGCCCTGTTTGCCGACATGCCGGAAGGTGTTTCTACGCCTGAACTGCGGGTCGAATTGCCGGAGGCTTCCCATCAGACCTTTATGGAGAAACTCAGGGACAGCGCCGATTTCCCGGACGCAAAGATCATCGATACGGATGGCGTAAGAGTGGAATTCCAAGACGGCTGGGGCCTGGTGCGAGCATCCAATACCTCCCCGGTGCTTACCCTGCGCTTTGAAGCCGACAACAAGCCGGCCCTGGAGCGCATACAG
>JAPPLI010000031.1:0-5195 GCA_028819495.1 Gammaproteobacteria bacterium | reverse complement strand
GTTCCTGCCGGTCCAGGGCGATCACGACGGCTGCTGGCCGGGCGCCATGGCGTTGTATCAGGTCGATGGAGTAATGGACCGACGTGCCGGCAGTGATCACGTCATCAATAATCAGGACCGCGCCATGCAGGGGCGCGCCGGCGACAACACCGCCTTCGCCGTGGTCCTTTTCCTCTTTGCGGTTGAAACTGTAAGGCAGAGGACGCGCCCGCTCTCGTGCGTAGGCGATGGCGACTGCCGTTACCAGCGGGATGCCCTTGTATGCCGGGCCGAACAGCATATCGAATTGCAGTCCGGCGTGCTCGATGGCGCGCATATAGAACGTTCCCAGTTGCCCGATGCTGCCGCCGTCATTAAACAGTCCGCTATTGAAAAAATACGGACTGGCGCGGCCGGATTTGAGGGTAAATTCGCCGAATTGCAGAACCTTGTTGCGGATTGCGAAGTCGATAAATTCGGCTTGATATTCTCTCACAGGGGCACTGTTATGGACTTTGAGGGACCGGGCGCGGCTGCGCCGGCGCAATTCGACAGGAAGTAATAATACACATGGAGCCCTTTCATCGACCTGATGTCGGGGTCGGTATTCTCGAAGACCGGCATAGGCTGTCCTCCACGGATGTCAAGAAGATTCGATTGATTTTTTGAAGATTCAAGTCAGTATACCCCAGCCATGAAGATAATCACATTGAATGCCAACGGGATCCGTTCGGCGGACAGAAAAGGATTTTTTGACTGGATGCCGGGACAAAACGCCGACGTCGTCTGTTTACAGGAAATAAAGGCGCAGACCGAACAACTGGACGACCGGGTGCTGCAACCGGACGGGTATTTCGGATATTTCAACAGCGCGCAGAAAAAGGGTTACAGCGGCGTTGCCCTGTATTCCCGGCGGGAACCGGACAGGGTCGGTGACCGGCTGGGCTGGGATACGGCGGACCTGGAAGGACGCTTTCTGCAGGCGGATTTCTCCGGAGTCAGCGTCGTGTCCCTGTACCTGCCGTCCGGCACCTCAGGTGAAGAACGGCAGACCATCAAGTACGATTTCATGGCGCGTTTCGAGCAGGTCTTGACTAATATCCTGCGCCAGGGGAAGGAATTCATCATCTGCGGCGACTGGAACATCGCGCACAAGCAAATCGATTTGAAGAACTGGCGCAGCAACCAGAAAAACTCAGGTTTCCTGCCCGAGGAAAGAGCGTGGATGGACAAGGTGTTCGGCGAGATGGGACTGGTCGATGCGTTCCGCGTAGTAAACAGGGAGGCGGAACAATATACCTGGTGGTCAAACCGCGGCCGGTCGTGGGAAAAGAACGTGGGGTGGCGTATCGATTACCACGTGGTCACCCCGGGACTGGCGGACAGGATCAGGGCTGTTTCCATCTACAAGGAGCAGCGTTTCTCGGATCATGCCCCGCTGATCATCGAATACGATATTTGAGCCCGGCCACCGCCCCCGGGCGTTGCCGGCCTGTCAGTCCGTAAAAAACTGCTGCTTAAACGAGAAACTCAGGGCAACAGTCTCGCCCTCGGGGACAATATTCAGGTCAAAGTTGAGGGTTTCTTCGTTATTAACGGAAGTTTCGGCGATGTAGTAGATAGCCCCGTTACTGCTTAACTCCCGGGTATTCAGGTTTTTCAGTTGCCGGTTCAGGTTGGTCGCGGAGGCTTCCACCTGCGCTTTTACCGGCTGCCCCGTCGTTCCCATGACCTTTTTCAGCACGGAAATATTGATGATGGCCCGGTTTTTGCTGCGGCGGATTTTGTAGAGCCGGGCAACCTCGGGCGACAGCAGGTCCGTGGTAAAGGCGGCATAGTGGATGGTGTAATCTCCGAAGGTCCTGGATTGCTCTGCGTTGACGGCCAATCCGGCTGCCACCAACAAAATTGTAATAAAGAGGGCTGAAATGCGGGACATCGGTTACTCCTTGTTGCTGGAAGAGCAAGAATACTATACCAGGCCGGAAGCTGGCAACAGGGTCGTGGAACGGGCGGCAGTTACGGTTGTCATCCGGCCAACACCCGTCCCAGGTCAGCCAGGGGTCTGACCAGCAGCATCAACGACAGTTGCAGGAAGATAAACACCAGGATGGGGGAGAAATCGATGCCGTGGGTTGCAGGCAATAATCTGCGCGCCGGTCGCAACAGGGGTTCCGATAATTCATACAGGAGCGCCGTTACCGGGTTATACGCGCCCGGGTTGATCCAACTGAGGATAATCTGTACAAAAATGACAAACATGAAGATATAGATAATCAGCTTCAGCAGTTCGGCGGCGCTGAGCAGGAGCAGGCCGAAAAAAGCGAGAGAGGCGCCGAAGGCAATCAGGCTGGTAAGAAACAGCTCAACGGCCTGGAGCGTTATCATCAGGATAATGCAGGACCAGTCTACCCCGGCGTACCCCGGAACGATACGGCGCAGCAGGCGCAGGGGCGGGTTGGTCGCCGCCAGCAGGAATTGTGAGACCGGGTTGCGTGAATCGGCCCTGACCGTTTGCAGCATGAAACGCAGGACTACCAGTAAAATGTACAGGGAAAAAAGCGTATTGACCAGAAACAGCATGGCATCGGACAGGTAGGAGGCGCCCACCTTTCAATCCCCCTGTTCTGCAAGTTCTACCGAACGGTCCCGGCAGGCCGTCAGCGCCCGGCGCAGCAAAGGTTCGAGACCCCCTTCCCTGAAAACCTGCAGCGCTTTCTCCGTAGTCCCGCCGGGGGATGTGACCCGTTGCCTGAGGGTAGCCGCGTCCTCGCCGGTTTCCTTCAGCATTCTAGCCGCGCCGAATGCAGTTTCAACGCTGAGCAAATGCGCCTGTTCCCGGGACAGGCCCATCTCCGCGGCCATTTTTTCCAGCAGTTCGACGACCAGGAAAAAATAAGCGGGGCCGCTACCCGAGACGGCGGTCACGGCGTCCAGTTGCGACTCGTCATCCAGCCAGACCGCAACACCGGCCGCCTGCATGATATGCATTGCCAGCCGGCGCTGGTCCGCGCCGACGTCCGCTGCGGCGTACAAGCCGGTTGCGCCGGCGCCTAACAGGGCAGGCGTGTTGGGCATGGCGCGCACCACCGGGCACCCGCCGAGGGCCCTGCTGATGGTTGCAATGCGAATGCCGGCTGCGATGGACAGGACCAGCGGGCGCTCGGTTTGCAGGGCCTGTTTCACCTCGGCCAGTGCAGCCGGGACGGTTTGAGGCTTGACGGCCAGCACAATGACGTCGGCGCCGGGAACGCCTTCAGCTATCGTGGCCGTGATGCGTATATCGTGGCGGTCTGCAAGCCTGCGGCGCTGGCTTTCATCCGGGTCAACGCCGCACAGGGAAGATGCAGGATGGCCGTTGGCGACAAGTCCGCTGATGAGGCTGGTCCCCATATTGCCGCAGCCCAGAAAGGTAATCTTGTGATCCTGAATCATGGTTAAATGATATCAGGTAAGACCTGAAGTTTCAGGCCGGAGGCGCTCAGCGGGTTCGCGGACCGAACAACGCCGTCCCGATCCTGATGATGGTTGCTCCTTCAGCTACGGCGGCGCGCATATCATTGGTTGTCCCCATGGACAAAGTGTCGAGCCGGTAGCCCTTGTCCATGAGTTGCTCCTGCAGGCGGCGCGTACGCAGGAAACCACGTCGCTGTTCAGCGAAATCATTTGTTGGCGCGGGTAGCGCCATGAGTCCCCTCAATTTGAGCCTGGGTAGTGGAAGAATCTGCTCAGCCAGTTGTTCCACTTCATCCGGGCCGACGCCGGACTTGGTGGATTCAGCATCCACGTTGACCTGTATGCATATATTCAGGGGAGGCAGATCCGGGGAGCGCGCCGCATTCAACCGCTCGGCGACCCTGATGCGATCCACCGAGTGCACCCAATCGAAATGCTCTGCAATCTGGCGGGTCTTGTTGGACTGGATCGGACCGATGAAATGCCAGGTAAGCGAATTCCCGCTCAATTGCCCGATTTTGGCCCGCGCCTCCTGGACGTAGTTCTCACCGAAATCCGAGACCCCCAGTTGCGCCAGCGCCAGGACATCGGCAGCTTTTTGGGTTTTACTCACGGCGAGCAGTTTCACACTGCCGGGTTCCCGGCCGAACTGCCGCTCCGCCTCAGCTACCTCCAGGCGCACCTGTTGCAAGCGATCATTCAGATTATTCATCGTGTCAGTCTAAATCCAAACCGGGCATGAGGGTAGTCCCTCTGCATATTCCACAAGGGGGTATTATCAGTCTCAAGTATTTCCGTATACTTGACGTTCACTTGCAAATAGTACTACCGTTCCCGCACATCAGTATTAGGGAGAGAATGATGAAGATTGAAAAATCCTTTACCGTAGTTGCGCCCCGTGAGAACGTCTGGGAGTTTATTACTTCGCCCGAATCGGTTGCGCCCTGCATTCCCGGTTGCGAACAGGTCGAACAGGTCGGCCCAAAAAAATACCGGGCCGGTATCAAAATAAAAATCGGGCCAATCAGGACGAAGTTCAAGGTTGATATTGATGTCCTTGAAGAACGTCCTCCTGAATTTGCATCCTATCAGACCCAGGGGGTCGAGGGCGGCAAAGCGAGCAGGATAAAAGCTGTGAGCAAACTTTCGCTGACTGAGATTGACAGTGCTGCGACGGAGGTGTTGTACACGTCGGAAATTAATCTGATTGGCCGATTGGGCAAGTTCAGCCAGGGCATGATGAATAAAGTTGCTGATTCCATAGGGGAGGATTTTATTCTGGCTTTGCGCAAGGAGATTGAGGTCGCCGGTGAATCGTAAACAGGAACGCAAGAACGGGTCGGACCACCTAACTCCAATATAGTGAGTATTCTTCATTTCATTCCAGATACAAATCTGTTCACCCAGTGTCGTCCTTTGGAAGAACTTGACTGGTCTATATGGGCGGAGTTTGATGAGATACATGTCATCGTCTGTCGTCCTGTTCAGCGTGAAATCGATAATCAAAAAACACGAGGAAACGACCGTGTTGCAAAAAGAGCGCGTAAGACTAACTCACTATTTCGCAGGATTATTAACAGCAAGAATGGCTATGAATTAATTCAAGAAGCAAAACCTCAAATTAAACTACTGGTCGACCCAACTTATCAGCCTAGTTCAGACCTCAGAGATCAGCTCGACTATAATGAAATAGATGACCAAATTGTCAGGGCAACCGCACACTTTTATACATATTGATCGTCTGTTCCAAACAGGATCTC
>JAPPLI010000172.1 GCA_028819495.1 Gammaproteobacteria bacterium | reverse complement strand
TTCATGTTGGAATCACGTCCGCCCTTCAGGCTCATTTCATGTTGGAAAACACTGGAACTGGTATTGATCGGCGGTGTATTCTACGGTCGCGACGAGGTATCAACGCGGGATATTTTTGACACCACAGATCTGCCTTTCCCCTTTACCTTCGTCGGTAATGAATATAGCCAGGAAGCGGATTCCTATGCCGTATTCGGTCATGTCGAATGGCAATTGCACGAAGACTGGAAGTTTATTGCCGGGCTGCGCTATACGGAAGAGGAAAAAGAATTCGAGGATGCATTCACTTTCGCCGATTTCGGGAGGACGGGGATAGAGGGCCAGGCTTTTCCGTCTGTCAGTAATGATTACGACGTTTCAAATTTGTCAGGCAAAGTGGGCATCGATTATACGGGATTTGAAAACGCCCTGTTGTACGCGAATGTCAGCCGGGGATTTAAATCAGGCAGTTTCCAGGGGCAACTCACATTTAATCCTGCCGACCTCGCAGGGTTCGATAAAGAGATTGTCTGGGCTTATGAAATCGGCGCTAAGACACAACTGTTGAACAACAGTCTGCAATTCAACGTCTCCGCATTCTTCTATGATTATAAAGGCGTGCAGATTTACGGTTCGATATATCAGAATCCTGTGGTCGGGCCTTTGTTTGGTATTACCAATGCCGGTGATGCCGAGGTATATGGCGCGGAATTTGATCTGTTATGGAAGGCGGCGGAAGGTCTGGATATACGTTTGGGGTTGGGATTACTTGATACCGAAATCACGGATTCTATTCTCGACCCGTATGTGGCCACCGGCAGCAAACTGCCGAACGCGCCGGAGGTGAATTTTAACGCCCTGGTCAGGTACGAATGGAACCTTACCGGCAGCCTGGTGGCAGATGTCATGTTTGATACCTCCTATAAAGACGACGTGATCTACGATATCGTGAGACAACCGCCGGAAGCGCGTGAAGACGGCTATTGGATAACGAATGCGCGGGCGGGCATTGCTTCCGCCAATGGAAGTTGGGGCATTCACTTCTGGGGGAAGAACATTACCGATGAGGTTTATCGCACGCAGGTATTGACCTCAACGGTCGGTTTCGGTGAAAACTACGGGCTGCCCGCCACCTATGGCGTCAGTGTGGACTTGAACTGGTAACGCTACCGATGAAAACCGTCATCCATGTGATAACGCCCATCATCACGCGGGGAATCCGGCAGCTTGACGATCTCAGGGAACTGGAACGCCCGGATCTGGAGGTGCGGCATTCCCTCCTCGATAAAGGCCCCGCGTCCATAGAATCCGAATTCGACGAGGCACTGAGCGTCCCGGACACCATCACCAAGGCCATGCGTGCGCAGCGGGAAGGCGCCCATGCCATCGTCATCGACTGCATGGGTGATCCGGGACTTGATGCATGCCGCGAGGCAGTGTCCGTTCCTGTGCTGGGTCCTTGCCAGTCCTCGATGCACGCGGCCGGCCTGCTGGCGCACAGTTTCGGTTTCATTACGGTACTGGGCCGTTTGCGTCCGCTTATCGATAACATGGCATCCAAATACGGTCTCAGCGCCAAGTACGCTTCGTTTCAGGCCATAGACATACCCGTGTTGGAGATCAGCGATGATGTGGAGGAACTTAACGAAGCCCTGACAGATAAAGCGCTGACAGCCGTGCAACGGGACGGCGCCGATGCGCTGATCCTCGGTTGTACCGGCTTCCTGGGCTGCGCCGCAGCCATGCGCCGTGGTTTGCTTGATGCCGGACTGGATGTGCCTGTTATCGATCCAATCCCATTAACGGTTCATATGGCTGACACGTTGATTAAAACCGGCCTGAGTCACAGTAAACGTACCTGGCCTATACCGGAAATCAAGGCGCTGGCAGGCTACGACCTGCCGGGTTTCTCCGTGTAGGGAAAAATGCATTTAAAAAGTGAAAAAAGACCGGATAATTTGCTGTTGGAAGGAACTTAAGCTTATAAATCATCCAGGCTCACCTCAATAGCGTTTGCTTTCTCTGAACGGCGTAGCTCAACTATTGCGGAAAGCTCGATATCATCCAGTTTTTCCATAATCCACTCGTAAGTCTCGGCAAGAATCAGGTATGCCGTAGGCTTGTTATGGTTGAGGATGGCAATTGGCGCTCCGGCTGATACCTTCCAGTATTTTCCAACGCATGGTCGATTGACAGAACTGTGATATCGTCTATATAAAGAGGGTTTAAGCCATCGTAGAACACGCGAATTAATTGTAGTTCAAAGCAGCTCATGGATTTCCTGACCGCCTTCCCCTACTGGGGGATTATCGTTGTCATTGTCGTCAATGCCGTCATCGTTTCCCGCATGACGGTCCATATCAGCGAGCAGGACGGGGACGAGGAAGACGGCGGCGAGGGCGGGCAGACATGATCGAATACCTGGCCGGACACGCCACCATCCTCGCACTGATGCTTGTGTACCTGGTGTTTTGCCTGGGTGTCGGCTGGTATTTCAGGAACAGGGCGGCGGCGGGGGTCAAGGCCTTCTACGTCGCCAAACGGGAAATTCCCGGCTGGGTCGTGTCGCTCGCGTTTTTCTCCACCTTCGCCAGCACCAATACCTACATCGGCCAGGCCGGCAAGGCCTTCCAGTACGGGTTGTCCTGGGCCTGGGTGGGGCTGATCTGGGCCATCTTCTGCGTCATTTCCTGGCTGGTGCTGGGACCACGCATGCGCAACCAGACTGCGCTGCTCGGTTCCTATACCGTTCCGGATTATTTTCACCTGCGCTATAAGTCCTCCCTCTCGAAGTCGATCCGGATCCTGTCCGCCGTCATCATCCTGTTTGCCACGCTCTGGTACATGGTGGGCATCACCAAGGGACTGGGCCATGTATTGACCGCGGTGCTCGACGTGCCTTATGTCTGGGGCACCGCGCTGATGATCATAATAACCGGCGCTTACACCATCTGGGGCGGCATGTACGGC
>JAPPLI010000198.1 GCA_028819495.1 Gammaproteobacteria bacterium | reverse complement strand
GGGAGTCGCTGAATGAATAAACGATTAGAAGGCAAGGTCGCGTTAATCACGGGCGGCGGCACTGGTATCGGCGCGTCAATTGCGAGGAGATTCGTGTCCTCCGGGGCGTCCGTAACGATAACCGGTCGCCGCATGGAACCCCTGTCTGAGATTGCCGGAGAGTTGGATTGTCTGGCCATCCGGGGTGACACTGCCGATGAAGATCATTGCGCTGCGGCCGTGGCGCAAACGGTCGCCAGGTTCGGCGGCCTGGATATATTAGTCGCCAATGCCGGGATAGTGTCTGCAGCGGGAAGCGTGACAACGCTGGATGTGACCGATTGGCAAGGGGTGATAAACGTAAACGTGACGGGTGTGATGCAGATAGCCAGGGCGGCCGTCCCTGCCATGACGGACAGAGGCGGCGGCGCCATCGTGACTATTTCCTCCGTTGCCGGGATCCTCTCAACAATGGGTCTTGCCGACTACATAACGAGCAAGCATGCCCTCATGGGTCTGACGAAGACCCTGGCTTGTGACTACGGCGCGCAGGGGGTCCGGGCGAACACCCTGTGTCCCGGCTGGGTAAAAACTCCCATGAGCGATATGGAAGTGGATAGCGTGGCAGAGCGAAAAGGCCTCACGACGGAAAAAGCCAGGGCTGAGATGACCCGGCACCTGCCCCTGCAACGCATGGCGGAACCGGAAGAGATTGCCGCCTGTGTTGAATTTCTTGCATCCGATGACGCTTCATTTGTGACCGGGGCAACGCTGGTCGCCGATGGCGGCGGTCATATCGTGGATATCGGCACGCTTGCATTTTCCGAATAGAACTTTCGCCTCATTCCTGATTTTGTTACAAATCATTGCGGAGGACCATCCCGGATACTACAATACGCTCCCCGCAATCAAACTCAACAGAGGATGGAGTCAATGAAGCTCTGAACAAGTCCGTCCTGGACTTGTTCAGAGCACGCGAAACAAAAATGCGATTTTTGTTTCGCTCCCAAAATCAATGACTTTATGTCATTGATTTTGACGGCACATCCCTGTACCGTAGCAACCTCTGACTTAATCAGAGGTTCCTAAAAATGGTCAAAGAATTCGCTTCCAAGGCGGACCTTGGCGAGAAACAGGTGACGTTCAGCAGGCTGGCGGACACTGCCTACGCATATACCGCTGAAGGCGATCCGAATACCGGCGTGGTCATCGGTGATGACGGAGTTATGGTGATTGACACACAGGCAACGCCGCTGATGGCTGAACGGGTGCTGGATAAAATACGGTCGGTCACGGACAAACCCGTGAAATACGTGGTGATGACCCATTACCACGCGGTGCGGGTGCTGGGCGCCAGCGCCTACGAACCGGAACACATCATATCCAGCCGGGATACCTATGACCTCATCGTCGAGCGCGGGAAACAGGACTGGAAATCAGAATTCGAGCGGTTCCCGAGGCTGTTCAACGGCTATGAAACCATTCCCGGCCTGACCTGGCCGACGATAACCTTTACCGGGGAGATGTCCCTGTGGATGGGCGATACTGAAGTGAGGATCATGCAACTGGGGCGTGGCCATACCAAGGGCGATACCGTGGTCTGGCTGCCTGAAGAACGGGTGCTGTTCAGCGGCGACCTGGTGGAGTACGGGGCCACGCCCTATACCGGCGACGCCTACCTGCTGGACTGGCCCGCCACGCTGGACAACATCACCGCGCTGAAACCCCGGGCCCTGGTGCCGGGACGCGGCGATGCCCTGGTAACGCAGAAAACCATACGGGAAGGCATAGACGGCACCCGCGCCTTCGTCACCGCCATGTACCGGTCTGTGGAGGCAGGGCAAAAACAGGGGAAGGACCTGAAGGAAATCTACAAGGAAACCTATTCGACACTGAAACCGGAATTCGGCGAATGGGTAATCTTCGACCACTGCCTGCCGTTTGACGTGGCGCGCGCCTACGACATCGCCTCAGGTATTGCCGACCCGCAGATCTGGACCGCGGAACGGGATTCCGAAATGTGGGAGGCGCTGGAAGGGTGAGCCTCCGGACAGAACTCGGCGTTGAAAACCCGGATGATTTTTACGCCCGTTTGATAGCACTGCACGAAGGATTGACGACCGAGCAAAGCCATAAGATCAACGCCAAGGTGATCCTGCTGCTGGCGAACCATGTCGGCGACACGGATGTGTTGAACGAGGTGCTGGATTATGTTGAAAAAAATTTGGGGTCGGAGTAAAAATTCTCAAATTAAGGGGTCGGAGTAAGAAATTCGAAGAATTTTTACTCCGACCCCATTTATCCCGCGCCTTCTTCAGCTTCCGCGGAGTAGTGCTTTTTCACGTATTCCTGGATCGAGGCGACGCCCCGTTCCTTCGCTTCGAACAGGCTCTCCAGGTGTTCCCTGGAATTGATGATGCCCATGGTGACGACCTTGCCCTGCTCATCGATGAGCACCGAGTACGGCAATTTGCCAACCCCGTAGCTGCGGCCGAGGATTTCCGACAGCACGTAATCGAAGCGTGACAGCTTCTGCTGTTCGATGAACTTGCGGTGTTGCTCGACCGGCCCGTCACTGGCCAGCACAATGTCCAGCCACCCGTTTTCCTCCTTGTGCGCGGAGAACAGCACCGGCAGCAGGGTCTTGCACACCGGGCAATCGGGCGCGAGAAAAAACAGCAACAGGCTGCGTGCAGGCTCGCGGACGCCGCCGATGCGGATTTTTTTGTTCTCGACAGTCAATAATTCCATTTCCGGGGCGGCGTCCCCGGGGCGCAAGGTCTGGTTCACCATGAGGGCGCCGGCCGGCGCCACCCGTTCATACAGCACGCCTATCTGCCTGACCAGTGCGAATACCATCACTCCGAGGATTACTACAATGATCCAGAGCAGCAGGTTGGAAACAATCAGCGCTTCAAGCATGGTATTTCTCGTAGTTCAATGATCTTAAAAATTCCGGGGTCAGAGTAAAAATCCTGACGGATTTCTTACTCCGACCCCA
>JAPPLI010000156.1 GCA_028819495.1 Gammaproteobacteria bacterium | reverse complement strand
GCCAAGAGGGCAACATCATCCTGAAACTTCTCCTTGAGTATCCGCCTCGTCTCCGGCGCCATTGCCTCCTTCCTCAAATTCCCCTCCATCACCTTCCGATAAACCCGTTTTGACGTGGTATCCAAAGGAGTTGCCTTAACGACATTCTTGATTTTTCTGACAACCAGTTGATCCGTCATCAACCGGTGCAGCCAGCGACTTTGCGGATAGCCGGAAACATTTGCATGTATATCATCCGGGGCTTCCGGGAAGGGTTCCAGGTTCAGGAAATCCAGGATCTTGTCTGTTGCCTGGCCCGTCACGATGTCTTCTTCAAACAGGAGGAGCAATACCCTTTCAAAATTGTCCATATACGCCTTTACCTTTTCGGAATATAATCCGATATCCACATAGTTGTACCCCCAGGCGTAGTTTGCTGCACGTCGTTCTTTTTCCGCATTCAGGGCAACGTCAAAACTCAACTTTTCCCAACCTTCGCGTACATGGTGGAGGTAATGCGAATAAGCCCGATCTATGGGATTACGCAAGACGATAATGATAGGAACCTGCGCATTGATTTCATCAAGAATCTTGGGAACGGCATTCTGGTAATAATAGAGATAATCGGGTGAAATATCACCACAAAGCTGACCCGGTTCAGCCCTTTTGAACAATTTTCGGTATTCTTCGAGAGATTGAACTACAAACTTCGAAGACCTCGGCGGGCGCCCTGAGACACTGACCGGCATACAGGAAAAATAGAGGCATCCCTTACGTGGGGGAATAAAGATTCCAGGGTGCTTACTTAGAGTCTCGAACAACGTCGTTGTCCCTGACTTGGACGTACCGACAATGAAAAAATTCATGATTCCACGCCTGCTCGGGTCGTTTGTCGACATGCAGTCAACTTTACGTATCGATACCGGCTGTCAGCTTTGCACGTTTTCAAGTACACAACCGTGAAGGACAATCCGACTTAACAACCGAAATTATGTAACCTGAAGACGACCTATTGAAAATCTATCCAGAACTCCTGTACGGGAATTTTAGTGTACTTTGCCAATAGAGCCACATTTTCTTGAAACTTTTCTTTGAGCGCTTCTCTCGTCTTCGGGGACATATCTTCCTTTTTCAAATTCATTTCCCGTATGTTTCTATAAATCCGCTTTGCTCCAGGGTATAAAGGGGTCATTTTGATCAAATTCTTGACTTTTCTGACTATCAATTCATCCATCAACACTCCCATAGTCATTCGATGCAATAATCGATTTTTTGGATAACCTGAACGATTAGTGTGTACAGTAGTCAGACTTTGCGGGAGAGACTCGAGATTTAAAAAATCCAATATCTTGTTAGTTGCCCGGCCCGTCACGATATCTTCTTCAAACAACAGCACCAAAACTTGTTCAAAATTTTCCATATATGCCTTGACCTGTTCGGCATACAATCCACCCGCTATGTAGAACCACCCGTGAGCCCAATTTGCTGCACGACGTTCTTCTTCTGCATTGAGAGCATCTTCAAAACTCAATTCTTCCCATCCACTGCGAACATGATTAAGGTAATTTGAATAAGCCCGGTCTATGGGATTACGCAACACTATAATAATCGGGATTTGAGCGTTCTTTTCCTCAAGAATTTTAGGTACGGCGTTCTGGCAATAGTAGAGGTAATCAGGTGAAATATCCCCACAGAGCTGACCCGGTTTAGCTTTTTTGAATAGCGATTGATACTCCTTCAGGGATTTAATGTACCTATTTGCAGCTATCATTCCGGGTCCCAGGTAATTACCGGTCATGCAAGAAAAATAACGGCACTCTTTACCCGGAGGAATAAAAATCCGAGGGTGCTTGCTAAGAGTCTCGAATAGCGTCGTTGTTCCTGATTTTGCGGCGCCGACGACGAGAAAATCGACTGGATTACTTTGACTCAATGGCTTTCGGATTAGTGTTATAGTCTGGTTAAATCAGCGGGTGCCAGCGGCTCATTGTGCAGTGTAGATAATAACAAGCAAAGCGCTATATCATCATATGTTCAGGCATAAACAGTGTGAGGAGGGAGGGTACAGCAGTGCGTATGAGCATTATACTGCATAATTTGAGATTGGGTAGTGGTGTCTCGCATGTCGCGGCTAACCTAGCCAGTGGTTTTGCTGAACGTGGAATAGAAACAGAATTACAGGTATGTGCTGAAGGTAGCCCGGGTGAAGATAAATTAGAGGCTGTCATAACTGAAGATGTAAACGTTCGTTATTTCGTGCCTGCATCAGGAATTCGCTTGTGGGACCTGCTCAAGGGTTTTACTAAAATGGGACGTTATTTACGCGAGACAAAACCGAATGTGGTTTTGTCGGCAGGTAATAACGTTAATTCATTTTCAGCGTTGTTGGTCAAGCTGTATTGCCCTGGATCTACACAGTTAATTATCAAAATCACCAGCCCGGTTGTTACCCCCTATCATAATCTTTTACAGAAGTTAATACGTCCAGTATGTTATGCGCTCATATTTCGTTACTGCGATGGGGTGTTGTCACTGGGAGAAGAGCAGAGCGCGATTTTGCGAAAGTCCTTTCCCGAAGCAAGTGATAAGTTGGTTGCTGTCAATAATCCGCTCATCCCCGATGCCTCCTCCCCGGAGAAAACCAAATTTCCAGTGCGCCTAAATGACAAACCAAGACATTTGATTGCAGTGGGCCGATTAAGTCAAGAAAAAAGGTTTGACGTATTACTTCGTGCCTTTGCCAAAGTGAGGAATGAAGTTGACTGTCGGCTTACGATACTGGGGGAAGGGAAAGACCGAAGCAAACTCCAGGCATTATCGGTTCGACTGGGTATAGCTCATCTGATTCAAATGCCAGGGTCTGTTTCCAATGTTCCTGAGTGGTTGGCCAGGGCAGACCTGTTTGTTTTATCCTCGGATTTTGAAGGATTGCCCGGTGTCGTGCTGGAAGCTTTGGCAGTTAATTGCCCGGTCGTCGCTACTGATTGCTTTCCGAGTGCGCGAGCATTGCTGGAGACGGCAACACGATGTTACGTGACACCCATAAGAGATGCGAATGCACTGGCGTCTGCCATATATGATTCACTTAATGAACGCGACAACACCATGGAACTGTCCCATTTAACAGCTAAATATCGAGTTTCTGCAGCAATTGATAGTCATATTGACGCCCTGAATTCACTGATACATCAGGCGCAGGCCGCCGAAGTTCGATAACAGAGCATCCTTGATATCAGGATAATCAGAGTGTCTCACCGAAAATCCATCCAGTACTTCCGCACAGGAAGTCCTGTATATTCTTCCAGCAGCGTGACATCGTCCTGAAATTGTTCCTTGAGCATCAACCTCGTCTGCGAGGTCATTTGCTCTTTTTTCAAATTTACTTCCAATATTTTTCTATAGATTCGCCTTGTAACGGCATGGAAAGGGCTCATTTTTAGCGCATTCTTGATTTTTCGGATGATCAAATCATCCCACGCAACTCGCGTAGTCACTTGATGCAACATGCGATTTTTTGGATAGCCTGAAACATTAGCATGTATATCAGTCGGGATTTCCGGGAGAAAAGGGAGGTTTAAAAAATCCAGAACCTTTTCCGTTGCCTGTCCCGTTGCAATGTCTTCTTCAAATAAAAGGAGTAATACACGCTCAAAATTGTCGGTATAGGCCTTGACCTGTTCAGCATATAACCCTGCGTCCACGTATCTCCACCCCCAGGTCCAATTTGCGGCACGGCGTTCTTCTTCCGCAATAAGGGCATCCTCAAAACCCAATTTCTCCCGTCCATCGTTTACGTGGTGGAGGTAATTGGAATACGCCCTATCGATAGGGTTGCGCAAAACGATAATAATCGGAGTTCGCGCATCTTTTTCATTGAGAATTTTGGGAACGGCATTCTGGTAATAATAGAGATAATCAGGTGAAATATCTCCGCAGAGCTGGCCGGATTTGGCCCGTTTAAACAGGGAGCGATATTCTTCCAGGGTCTGAATGGCGCTGTTTGCATATTGCGGTTCAGGCCCCGCGAACCCACCTTGCATACAAGAAAAATAGCGACATTCCTTACGTTGCGGAATAAAAATACCAGGATGTCTGCTAAGAGTCTCGAACAACGTCGTTGTTCCTGATCTTGAGGCGCCGACAACGAGAAAATCGACTGGATTAGTCTGGTTCAAATTCGTTTTCTCCCGGCCTGATCGAATGGTCTTGTTTGTACAAGCTGTGAATATAACCGTTTGCGTGACAGCAAATAACGATGTTTCCAGAAATAATAGCCGAGCCCGCAAGTGTGTGTCCACACCAGGCCGGATGCAAGTGAACGGAACATCCTGCGTTCCTTATGCTCAAAACGGCTTCCGGGTTATATAACAAAGAGGTTACACGCTTTTACGGCTGCTCAGTTATCAATGCCCTTAGTAGCATCCGTTAGACATGCAGATGCGCCCGTTTTCCAGGCGATATTCGGCGTGGAGCTTGTAGCGGCCGTTGTGGTGGCGTTCGAAAACCCCGTTTACTGTGGGTGGCGGTTTAATCTGCGGAATTCCAATGGCATTGCGGTTATGTTTATAAAATGTTGTATGGCCGAGCATGGCAAATCCGATCAACCCCAAGGCGCAAAGCAGCAGCCGTAAATACGGCCTGCCGCGCGCGATGAAATCAGCCACAAGAAATATTCCCACAGCCACTGTGCCCGCCAGCGGCAGCAGCCATTGCAGGCGCCAGGCTAACGACCAGGCGATTTTGGCGACCAGAAAAACAACGATTGGATTCAACACAACCAGCGCCAGTCCGGCGCTCAGCGCGATGGTCGCTTTATGTCTGGCGGCATTGTGTGCAAGCAGGGGTAGCAGGCATATGCTTGCAATACCGAGATATCCGCGCAGCCCGTCGCCGTACCTGAAATCAAGCGCTTCGTGAAGGGTGTCAAACCTGAGATTTTTTGCGGTAGGAATACCCCCCAGGCCGGCTGCCATAAAGATACCCAATACCAGGAATGAGGCGCCGCCGACCAGGAAAGGCAGGTAGCGCGCGTGCCTGGGTGGTTCCCGGTAGATTATCCATGCTGTTACGGTCAAGCCCGCAAAAAACAGGGGAATTAAAATGATTGCGGACTGGGTCAGGCCGATACCCGTGATGCTGGCCATTGCCAGACGAAAGCTGCTTCCGGGGAAACGCGTCAGGACGCCGATTGCCGAACTGATGAGGTAAGGACAGACCATTGCATAGAATATTGATTTACCCTGGTACAACCGGACGAAGGTATCATTGCCGGGAGCCTGGTGCTTATCGGCCCACAGTATCAGAATGATGACGGTCATCAGTGTCAACACGCCTGCGTAACTACCACCGAGCCGCTGAAACAACCCGTAATAGGCAAGTACGGCCAGTAGCGCCGCCAGGGCAGGAACGACGAGGTAATACACCTGCAGGAAACTGGTCCCGGTCCAATATGAAACCACCGCTTCAATGGTGGGGTAACTGACCGTCATCTTGGCCGTGTCGTAGAACGGGAAGAGGTTCATTGCCTGCAAGGGCTGGTCCAGGGGCAACAGTCCGAAAAACAGGTAGACCGCGTCGTCCGGATCGTATCGATGTGAAACCAGGGTATAGGTAACGGCGATAAGCAGCGCGGCGCCGGGTACGAGTGGCGATCTTTCCAAGGTGGAAGATGAGGAGATATGCCATGGCCGAGTATTTGTCTGTCTCAGAAACAGAAACAATGCGACCAATAGCAGGACAAACGTGACCGGTTCGGATTTGGAAAAGAAAATCAACAGAAGCAGGACAAAGATCGTTATGGTTTCAATCCCAAATCGATTTCCGTAGCGTTCGGGGGCGGTATTTTCGGGATCGGGAGGAATATGGTTTCGACCGTTTCTGAAGACCAGGTAAGCGGAAGCCAGTGGGACCAACAGCGCCAGGATAGCGTAGGCCCTGAACGAGCCCCCGGACAGGATAATCCCCCATAACGCCAGAGACGACAATGCAAAAAGCGTCATAAAGAAATCGAGCAGGTATTCGTGGATTCGCATCAGCGTCAGTTACATTCCCCGGAGTGGTAAAGGGAATCCAGGACCGTCCCGGTAATATCATCAGGTAAAGCCACGCGGTGGGTCAGCTTGTGCACGTTTGAAGCTTTTTCTTTTATAAGGAGATCGGTGCGATCCGTTGCCGGCTTCAGGAGTCCTCCGCGTCGCAACAGTTGGGGACCGTCCGCGCTTATCTTGGGGGTTGATGCCCAGAGTTGACGGAACTCATTGTTTTGCTCCAGCAATCTCCCGAACAGGTAGTGGAACCAGAAATAATTATCAGCTTCAGGATCATCGGAAGATGTAACCAGTAAATGTCCGTAGTTGTAGCGTCTCAACAGGTAACCCATACACAGCCGGCTGAGCGCATTCAGCAGCCGGTTCTTCTCATTAGCGTTGAAAACCCAACTGAAGCGAGCATATGCCTGCGTCTTCGCCAATAGATGCAGCACCGCGGAGTGCCAAAGATCAACGATGCGACATTCCTTGCCGGCTACCAGAAACCAACTGCTGATGGGGCGATCCGGGCCTGGTTTGTCGTAGGCAAAAAAACCGCTGGGAACACATACGGTTTCGATCCAGTCATCCAACGGCCGTACACACCAGAGCGTGGCATCCGCCCAGACACCGCCATACTTCTTGAGCAGGCATATTCTGATTACATCCGAAAGCGCGGGGAGCGGCAGGTTCAGGGTTTTCAGTTCGGCCGGAAGTTTGACTTTCTCTCCGACGGTCGCCGCATCCAGAAGGTTGATATCCCAGGCAGGGTTGTGCTGTTGCCATGTGGCAGCGCAGCGTTTGACCATGTCCGGCGCCTTATTCCAGCCCTGGTGCCAGTACATAAACAGTCTTTTAGGGACATTACTTTCAATACCACGTTCGTTTGATGAATGCGGATGAGAAGTAGCGGAACTGGTACTCAAAGCGGTTCGCTCCTGATTTTCTTATGATTGGCAGCTTCCAGTCAAAGTGTAACGCTCAACCAAGTTCCTTGAAAGTCCTTTCCACGGCATCGCTCCCGCACAGGCCGATTTACAGCGCTATGTCCGGGCCTCGTCTCGAGCTTAGTCCAGAACGCGCCAGGTGAGCAATCTCCGCCAGATTTAAGGCGCATCCTGCCATGTCAGGGTTGACCGCGCGTGTGCGTCAGAGGCCAGTGGTTGGGAACGAGTTTACGCAGAAACTCGTCAGTCGGCCAGCACGGTATGCCATCAATTATCAGTTTGTCTTTGCCCCGATACAGGAACAACGGTCTGGCCTCCGGATAGTCGAGACAAAACGTTTTCAATGCCCTCAGGTGTTTCGTATTGACGTGGGCAGCATTTTTCACCTCTATGGCATGGAAATGACCTTCGCCATAGAGGATAAAATCGATTTCAGAACCACTCTTGGTGCGCCAGAAGAAGCATTGTACGTTGCCGCCGCTGTATTCACTCCATGCTTTGAGATGTTGCATCACCAGACCTTCCAGGGCAATGCCGTCGATTTCAGGGACGCTGTCAAGGGGGCCTTTGGGCCGCAAATGCTGAAAGACACCAGTATCAAACAAATAAAATTTGTGATGCGTGGTGACTGCCCGCTTGGCGCGTTTGGTAAATACCGGAAGAGAATAAGCGAGCAGCAAATCTTCCAGGACTGAGAGGTAATTGTCTATGGATTTTCTGGAAATACGACACTCCCTGGCGATATTACTGACATTCATAACAGCTCCATGGGAGAAACTGATTGTCTCCAGAAAACGGGCAAACGAATCAATCTCCCTGACCAGTCCTTCGGCCTGTACTTCCTCATTAAGGTACAGTCTCAGGTACGCAGCCATTTTACTTGCCGGGTCGGTAGCGGCTGCAATAAGAGGGACGAGTCCATTTTTCAAGGCGGCGGAAAGCTCAAAGTCAGCGCCGAGTTCCGATGCCATGAAAGGGTGGAGATGACACAATAACGCGCGTCCCCCAAGCAAATTGACACCACCGCGCCGCAATTTCCTGGCGCCGGAACCTGTCAGTATAAATTGATGTCCTTTGTTCTCTTCAATAAGAGCGTGAATGCTGTCAAGTATTTTGGGCGCTTTTTGCACTTCATCGATAATAAAGCAGGTGTATTCCGGGTTTGCTTTGACTACGGCTTTGATATGGTCCGGGTCGCTCAGGTATTGACGCCAGGTCGCGTCATCCAGCAGGTCCACGATATAAGCGTCCGGCAAGCATGCGCGCAACCAGGTGGATTTTCCTGTGCCGCGCGGTCCAAACAGAAAAAAATGGTCTGTTGGAGGGAGGAAATGCCTTTGTTTGAGATCCACGAACCCAATCCAATCACTGTATAGTGGGCCATAAATTATACAGGCAGATTAAAAAAAGGTCTATTTTTTTACCTGCACGTCGCAAAAAACCGACTTTATGGAAGATTTGCTCGATGTTCAAGAGCGTCCGTTTAATCTACTCAATGGCATTGTCGTTCGGCCAGTGGTGCAGGCGCCACAGCGCCGTCGCGGTCAGGGCGACGGCCAGGGTGAGCGTCGACCAGACGGGCATGAGCCTGACTGTTGCCGTCAGCGCCAGCAGGACCAGCACGAGGTTAATCAAGGCAATGAACCCCGCCACGTCAGCATGGCTTGCCCCCGCCCGGACCGCGACTTGGTAGGCGTGCTGGCGATGGGCGCGCCAGACTTTCTCTCCCCGCGCGCCCCGCACCAGCAAAGTGAGCGTTGCGTCGGCCCAATAATACAACGGCAATACCAGCGCAAGCCACCACAGGTCCGCCACGCAGGCGCTCCAGACCAGCAACCAGCCCAGCAGGTAACCGAGCGGGACACTCCCCGTGTCGCCCAGGAACAGGCGCGCCGGCTGCCAGTTAAGCACAAGAAAGCCCACTGCCGCTCCCGCCAGCACGGCGGCCAGCGATGCCTTCGACCAGTCGCCGCTCTCTCCCGGGGCCATCAGCAACAGCGCCGCGGCGAGACCGCCCGCCACCGCAATGGTCTCCACGCCCGTAATCCCGTCTATCCCGTCCATGAAATTGAAAAGGTTGATGAACCAGACCCAGGCAAGGCCGGTCGCCAACCGGTCCGCCCAGAGCGGCAGCAGTCCGTCGAACAGCAGCGCCGCATCGGGTAACAGGGTAAGCCCCAGGGCAACGGCGATGACATGGGCAGTAAAGCGCGCCAATTGCGGGACGTGTCTTACATCATCAAGAAAGGAAATCACTGCCAGGACAGCCGCTGCCGCTACGATGATTCCGATCTCGCCAGGCATACCGTTGATGAAGGCCAGACACATCCAACCCGTCAGGGCCACGCCGACAACCGCAATACCTCCGCCGGTGGGAACGTTCCCTTCATGGCTGGATCGTTTTCCGGGCCGGTCAACAACGTTATATGCGGTCAGGAGTTTCAGCGCCGCACGAGCCAGTATCCAGGTGACAAGGGCGGACGACAACCCGGCGCTCAGGGTGATGAGAACCGCTTCCACTGCATGTGCTGCGAGAATGTCATTAGTTTAACAATTCTACAAATATCCATTAATGGAAGCAAAATCCTTTTGGGTCATTTTTTGACAGTTGTTATAATACTCCCCCATGTTGAGTCACCCATTCCGGCAAGACATCACCCCTGCGACCCGAGATGATGAAGAGCTAGACAGCTTCGGAGACATGCTCGGGTCACAGCCCGTACCGTCATCCCCGCCGGCTGCGACCACGCAGGTTGCAGCCGCCCTGTTTGACCTGGTTAAAGGCGCGCGCAGTTTCCACCTGTGGGGCTTGCTCGGCTGGCAGGATATTCGCCGGCGCTACCGGCGCTCCATGATAGGCCCGTTCTGGCTAACCATCAGCATGGGCATACTGGTGGCGGCGCTGAGCATCCTGTACGGCGCCTTGTTGAAGGTTGAGATCGAGGCTTATGCGCCGTTTCTTGCGCTTGGTTTCATCAACTGGACGCTGATTTCCGGTTTCATCAATGGCGGTTGCACCGCGTTTACCGACGCCGGGAGCATCATCAAGCAGGCGGACCTGCCCCTGTCGGTGCACGTTTATCGCGTGGTATGGCGTGACCTCATTATCTTTTTTCATAATGCTGCGATCTTTGTCGTCGTTGCCGCCGTGTTCTCAATCCGGCCCGGCTGGGTCGGGCTGCTTGCCCTCCCGGGTCTTGCGCTTCTTTGCCTGAACGGCGTATGGATGGGGTTGTTGTTCGGTCTCGTGTCGGCCCGCTTCCGCGACATACCGCCTGTCATGGACAGCATCGTGCGCATCTTCTTCTTCGTAACGCCGATCATCTGGATGCCGGAACTGTTGCCGGACCGCACCGTGTTGCTGGATTTCAACCCGTTCTTCCACTATGTAGAGCTGGTGCGGGCGCCGTTGCTGGGACAGGCGCCGCAGCTTGCCTCCTGGCTCGCGGTCCTGGGCATGACGCTGGGCGGGTGGCTTGCGGCTTTACTCATGTTCCGCAATTATCGCCGGCGAGTGGCGTACTGGGTATGAGCGTCATGGTGAACCTTGAACTCGATTCAGTCACGGTCGTTTTCCCGATCTATAACACCAGCACGCGATCACTGAAGCATCGCATACTGCACCATGGCACCGGTGGGCGTATCGGGCGCGATGCCGGCAATCGTCTGTGCGTGCGTGCGCTCGACAATGTGAGCCTCGCGTTCGACCACGGTGATCGGGTCGGGCTGGTCGGCAGCAACGGCGCGGGCAAGACGACACTGTTGCGCGTGCTTACAGGCGCGTACGAACCGACCCGCGGCCGTGTACGGCGGCACGGCCGGACCGCGGCGCTGCTGAATCTTTCCTTAGGGATCGATCCCGAAGCGACCGGCTACGAAAACATCATGATGCGCGGCCTGTTCCTGGGGCTTATGCCGGAGGAGGTGCGCGCGCGCATGGATGAAGTTGCGGCATTCACCGAACTCGGTGACTACCTGGCCATGCCGGTACACACCTATTCAAACGGTATGAGGCTTCGTCTCGCTTTTGCGGTCTGTACCTGCTTTGATCCTGAGATACTGTTGATGGACGAATGGCTCAGCGTCGGTGACCGGATCTTCGTCGACAAGGCCAGGCGCCGGCTCGAGGATTTTATGGACCGCGCCAGGATCCTGGTGGTTGCCTCGCAAAATCTCTCCTTGCTGGAGCGCGTCTGCACCAAGGGGGTCCTGCTCGACGCCGGAAAAGTCAAGGCCTGCGGGCCGATCAAGGAAGTGCTGCATGAATACAGGCAGGTTGCCTGACCCGAACCGCCCATGAACGACACTGAAATTGTTACACAAAACCTGGATGAGAGAACGTCCAGGCCGGCGCTTTTTGTGCTCGGCATGCACCGGTCCGGCACCAGCGCCATCACCGGCGCGCTGCGCCACTGTGGTGTGTGGGTGGGAGAAGAAGCGGAACTGACGGATGCGAACGTCGAAAATCCCCTCGGGTTCTGGGAAAGACGTGATATGCGCGATCTCTGTGACCAGATGCTGCATTCAGTGGGGGCCGATTGGTGGAAGATCGCCAACTTCGACCCGAAAGCCATCCCGCGCGCCACACTGGCCGAGCAACGTCGCAATTTTGAAAAGATTGTTTCCGAACTGGACAAATACCAGGCCTGGGTCATCAAGGAGCCGCGCCTGTGCCTGCTCCTGCCGGAGTTGCGGCGCTACGTGAGCAACCCCGTTTGCATTCATATCTATCGCAACCCGCTCGAAGTGGCGCGTTCCCTGCAGACGCGCAACGGCTTCAGCATCTCCGCGGGGCTGGCCCTCTGGGAAGTGTACAACCTCCACGCCCTGAAGGCATCCCAGGGTCTGCCGCGCATCTCCCTTTCATATGAATCGCTCATGCAGCATCCGCTGGAAACGCTGAATGCGCTCGTCAAGGAGCTTGAAGGGTTTGAAGGGGATCCGATCAAGCCGGACAGCGGTCTTATCGAGCGCTTCATCGACCTGGACCTCTACCACGAGAGAGCGACCGCTGAAGAGACTGAGGATTACCTGCTGCCGTCGCAGCGTGCGCTCTGGCTGCGCCTTCGCAGTGGCGGGGCATTCGATGAAGACCTGGACATATCCGTTACCGAAGCGACCAGGCAGGCCCTGATCGACCTGGAATCGGTGGAGGTGTCCATCAACCTTCATACAGACAGGACCAATGAACTCAGCGAGACGCTGAAGACCCGCGAGGAGAGAATCGAAGCCCTGGAGGCCTCCGTGGGCCTGTTGAGGAGCAACCTGGAGACCCGCGACGACAGGATAGGCGCCCTGGAGGACTGGACGGAACGGCTGAAGAGCAGCGTGGCGGAGCGTACTGAAACTCTCAAGGTCCGCAATGAACGCATCAAAGCCCTGGAGGATTCGGGCACCCGGATGAGGAGCAAACTGGAGTTGCGCACCACGATGCTGAAACAACGCAACGAGAGGGTCGAGGCCCTGGAGGATTGGACGGAGCGGCTGAAAGGCAGTCTGGAACAACGCGCCGCGACGCTGAAAACCCGCGACGAGCGGATCGAGGCCCTGGAGGCTTCGGCAGAGCGGATGAGAGAGGAGCGTACCGCAACGTTGAAGGCCCGGGACGAGCGGATCAGGGCGCTGGAGAGTTCCACGCAGCGGATGAAGAACAACATGGAGACACGGATTAAACAGATGGAGGCTTCCGCAGCCCGGATGAAGAACAACATGGAGACACGGATTAAAGAGATGGAGGCTTCCGCAGCCCGGATGAAGACCAGGCTGAAGGACCGCGACAGGAAGATCGATGAACTCTATAACTCAACCAGTTGGAAAATCACCGCCCCGATGCGCGTGCTGGCGCGTTGCATCAGGTGGTTGTTGAAGAACCTGCGCCGGGCGCTCAAACTGCTGTACTGGTTGAGCACCGGCCAGTTTTCCCGCGCGCTGGAGGCTGTACGCCAGGTACGCGCAAAAGCAAGAGAAAAATCCGCTGCGCGCCGCGCAGTTGAGCAGCCGGCGGTTACCGAGCGGGTAGCAAAACTTGCCCGGGATCGCCCGGAAGAGCAGCGCCCGGCCGTACAAGCTCAGTCCGAAGCCGGTAAAGCCAGGACCAGGGTCACGGTCATTGCATGGGATTTGGGACACAATCCCCTGGGACGCGCCTACCTGCTGGCCGATGTCCTGCGGCATGATTACGACGTGGAGTTGATCGGCGCCCAGTTCCCCCGGTTTGGGAACCAGGTGTGGGAACCGTTGCGCAACTGCAGCCGGGTTGCCATCAAGAGTTTCCCGGGCGCCGGCTTTCCGGAGCATTTCAGACACATGGAAGATATAGCCGCAGGGATTGAGGGCGATGTGATCTATGTATCCAAACCGAGATTGCCCGGCCTGGAACTGGCTGTTCTAGCCAAGCTGCACAGGAACCGGCCGGTTATTCTGGACGTGGACGACTACGAACCGGGGTTTTTCAAAAATCGCGAACCGCTGACGTTGAAACAGGTGAAACGTAAACGCCACAGACCGGACTTCATCCATCCACAAGACGAAACCTGGACCCGTTACGCCGAAACACTTATTCCGCTGTTCGACGGGATCACGGTCTCCAATGAGGAATTGAGGAAGAAGTTTGGCGGCATGATGTTGCCGCATATCCGCGATGAACACGATTTCGACCCGTCTCGCTACCCGCGTGAGGCGCTTCGTGCGGAGCTTGGTTTCGCCGCGGGAGATAAAGTGATCGTGTTCGCCGGCACTCCCCGCATACACAAGGGCTTCACGCGCATCGTTGCTGCGTTGGAGAGCCTGAAACGTCCGGACTACAAGCTCCTGATCGTCGGTTCTCCGGTGGACAATGAGGCGCAACGTTTCATCCGTAGCAGGTCCGTATACGTGAAAGTCGTCCCCAACGTGCCGTTCAGCGACTTGCCCGGCTACCTCTGCGCCGGTGACCTGATCTGCCTGCTCCAGGCCGAGGACCAGGTGACTTCCCGGTTTCAAATGCCCGCCAAGCTCACCGACGGGCTTGCCATGGGCATTCCGGCGCTGGCGACCAACGTGCCGCCCCTGGCGAATCTCGCGGAGAAGGGGCTGGTCGAGTTGTTGGGCGATACGCCGCTGGAGCAGAAGATTGACGAGATATTCAGCAATTACGACGCATATAAGCAGAAAGCAGTACAAAACCGGGAGATATTTGCGCGTGAGTACAGCTACGGCGCGAACCTGCCCGGTCTGAAAGACACGATCGAGCGTGTTCTGGACAATCCTGCCCCGATACCTGAGGAGTTCCGTGAACTGGTCGCCTATCACCGCAGGATATTCTCCGACGGGTCTGGTTCGTCCCGGGTGACCGCGCGGGTCGTCGCCGCTGTCCAGCCTGCCCCTGTAACGCGTCCGTCTCCGCCCGCCCGGGCGCCGGCGCTTCCCGCGGGCAAGGCCGACTCGTATGTCGACGACAGGATGGACATTGTATTTTTCTGGAAGCAGAACGACACCGGCATCTACGGAAGACGCCAGGATATGCTGGTGAAGTACCTGGCTGAGGATCCCCGGATTAACCGCATTCTCCATTTCGATGCGCCTGTCAATATCTTCAAGTCCGGTGGAGACGTCCTCAAATCCGGTCAAGGCGGCCGCCACAGCCATGCCGGCCTGGTTCTGTACGAGACCCTGAGACGGATAGCGCGCCCCAGGGAGCAGGGCAAAATTCGTTTCGATACCTTCGTCTTCGCAGGTGATGGTCGCTCCTCCCGTCTGCGCAAGTGGATATTGCCGGCTAAAGGTGACTATCTTGATTACTTGGGGCGGGTATTTAAAGACCACCAAATCGGCCGGCGGCGCACAATCTTCTGGGTATGCCCCAATAAATTCGATTTCCCCATGATTGCGGACCGGTTCAAGCCGGACCTGGTGGTGTCCGACGTGATCGACGATCAGCGGAAATGGCCCGGCAGTCCTCGGTACAAGGAGGCATTGCACGGCAACTATGAAGCAATACTGGCGCGCAGCCATCTCACTTTTGCCAATTGTCTCAGTGTCTTCGAAGCCATGCAGGAATTCACGGATAATGTTCATTTGATCCCCAACGCGTGTGAACTGCTGGAAGAAGAGGCGCGGAACTGGAAAAAGCCCGCGCAACTGAAACGCATGAAAGGGCCGGTGATCGGGTACGTGGGGAACCTGGACATTACGCGCATGGATCTTGACCTGCTGGCGCGCGTGGCCGGCGAACGGCCCGACTGGAACCTGGTCTTCATCGGCTCCATGCACAAGAGCAGGGAGATCAGGAAGCTGGACAAGTTCAAAAATGTCCATTTCCTCGGGGTCCGGGTTTACGAGGAAGCGTTGCGCTATATCCGTCACTTCGACGTGGCGATGATTCCCCACCTGGATAATGAACTCACCCGGAACATGAATCCCCTCAAGCTTTATGTGTACTTTGCCCTGCACGTGCCGGTTGTGAGTACGCCGATTGCGAATATCGGAGCCTTCGGAGAATTTGTGCAGGTCGGCAACACGCCGGAGGAATTCATCGAGCGGACCGGACATTGTCTCGATAACGACCCCATCGCCGGAAACCTGGAGCGGGTTCGACGGTTGTTGCAGGCCAATTCATGGAACGAACGGACGGCCCGTATATTGAAGCTGGTCGGTCAGGAATTCGCCAGGCGCGAAGCGGTTCAGGCCGTCCCTGCCGAGGGCAGCTACGAGAATGATGGTTACACCGACTGTTGCGCCGTATGCGGGCATACCGGCTACCTGCGCCGCGAAGGGCGCTCAGTCAGGGAAACATACCGGTGCGGGAATTGTGGGGCCAGTCTGCGTTACCGGGAACAGGCGCGCCTGATTCTCAGTTATTTCTCGCGGGAGAACTCCGAACATCTTGCAGAGTTGGCGCGCGAGTCCGAGTTTCAGAACCTCAGGATCTATGAACCGGGGTTGATAGGACCTTTCCGGAAACTTTTCCACAAGTTGCCGCGTTACTGCAGTTCCTACTACTGGGAAGACGTTAAGCCTGGTGAATATCGCGAGGACGTTCAATGTCAGGACTTGATGAACCTGACTTACGAGGACAATTCCTTCGACCTGGTATTGTCCTCGGATATCTTTGAGCACGTCCGCAAACCGTTTGTCGGGTTCCGGGAGGTTAACCGGGTCCTCAAACCGGGTGGGTTTCACATCTTTACCGTTCCTACAGATCACCCGCTGCCCGCCGAGACCGTGTACCGGGTGGATACCAGCGGCCCGGAGGACGTGTTTATTTTACCCCGGCATTACCACAGCGCCCCCAACGGAGGGAAGTCTCTGGTGTACACCGATTTCGGGGAGGATATGACCGGGATCATGGCTGCAGACGGCATCGACCTCAAAATGGAATCTCCTCCCTCCAGGTCGGCGCCGGCCTCCATAACGGAACAGATGCTCTCATTCTATTGGCAAAAAACATGACTGGTGACCGGAGTATCAGGAATTGATCGAATGAAAACAACCACGATCACCCTGGATTTGGGACAATACCAGAACGAGGGGCACCTGCGCCATAAAATATTTCGCAGCCTGCTGAGCAGCGAGATCGATGTGTCGGGCAAGTGGGTCGCAGACCTGGGCGCTGGCCCATGCAGATTTGCGCGTGTCGCCAATGAGTTTGGCGCCGAGGTATTCGCTGTGGACGGCCGCGCTGAACGCGTGCCCGGGAATATTGAAAAACAGGGGATTCACTTTTTCCACTCAGACATGCGTGAATTCAACCTTGCGGCGTTTGACGTCGTGCTGATTTTCGGTTTGCTGTACCACCTTGATATCGATGACCAGGTCGAACTGCTGCGGCGCTGCCAGGGCAAGGAAGTTCTGGTTGATACCCAGGTATGCTGCCCCAGCCTGGCAGTCCGTTTTCCCCTTGATGAATGGCAATATACCCTGGTGCAAGCCAACGGGTATGAAGGGATAGTTTTCTCGGAACAGGACAATCCCATGGCCTCTATCGTGAATAATACCTCTTTCTGGCATACCGAACCTTCTTATTTCAAGCTGTTCAGCGACTGCGGTTTTAACGAAATTACCGCCTACCGGCCGCTCTATCTTTCAAAATACGGGATGCGGTCCTTCTATCGGTTGCTTCCGGGTTAGGAATACGGGACGGGGATGCGGGCTGGAAACCGTAGTGACGAGGCTGGTATCTGTGGTACTATTCTGCGGGCAGCCTCGAAGTGACAAGTCACTTCCCTCAATTTTTCCATTATCCAGGTGCGACATAATGCAATCAATGATGCTCACTGTCTTTTTAATCCTGCTTTTGTCCTTGAAAAGCAGCCTCGCCCATGCCTATCTCGACCCGGGTTCGATAAGCCTGGCGCTACAGGCGATTGTCGCAGCTATCGCCGGTGCAGTTGTGACGTTTAAATACTGGTATTGGAGGCTGCTGGACTTGTTTCGGCATAAGAAAGAAAGCGAGAGGACTGAAAACAGTCATTCGACAAGTCCTGGTGATGAGTAGAGCCCCCGGTTCCTTCAGGGACCCTGCCGGCCATGTTTTCATTGCTTCTCAACGCATTTTCCGGGGTGTTTCCAGTGACACGGCGGAAGGGTTAAGGGGCTTTATTCAATCGGATTTCTTCAGGGAGCGCGTCGGAACGCTGATAGTGGATACAAAGGAAGTTTCTCCCGGTGAGGCGCTCGACGCAGGCATTGCCGCGGAAATCGTCGGTTCCTATGGAATGTGGGTCGAACATGAACCTCTCCCCTTCATTTCCTACCCTTACGAGTGGTCTTTCGAGGCGTTGAAGGACGCGGCGTGTCTGACGTTGAAGCTGCTGGTTGACGGTCTGGAAAATGGCTTCACGTTGAAGGATGCATCGGCGTACAACGTGCAGTTCATTCATTCCAGGCCGATATTCATGGATGTCCTCTCGTTCTGTGAATACCGGGAAGGCGATCCTTTTCTCGGCTACAAGCAATTCTGCGAGCATTTTCTTGCCCCATTATGTCTGGCGGCGTTTTCCGGTGTCGATTTCAATCAATGGTTCAGGGGACGCATCGAAGGTCTCGATTTGATGGACGTCTCCACCGCGCTTCCCGTCAGCAGTTGTTTCCGCCCGCAGGTCCTGCTGCATATTCACCTGCAAGCGTGGGCGATGCGAAAATTGGAATCTGCATCTGGTGGGCCGAATCGAAAAGAAACGCGGAAAATCCCGCGCAGGAACCTGGTTGCGCTCGCCAACGGCTTGAGAGAATTTATCACGAGACTGGAGCGCAAGCGAACATCCTACTGGCAGAAATATGCGGAGCATAATGCCTATGAGGATGAAGCCAGAAAGGATAAAACCCGCATCGCCCATGATTTTGTGAGGGACAACAAGCTGCTGAGGCTGTTGGACCTGGGTTGCAACACGGGAGAATACTGCAATGCTGCTGTCAGTGCCGGGGCAGAACAGGTAATCGGTGTCGATTTCGATTGCGGCGCTATCGACCTTGCTGCCAGGGAAGCCCGGCGTCACGCCTGGCCGGCCTGGTTCCTGTATTACGATATTGCCAATCCAACACCGGATATGGGCTGGCGGCACGAAGAAAGATCAGCGTTGGAAAAGCGGCTCGGTCGCCTGGACGGCGTATTTTGCTTTGCCCTGATACATCACCTGGTCATAGGCAGAAACATTCCCATGGAGGAGTTCACAGGCTGGGTCTGTGGACTTGCGCAAAGAGGCTTGATCGAGTTCATCCCGAAGACAGATCCCATGGTGCAAGGCCTGCTAAGTCATCGCGAAGATATTTTTCACAATTACAACCTGGAAAATTTTGAACGGATTTTAAACGAAATATGCACAAACGTCGTATTGCATACAATTCAGTCGACGGACAGGACCATTTATGAGTATGCCAGGTAAAGCTTCCATGAGGGAAAACCAGGCCGGCGCGCAACGATTGCCGACCGTCGGGGCGCGCAGGAGAGCGCTGGGGCTGTTTCTTCTGTTACAGTTTTATTTTGCCGGCAATGTCCTTTCATTCGGGTTCTGGAAATCCAGCCCTGTTTTTTTCGGGTACCAGACTGTGTTTTACGGGACCTGGCTGGCCGGATTGGTCCTGCTGCTCTGCCTGTTTCTGGCAACAAGCTCCCGTTTCGCCGCGGCGCGCTTTGATCCCGTTGTCCTGTTAATCTTCAGTTTGCCGTTCTGCTTCGGGCTGTGGCTGCAAACCCTGGCGGTTCTTCCCGGCAACCCCTGGTGGAACGCCGCCTGGATTGTTCCCCTGCTGTTCGTGTATTACCGTTTCGGTGTTTTGCACGCCGGCAAGACGGCGCTTGTCATGGTTTGTCTTTGCCTTGTGTCATTCATGGGGCATTCCGAAATTCTGACTGAATACGGACGCTTCAAGAACATCAACCCTCCGCATCAGACACACACACTGGACCGGAAAACAAGCATCCACGTGATAGTATTTGACGCGCTGACGCATTCGACTTTTTCGAACGCCTTCCTCGGCGTCACGAATCCTGCCGCGGATTACCTGTCCGCGCTGGATGACGCAATGTACGCGGACACTGAAGGGTTTGTCGAGTATGTTCCCACCCGCAATTTTTTTGCGTCCCTGTTTGAATTGGAGAAGGGGCGCGGGCATTACACTGCTTTTTCCGGCCACAGCAGGAGTTTTCTGACCGACCTGCTGCGCGACAACGGTTATTACATCCAGACCGGGTTCGGCGACGGTTACATGGGCGCGAGCCAGGGAGAATACGTCGATAGTTATATTTTTGACCCCGCGCACCTTAGTGCCTCGCTGGTGTGCGCCGAACAGGCAACGCTGCTGGGGTTTTGCTCCAAACCATCGCAGGCAATGTACCGGGACCGCTTCAGGAAGCGCTTTAAAAGAGCAAGAAAACAGACATGGTTCGAGGAGATCATCGACTCGATCGACCAGGCAGAGAGATCTCAGCCGGGACCCGTCTTTTCGGTTTTTCATATCTATTACCCGGGCCATACGCGTAACGACTATCAAACCGGCGACCCGGAAATGTTTGCGGAATACAAAAAACAGTTCATTACCCGGACTGCGCGCGTCAAAACATGGGTTGAGGATATCAATCGACTGAGACAACAATTTCCCGGTTCCATTTTTATAGTTACCGGCGACCACGGTCCATTCCTGAGTATGACCGAAACTGAAGACAGGCGCTTCAGGGTATTGGACCGACATGCCGTTGCGTTGGCGCTGCTGAACGCGACCAATTTATGCCCCTGGTCGAAGAACTGGCTGGAACAACAGCGGTACATGACGCCGGGCCGGATGCTGGCTGCTTCCCTGGCATGTAACGGCGACAGCCGAAAACTCACCGAACATTTTGCGGACAGGGAAGAATTTATACGCTTCGGTGAATCGCTCACCGGGCGGAAGCAGGAGTTGAAGTAGAGGAGAAGGCAGGCAGTGCAGGTTGAACGCTTGAACATCCCGGCTGTCAGGTTGCTGGTCCCCGAAAAATACGGCGATGCGCGCGGCTTTTTTTCGGAGACGTATAACAGGAAATCCCTTGCCGCGCTGGGGATCGACATCGACTTCGTGCAGGACAACCATTCGCTCTCGGCCGATAAGGGAACGGTGCGCGGGCTGCATTTCCAGACGCCGCCCTTCGCCCAGGACAAGCTGGTGCGCGTGGCGCGCGGGTCGGTGTACGATGTTGCCGTCGACCTGCGTCGCGGCTCGCCCACGTACGGCCGGCATATCAGCGCCGTTTTGTCGGCGCAGGCCTGGAACCAGTTACTGGTGCCGATCGGCTTCGCCCACGGTTTCATGACGCTTGAACCGGACACCGAGGTCATCTACAAGGTCAGCAACTATTACGCCCCGGACCATGATAAGGGGCTGCTCTGGAACGACCCGGCGCTTGGCATTGCCTGGCCGCTTGCAGAGGACGAGGCGATCCTTTCGGAAAAGGACCGCATACTGCCGCGGCTCGCGGATCTCACAACCCCGTTTGCTTAGCCGGTATGCTCTTCCGCTTTCGCACTGATCGGCTTACGGTATAAGATACAGGTTCCATGACTATTCTCGTTACCGGAGGCGCCGGTTTTATCGGCGCCAATTTTATTATTGACTGGCTGCAGACCCGGGACGAGGGCGTGGTCAACCTGGATAAGCTCACCTATGCCGGCAACCTGCGCAACCTGGCTTCCGTCGAAGGCCATGAGAGTTATACCTTCATCCGGGGAGATATCGGCGATTCTGTTTTAGTCCCGGACCTGCTGGTCGAACATAAACCCCGCGCGGTCATCAACTTTGCCGCCGAATCACATGTCGACCGCTCCATCCACTGTGCGGACGATTTTATCGGGACTAACGTCGTCGGCGTATACAGGCTGTTGGACAACGTACTGCGTTACTGGAGCGAACTGCCGGAGGCGGAACAGGCCGGGTTTCGTTTCCTGCACGTCTCCACCGACGAGGTTTATGGCGCGCTGGAACCTGGCGCGCCGGCTTTTACGGAAGACAACAGCTACAAACCCAACAACCCCTACAGCGCCAGCAAGGCTGCCTCCGATCACCTGGTGCGCGCATTCCACCATACTTATGGACTGCCCGCGCTTACCTCGAACTGTTCCAACAACTACGGCCCGTTCCAGTTTCCCGAGAAGCTGGTTCCGTTATTCATCCACAATGCGCTTGCGCAAAAACCGCTGCCGCTCTACGGGGACGGCAGGCAGGTGCGCGACTGGCTCTACGTGCGCGACCACTGTGCCGCGCTCAGGCAGGTTCTTGAAACGGGCGAAGTCGGAGAGGTTTACAATATCGGAGGCAATAACGAAAAGACCAATCTTGAGATTGCGACTATGCTATGCGAAATTCTGGACGAGATACGGCCCGGAAACGGCGGCGAATCCTATAAGTCCCTGGTAAGTTTTGTAAAGGACAGGCCCGGACATGACCGGCGTTATGCCATGGACTCCTCGAAGATCCGGCGCGAGCTTGGTTGGAAGGCGTCGGAAACGGTTGAGTCGGGCATCCGCAAGACCGTATTATGGTACCTGGAAAATCAGGACTGGGTAGCCGCGACGGTCGGCGGCGGCTACCGGGACTGGATCAGGAAACAATACCGGTGAAGATACTGTTGTTCGGCGCCAACGGGCAGGTGGGTTGGGAATTGCAGCGGTCGCTGGCCTACCTGGGTTCCGTGCAGGCTTGCGACCGGCATAGCGCGGACCTGGAGCAGCCGCGCGCCGTGAGGGCGGCGATCCGGGACGGCCGTCCGGATGTCATCGTCAACGCCGCTGCCTATACTGCCGTTGACAAGGCCGAATCCGAACCGGACAAGGCGGAACGCGTCAACGCAAAAGCCGTTGAGCTATTGGCGAATGAAGCGAGACGCCTCGATACCTGGTTGCTTCATTATTCCACCGATTATGTCTTCGATGGCGAAAAGCCGGGGTTGTACTCCGAAACCGACCAGCCTAATCCACTCAACACATACGGCAGGACCAAGCTTCAGGGAGAGGAAGCCTTGCGTGACAGCGGGTGCAGGCATCTTGTTTTCCGCACCAGTTGGGTGTACTCGGCTCGCGGCTCCAACTTCGTCAAGACCATCCTGCGGCTTGCCGGGGAGAAGGACAGGCTCGACGTAGTGGCCGACCAGACAGGCGCGCCGACCAGCGCGCAGTTCATCGCGGATGTTAGCGCAACCTGTCTCCATTACGTGTTGCGCGATGATGAATTCGGAGAGCAGGCGGCAGGCACATTTCACTTGACTGCTGACGGAGCGACAAGCTGGCATGGCTTTGCCAGGTATTTGCTCGACGAATTGCGCAGTCTCAATAATGAATGGCGCCTGCAATCAAATCATGTTTATCCTGTCACGACGGCACAGTACAAAACGGCGGCAAAGCGGCCGCTGAATTCACGTCTCGATACGCAGAAATTGACACGGACATTCGGCATTTGCCCACCCGCCTGGCAATTTCATGCACACAGACTGATTACGGAACTTGGCGGGGGGACCTGCCCGTGAAATATAAAGGTATCATCCTTGCCGGCGGTGAAGGCACAAGGCTTTATCCCGTGACCAGCGCGATAAGCAAACAACTGCTGCCTGTCTATGACAAGCCGATGATCTATTATCCGCTCAGTGTCCTGATGCTGGCGGGGATCCGGGACATCCTGGTAATTACGACACCCCGGCAAGGTCCCGATTTTCAGAGACTCATGGGTGACGGCAGCCAGTGGGGAGTATCGTTGAACTATGCCGTGCAGCCCAGCCCTGACGGGCTCGCGCAGGCATTCCTCATCGGCAGGGAGTTTATCGGGGATGACCCCTGCGCCCTGGCGCTGGGTGATAATATCTTTTACGGGCACGGATTGACGGAGAAACTGCACCGGGCCGCTTCCCAGCCGGCAGGAGCTACAGTCTTTGCCTACCAGGTTCGCGACCCTGAGCGCTATGGCGTTATCGCATTCGACAAAAACGGCCGTGCAACCTCTATTGTGGAGAAGCCTGCGAACCCCCGCTCCCATTGGGCGGTCACGGGTCTGTACTTCTACGACAGCGACATCGTCAGCATCGCCGCAGGGATCAAGCCCAGCGCACGGGGTGAACTCGAAATCACCGCTGTCAACGAATACTACCTGGAACGGGGAGATCTGCACGTGGAATTCCTGGGCCGCGGTTATGCCTGGTTCGACACGGGAACGCACGACAGCCTCGTGGAAGCAGCCGGTTTTGTTCAGACTATTGAGAAACGCCAGAACCAGCGTATCGCCGTTCCCGAGGAGATCGCTTTCCTGAACGGCTGGATCAGCCGTGCAGAACTGGTCGAGATCGGTCACGGCCTGCGCAAGAACGGCTACGGCGAATACCTGCTGCGACTGGCGGACGAGCTGGACCCGCAAAACCCGGGACGGTAACCCGGGGGGACGGATTTTAAATCCGTCCCCATTCGCCTACTTCAGGTCGGGAAACCCGGGACGAAACGGCCGACTTGTGCTGCCGAGGTGTTCCCGTACCGGGGCCGGATCGAGAGTAAGCGCCAGGTTCATCCGTTCCAGGATCGCGCTGCTGTAGTTCTCGCCTGTCAGGCTCTGCCATAAGAAAAACGCAGCCCGGGCTAAACTGAGCGGCAGGTAAACCAGCACGGGACGCTTCCCCAGGGATGCGAAAATCCTGCGGACCATCTCGACGTAGGTCAGTGTTTCATCGCCGGGCAGGTCGAAGGTGGCGTCTCTTGCCGGGGCGGCGCCTGAAGCGGCGGCCATGGCCTGCGCCACGTCGTCGGCGTGGATCGGCTGGCAGAGTCCGGTACCCGGCCACACTACCGGGAAAAACCCGAAACGTTGTACGAAGCTTGCGATCCTGCTCACGTTGCGGTCGCGTCCCGGATCGTAAATCAGGGTAGGGCGAAAAATCGTCCAGGCGGTCCCCCTGTCCCGGCAGAGTGTCCTGACTCTCTCCTCGGCCCGCGCCTGTGCCTGTGCCTGGTCCCGCTCGCCGGGACTGGAACTTTGCGCTTTGAAGAGGACACTGGAAGAGCTCAGCGCGATCAACCGGTTTCCTCCGGCGATGCGATTGATCAGGGCCGGCAGCGCCGTGGCCGGAGTGAGGGAGAACAAGGTTGCAGAGGCGGGTATGCCCAGTTTTTTTCCTTCAGGCAGAGTGTTCCAGGAAAAGCCGGGAGGCGCTTCATAAGGGGCCGGCCCGGTATGGCGGCTGAGGCATAACCCTTCGAAGCCGCACGCGGCCAGGCGTTGCGCGAGAAAGCGGCCTACCAGGCTGGTCGCGCCGAGAATAACGGCAAACGATTTGTCATTGCGCCCATCCTTGGGCTTAACCCTGTGGGCGGCTTTCGCCGTGCAAATCGCCTGTCCTGTCGATTTGTCACCTGTGCCGTTGTCAGTCCCGGGCATCATTGGTTATTGGCCGTCTGTTCCACGCGATCAAGAGCAGAGACTGTGCTGACTTTATTCCGAAGCGAGCCAGGATACCGACTACCAGGGGTACCAGCAGTGGCAACCAGCGGAGCTTGTTAAAGTGTAAGCGGAAATAACGCAGGAAGCCGCGCATCTTGTGCCACTCCACCTGCACCGGGTTGATCCGGCTGCTGCCGGCGTGATGGACTGCTTCCACGTGCGGCGTGAACCAGACCGGGATTCCGGCCCTGTGCAGCCTGAAGCAGAGGTCGAGATCGTCCACGTGCAGAAAATAACCCTCGTCCATGCCGCCTGCCGCATGGAAAGTCGCAGCCGGCAGCATCATGCATGCGCCACTGATGACCGGAACGCTACTGGTTTCTGCAGGGAGCGGGCTGTCATGATGGTTGAGCCGGTAGCGGCGCAACAGTCCAGGCGCCAGCCTGTCAAGACGGAACGTCTCAACCAGGGCAGTGTACGGAGTGAGCAGGGCGCGCCGCGAGGCGCGCTGGTCGCTCCCGTCGGGGTTGAGCACGCGGCAGCCCAGCATCCAGTCTTCGCCCAGGGTTTGGGCTTCAGCCAGCAAGGCGGGGATCGCGCCCGGGCTGAGGCGGCAGTCCGGGTTCAACAGCAACAGGTAGCGACCCCCGGCCCGGCGCGCGCCGATGTTACATCCGCGCGCGAACCCGACGTTGCCGTGACCGTTGATGAGTGTCAGCCGCGGTTCCTCCTGTGCCCGCCGGGCCAACTCACCGGAAATTTCCGGCGGATTGCCGTTGTCCACCAGTATCAGTTCGATCACGCCTTTTTGATCCGGCGCCAGAACCGAATCCATGGCTTCGAACAGGATAGGACCGGTCCAGTATGAGACCACGACCACGCTGCTCCCTTCCGGCAGATCGGCGTGGCGCAATGTTTCAGAGTGAGATCGCAATTCAGGGGTCAGAGTAAAATTATTTGATTGTTGGTGATGAAATAAAGAACCCGACAATTTTACTCTGACCCCACCTATCTATCTACCTGTTCCGGTTACCCCCGATATTACTCAATGCCGGGCTGTAGTATCATACCCGTATTCGCCGCCACAGGCTCTGGTATGTAATGAACGATAAATCAGCCAAAAAGTCATCCATGTTGCAATCCTACGGGCGGGTGACCATATTCCTGCATGACGTATTGATGATCCCGGTGGCCTGGTACCTGGCATACTGGTTGAGGTTCAACCTGGGCGCCATTCCTGAAGAATTCCTGCGAACCGCGACCCTGGTGTTGCCGGTAGTCATCATCTGCCAGGCGTTCAGCTACGTGGTTTTTGGGCTCTATCGCGGTATCTGGCGCTTTGCGTCCCTGCCTGATCTCGTGCGCATCGGTAAATCGATTTTTCTCGGGGTTTTAATCATCACGCTGGCGGTTTTCCTCATCACCAGGATGGAAGCGGTGCCCAGGACAGTAATACCGCTGTATGCGATCCTGTTGTTCGCTTTTCTCGGGGGAGACAGGATCATCTATCGCTACCTGAAAGACCACCGGGTGGGAATCAGCAGCGGCAAACGGGTCCTGGTGGTCGGCGCCGGTGATGCCGGGGGAAGATTGCTGAGAGACATGTTAAGGCACAGCCGGACGCAATACCTGCCCGTGGGTCTGATTGATGATGATCCGGATAAAACAGGCAGGGAAATTCACGGTATACGGGTATTGGGGGTTTTCGATGAGGTTCCGGAGGTGGTAACCAGGCATGCCGTCGACCTGGTTATCATAGCCATCCCTTCATTGTCATCGGAAAGAATGCAAAGACTGGTCGCGATATGCGAGAGCGCCAATACGGAATTTAAAACCCTGCCCAGGCTCGAGGATTTGATTTCAGGACAGGTGACCGTGAATGCCATACAGGAAGTCTCCATCGAGGACCTGCTGGGAAGGGAAAAAATTGAACTGGACCGGGACATGATGCAGGCCGGGTTGTCCGGCAAGGTTATCATGGTCACGGGCGGCGGCGGTTCCATCGGGACGGAACTTTGCCGGCAGGTTGCCGACTTTGCGCCGAGCGCCCTTGTTGTTTTTGAACGCAGTGAGTTTAACCTGTACCGGATACAGCAGGAACTGGAAAGGAAATATCCGCAGCTCAAACTGGTCACGGTACTGGGCGATGTCTGTGATCAACGGGCGGTTGAGAATATTACCGGGAACTACCGCCCGGATTTGATATTTCATGCAGCTTCGTACAAGCACGTATCTTTTTTACAGGCCCATCCGGGCGAAGCCGTAAAAAACAATATCATCGGCACCAGGATTGTCGCCGAGGCCGCGAGCAAATTCCATTGCGACAAGTTCGTGTTTATTTCCACCGATAAGGCGGTCAACCCCACCAATATCCTCGGGATGACCAAGCGCGCCGGTGAGATTTACTGCGAAGGCATGAACGCGGTATCCGCTACGCGTTTTATTACCGTCAGGTTCGGTAACGTGCTGGGTTCGGACGGCAGCGTGGTCCCGTTATTCAGGGAACAGATCCGTGCAGGGGGCCCGCTGACGGTAACTCATCCTGATATTACCCGGTATTTCATGACGGCACGGGAGGCGTGCCAGTTGATTTTGCAGGCCAGTGTGGTGGAGGGAGAGGGAGGTATTTTCGTGCTGGATATGGGATCTCCGGTCAGGATTGGTTACCTGGCCGAACAGATGATCCGTTTGTCCGGAAAAGAACCCGGCAAGGATATTCAAATTCAATATGTGGGTTTACGGCCCGGCGAAAAATTGCACGAAGAACTGTTTTATGACAGTGAAGGCAAGGAAGAAACCGGGAACAAGAAAGTATTTCGGGCAAAACATGCCCCGGCTGACTGGAACAGGGTCAAGCAGGTGGTAGCCCACCTGGAACGGGCGCTTGCGGATGCTGATGACGGCGAGATAACAAGAATTCTGGCCGGCCTTGTTCCCGACGGCGCTGATGAACGGCCCCTTGATATTGTCAGGGTAGCATAACCGGGGAGTGATGCTTGGAAATTAACAAGGCCGTGTTTCCGGTTGCGGGCCTGGGAACACGCACGCTGCCGGCCACGAAGGTTCTCGCCAAGGAGATGCTGACGCTGGTTGACCGTCCCATTATCCAGCACGCGGTTGAGGAGGCGCTCGGCGCCGGTATCCGGGAACTGATTTTTGTTACGGCGGAGGCGAAAAGGATCATCCGGGATCATTTCCAACCCAATGAAAGGCTGGAAAGGGAACTGGAACAGCGGGGGAAACAGGAGTTGCTTGAAGTGGTGAAGGATATCCCCCCACCCGGTACGGTGTGCCGTTACGTCATCCAGCATGAACCCCTGGGGCTGGGCCATGCGGTCCTGTGCGCCAGGCCGCTGCTGGGCGATGAACCGTTTGCCGTTATCCTGCCCGACGATTTGATCCATCACGCGGAGAGCGCCTGTCTGCAACAGATGACAGGGATTTACCGTGAAACGAATGCCAGCGTGGTGGCGGTGGAGAACGTGCCCCGTGATCAGGTCTCCCGTTACGGCATCGTTGAGACACGCAACGGCGCAAACGCCATCAACAGGATGAGATCAATCGTGGAAAAACCCGCCCCGGACAAGGCGCCTTCGACCCTGGCGGTGGTAGGGCGCTATATATTCACGCCGGGGATCATGCCGTTACTGGAAACCACGCCCAGGGGGGCGGGAAACGAGATCCAGTTGACCGATGCGATTGCGGCGCTGCTGGGAACAGAAGACGTGTACCTGTGTGAATTCCAGGGCAGGCGCTATGATTGCGGGTCCATCCTGGGACTTATGAAGGCAAATGTGGAATACGCGCTGAGACACGAGACGATCGGCGCAGAGTTTCGTTCATACCTGGATGACTTGATTAAAGATTAACAACGGGGACGGAATTCAATTCCGTCCCCTTTCGCCCTGATACTCCTCCAGTCGTCCGAGCCAGATAACACCCGTCATGGCTCCGTGTACCTGCAAGGCAACATAAGGGTTAAGAGTCGGTAAACGGTTGACGGCATCAATGAGACGATCGCGATCTACAAGGTCGAAGACCGGGTTATCGTCCCGGGCGGCGATCAGTTCCCGGTATGCCTCCTGCCGCTTGACTGTGTTGGGGTCCGTTGTGCGGCACTCGACTGTTGCTGCCGGTTTCTTTGAGTCATTGAACGCATTTTCAACATGCCTGGATATTAATTTGTCCAGGGTTTTCCCGTCCAGGCCGCGCTGGCAACCATTACCTGAAGCGTCGGGATTCCCGGCATTGCGTTTGTTCTGTCCTTCCTGCGCAGGCAAGGATATTGTTGCCGGTTTGTAGAGGCCGCCGGGCTTATAGTAAGGCGGTTCTGAAAGCAACCGTCCGGCCCGCTCGATGATCGTATTATGTATCCGTCCCGCAACGCGCTCGCGCCAATCCATTTGAAAGGCAATTTCAGTGGCCGGCGGATGATAAAGTGGAAGGAATTTATCGGCAAGTCTCTCGGGGCGCGCCGACAGCCATCTGCGGACCCTGTGTTGGATCGAATATGCATCAAATAAATCTTCCGGCCTGGCCATCTGTTCCGCCGGTTCGAGCAGGCTTCGAACACTGTCGGTCAAGGCGGCAGTATATGCATCTCGTTGCAGGATACCGGCCTTTCCTGACGGTCTGGAAAAAAAACCCGTAACAACAGACTGCAAATCCTGGTAATCAGGTATATCCGGCCAGTGCGTTCGCAATGTTTCACCGTGAAACCCTGACAAAGTCATACGGCCTTCTTTTGAAAGAAAAGTGCTGCCATCTGTACAGCCAACGGTGCCGGCGATGCGGCCGACATGAGCGCACATCTGGCGGCGATCGACAACGCCGTCATCCCACTTCAATAAGGTATGCTTGAGACCAAGACTTGTTACTAGGTCCTTCGCTACAATTGCGTCCGGCGTATCGGCTCTTCCGTTAGTAATAATTTCGACGTCCTGTAATAATCCGGCGCGGACAGCAAGCGCGAGAACAAGACGCGAGTCACGACCCCCGGTGAGCTGAAGACGCGGCGTATGTCCCACCGCCCTGATTGCTGCACGGAGATTCGTAATCAGTTCGGATTCAATCCGGTCTATGCAGGAGTCGTCAATATCCGTGGCGGGGAGTAGCCAGGGAGCGTCCGTGAAGGAGAACGTGACACCGCGGGCCGGATCAATTCGCGCGGTCGCGCCAAAAGGAACGCAACTTACGTCTTCGTAGCCGGTCCGGTCGCCGATGGGGCGGCCACTGAATGCCAGCCAGGCCGCGCAGCGATGATCACGCGTTGCGCGCGTTCCCGTAAGTTGCTCCAGCTCACCCGCAACCAGGTGGGGTCTGTTGGCTACTAAGCTGACGCCATGAACCGTGCCGATGTAGAGCGGATGTAAGCCGTATGGATCCTGTTGTACTGTGCCTCGACCGGACGCATCGAGCTGTACCCTGGCGTAATGTCCGACCAGGCGGTTTTCAACGGCGACCGGCTGACCTGACGTTATACGTAGACCGTTACGCACATCCTGGGGCACGTTGCCCGGCCATGCCTTCACGACCACGCGGCCTGTCGGGTCCGACCACTCGAACGGCTCGGTGTCGTTTGCCGATTTGTGACCTGCGTCCATGATTTCAGAAACCGGATTTTCCCGGGTAGCCGGCCTGGCGCCATCACGGTTAACCCTGATAACAAATGTGGCTGTTTGCTCAATATCCATTCTAGTAATGCGGGAACGGAATTCAATTCCGTCCCCTTTTGCCCGGATACTCCTCCAGTCGTCCCAGCCAGATAACGCCAGTCATGGCCCCGTGTACCTGCAGGGCAATATAAGGGTTAAGAGTCGGTAAACGGCTGACGGCATCAATGAGGCGGTCGCGATCTACAAGGTCGAAAACCGGGTTATCGTCCCGGGCGGCGATTAGTTCCCGGTATGCCGCCTGCCGCTTGATCAGGATGGGGTCCGCTGTGCGAGGCCCGGCGACTGCCGCTGGCGGCTTTGTGTTTTTAAAAGTATTTTCAACGTGCTGCGATATTAATTTGTCCAGGGTTTTCTTGCCCAGGCTTCGCTGATAACCATCAGTCGAAGTGTCGGGATTCTTGGCTAAGCGTTTGTTTCGTCCCTTGCGCATGGGCGAGGATCTCGTTGCCGGTTTGTAGAGGCCACCGGGCTTATAGTAGGGCGGTTCTGATAGCAGTTTTCCGGCCCGCTCGATAATCGTGTTATGTATCCGTCCTGCAACGCGCTCGCGCCAGTCCATTTGAAAGGCGATTTCAGTGGCCGGCGGATGATAAAGTGGCAGGAACTCATCCGCAAGATACTCAGGCCGAGCCGACAGCCATCTTCGGACCCTGTGTTGGAGGTAATATGCATCAAATAGATCTTCCGGTCCGGCTATCTGCTCCGCCGGCTCAAGAAGACATCGAACACCTTCGGTCAAGGCGAATGTATATGCATCTCGTTGCAGGATACCGGCCTTTCCTGACGATCCGGACAAATAACCCGTTACAACAGACTGCAGATCCTGATGGCCTGATCTATCAGGTAAATTCGTTCGTAATGTTTCACCGAGCAGCCCCGGCATGGCCAGGCGGCCGTCTTTTGAAAGAGAAATGCTGCTATCAACAGGACTGACGGTGCCAGCGACACGACCGACGTGAGGACACAGTTCATCTCGAACGACAACGCCGTTAGTCCAGTTCGATAAGGTGTGCTTGAGGCCGAGACTTGTTGCCAGCTCCTTCGCCACAATTACGTCCGGCAAATCAGCTTTTCCGAAAGTGACAATCTCGACTTCCTGTAATAATCCGCCTCGAACAGCAAGCGCAAGAACTAGGCGCGAGTCTCGGCCCCCGGTAAGTTGAAGCCGCGGCGTATGTCCCATCGCCCTGATCGCAGCCCGGAGATTAGCAATCAATTCAGCTTCAATTCGGTCTATGCATGTCTCGTCAATATCCATGACGGGGAACAGCCATGGCGCGTCCTTGAAGGAAAACCTGGTGCCGCGGCTTGGATCAATTCGCACGGTTGCGCCGAAAGGAACGCAACGCACGTCTTCGTAACCGGTCCAGTCACCGATGGGATAGCCACAGAATGCCAGCCAGGCCGCGCAGCGATGATCGCGCGAGGCGCTCTCTCCTGTAAATCGCTCCAACTCACCTGCAACCAAGTGGGGTCTGTTGGCTACCAGGGTGACACCATGGACACTACCGATGTAGAGCGGATGCAAGCCGTACGGGTCCTGTCGCACTGTGCCTCGACCGGACGCATCAAGCTGTACCCTGGCGTAGTGTCCGGCCAGGCGGTCCTCAACGGCGACCGGCCAGCCTGCCGTTATGCGCAGGCCGTTCTGCAGATCCCGGGGCGCGTTGCCCGGCCATGCCTTCACGACCACGCGGCCCGTCGGGTCCGACCACTCGAACGGCCCGGTGTCATTTTCCGATTCGCGGCTTGCGCCCGTAATGTCGGAAGCCGGGTTTTTCCGGGCAGCCGGGCTGAGGCCACCAGGGTCTATCCTGATGATAAATGTGGTAGAACGCACTCTTTGATTAAAATGGCTCCCCGGGACGGGCTCGAACCGCCGACCTAGTGATTAACAGTCACCC
>JAPPLI010000095.1 GCA_028819495.1 Gammaproteobacteria bacterium | reverse complement strand
GCCGGATCAACCCGTTGATGAGTTGCAGCAGCGTGGATTTGCCGCTGCCGCTCTCGCCGACAATTGCCATCGTCCGGTTGACCGGCAGCGCCAGGGACAGGCCGCGGATTACCGGCTTGTCATTGTAGGACTTGACGATATGTTCAAATTCGACGGCGTGGGTTGACAATGGCATTTGCATTAGCCCGCATATCTCACCAATTGATGCGAAGATCGCGCCGGATTTTTTGATGCGCCCCGTCCCTGGGGCGCCCCCTGCGGGCATCCTTCGGATGTCCAAATCCGCTCCGGGCGGATTTGTGCGCCAGAACGCGGGCGCTCACGACCGAAAGCATATCGGGTTATACGGTTGAGGGACAAATCGGCAGGACAGCCGATTTGCACGGCGCCAGCCGCCCGCAGGGTTGCGTCCAGGGACGGGCGCAATGAATATGTGCCCGCTGACGCAAACAAGACCAGCGAGGGCGCATCCAGCGCAACGTGTAATGTCGCCATGGCAGACAGGTTACCATAACTTATTGGCAGCAAACGTCTATCCGATGGCAACAAGCGAATTGGTGAGATATGCGGGCTAGGGTCATCGTATCGCCAGCGTCGCGGTAAACCGGCGGTTTCTGCCCTTCGACCGTGCCGGGGCAGATAGCGTTACCGCGAATGCCCTGTTTGACATAGTTCAGCGCGAGGGACCTGTTCATACTGGTGGTCCCACCGTCCCGCGCTGGGGTCATGTTATAATAGGAACTTCATCAAAGCACTGCTTTCATTGTTCGAGATGCATCAATTTCAACCGGACCTGAGTATTCTTCCCGAACCGCAACTGGCCCTTTGGGGCCTGCTCCGGTGCATCCCGAAACACTTTGTCCTGTATGGCGGGACTGCCCTGGCCCTGCGTCTGGGACACAGGGCAAGTATTGATTATGATTTTTTTTCCGCCAGTTCGTTTGAGCCGTTGAAATTGTTTCGGTCATTGGCGTCACTTGAAAATAAAAAAGCCGTGCAGGTGGAGGAAGATACCTTGACCTGTATTGTCGAAACCGGTACAGGGCCTTGCCAGGTCAGTTTTTTTGGAGGACTGACGCTTCGGCAGGTTAATATCCCTGATGTTTCAAACGACAATAATATCGCCGTCGCATCGTTGCAGGATGTATTTGGTATGAAATGCGCCACTGTTCCGACCAGGTCGGAAAGTAAGGATTATCTCGATATTCATGCCCTGCTAACCATGTCAGGATTGGAACTTGCCGAAGGTATTGCCGCGGCAAAGGCCATTTATGGCAATCAATACAATCCCCTGCAGACCTTACAGGCGTTGTGCTATTTTGATGATTTGCCGGAGCCTTTGCCAGAAGCAGAGCGAGCTGATTTGTCAGCCGCCGTCAATGAGGTCAACCTGGACCGGCTGCCGGAGGTAGCCGCCCACTACCAGATTGCGGAAGGTGTTTAACACATGACGGACGTATCCCAATGAAAACGGAACTGGTCGAAGTCGCTGAAAGAATTAACTGGTATGCGCGCCCCGAAGACGTTGTGGCGAATGAAACGCTTTTTCTGAACCAGGTCATGGCGCGCGGGCACGCTGACGACGTGGTGACGGTCAGGAAATATTATCCGCAGGAAAAACTTAAAGCTGCTTACTTGAAGGCCCCGGCGGGTCTGTTCAGTAAAAGGGCCTGGGCCTATTGGGGCCTGGTTCTGCTGGGCGATCATCAATACCCCTATCCCCACCGTTTTAAAGACATGGCCGATTTTGACTGGCGTCGTTCAGACTTCACGGCGCATACGGAACAGGACACCCGATAAACCAGTGCAAATGCGTACTTTCGGATACGGGCACGTGTGCGCGTCAGGCAGCCAGTTGCCGCAACACGTAGTGCAGGATGCCGCCGTTGTTGTAATACTCCCATTCTTTCGGGGTATCCACCCGGACCATCGCACCGAATTCCGTCGTAGCGCCGTCTTCCGCAACGGCACTGATTACCACTTCTCCGGCGCCGGTTTCAAGGCCGTGGATGGTATAGGTCTCACGTCCGCTCAGGCCCAGGTTGTCGGCATTTTCTCCAGGTTTGAACACCAGGGGCAATACGCCCATGCCGACCAGGTTGGAGCGGTGGATGCGTTCGAAACTGACGGCGATGACTGCCCTGACTCCCAGCAGCCTGGTGCCTTTGGCAGCCCAGTCACGGGAAGAGCCGGTGCCGTATTCGTTGCCGGCCAGCGCGATCAGGGGCACGTTTTCTTCCTTGTAACGCATTGCCGCCGCGTAGATCGTCATCTGTTCCCCGGATGGCTGGTGCACCGTCCAGCCGCCTTCGGTGCCCGGCGCCAGCTGGTTTCTGAGGCGGATATTGGCAAAGGTGCCGCGCATCATTACTTCGTGATTGCCGCGGCGCGAGCCGTAGGAGTTGAAATCCACCGGCTCAACCCCCTTCCCGATCAGGTAGCCGCCCGCCGGCGTGTCGGCATTGATGGCGCCGGCCGGGGAGATATGGTCGGTGGTGATGCTGTCGCCCAGCTTCACCAGCGCCCGCGCGCCCCGGATCGGCTCAATCCCGTCCGGAGTGGCGCTCATATTCTCGAAATAAGGCGGATTCTGCACGTAAGTGGAGTCCGCCCGCCATTGGTAGCGGTTGCTCTCAGGCACGGCCAGGCCGGTCCAGTTGGCATCGCCGGCAAAGGCCTGGCGGTAGGAGTTGCGGAACATGGCCGAATTGATTGAAGAACCGATCACCGCGTTGATCTCGGCCTGGCTGGGCCAGATGTCTTTCAGGTACACCGGCTTGCCGTGGGCATCCCGGCCCAGGGGGTCGTTGTGCAGGTCGATATCCACCGTGCCGGCAATGGCGTAGGCCACCACCAGCGGCGGCGAGGCCAGGAAGTTCATTTTCACCTCCGCGTGCACCCGCCCCTCGAAGTTGCGGTTGCCGGACAGCACTGAAGTCGCTACCAGGTCGCCATCCCGGATCGCTTGGCTGACCTCCTCTGGCAAGGGGCCGGAGTTGCCGATACAAGTGGTGCAG
>JAPPLI010000196.1 GCA_028819495.1 Gammaproteobacteria bacterium | reverse complement strand
TCTTTTTGGAATAAAAACCCCTCTGCTTATGACTTAAAGTATGATCTTGCCCTGTGTTGATACATTAAGCCAAGGGCATAATGCGCCGCGGCGCTACCTTGTGCTGCCGCCAAGTGATACCATTTCAACGCTTCTGAGTAATCTTGTGGTACACCATCACCGCTTTTGTACTTATTGCCAAGGTTATACTGTGCCCCGGCTATGCCCTGTTCTGCCGCTAGGCGACACCACTTTGCTTCTTCTACAGCTTCTACATAGCGTTGTAGTGTGCCATCACCTGGTAGGAACCCAGAACAGAGTTCATCCTGTGCATTGGCATCGCCCTGCTCTGCTAACTGGAAGAGTTGCTCAATCCTTTCCTGTTGCGCATAAGCATTCGTTCCTATTACAGACAGTCCAACGACAACCACTGCGCAGAAGAGAGAATTCACAGTACTAGTAAACTACCCCGCCGCAAGCGGACGGGGTATTAAAATGAACTTTATTTCTCATTCGCCGCGAGTGGCGGGGAACTAACCCCATAGAGATTAGACCGAATCACCATGCGAATTTTTTATCACAAAATACAGTATTTGTCACAATCATCGCCCAGGTTCAATTCAATTTGCCTCTCCCCCTCTACCTTTTTCATGCACTGGGATTCATGAGTCCCCCTGACAGATTAATGCCTGAAAGCTATTTTCCAGGTGAGTCAAGACGGATATGAGCGTTGTCAATCACTGTACCTTCCTGAAACCGTGCCATTAATGAGGAGAGATTTCCGGTCAGATTATAATAGTTATCTATAGCGCGGTTCAGCATGTCTTTCGCCTCTCCTCGTGCATCAAATTCAAGAACTTTTGGCCTGTCGGGCGACCAGTGCTTCATGGCATTGCGCGCTGCATTTGCCAGTTCGGAGGTTTCACTATCGTTTAGCTTTTCATCGTAAAGCACTTCATGGGTCGCGCCCGTAGCTTTTTTGATGGCACTCAATGAATTCTCGCCTCCCGAGCAGATTAGAAGTTGTCCCAGGATTTCTTCTGCAACGCCAGCCAACGTGATTACGGAATAGTAATCTTCTCCCTCAAAATACAAACGGAGGGCGGTTTCGAGTTGTCTGAGTGCTATAGACTGCACATCATGCACCATCCCGACCATCATATGGTACCCCGGAATTACCAGAAGAAATTTTCTTTTCGAGGATACCACCAAGGGAGCGAGGGCTTTCCGGCAAGATGACGCGCGATCGATATGAGTGCTTCAACACGTTCTGATACCCCATCATAGATGTCGTTGGGATCGACATCGATGCCAAGAGCCGTTTCAATTCCCATTGCTGCAAATCCGGCCTCAGCCTGTAATCCGGCTAAATCGCCTATATAACGTGCCAGAGAGGAGTCCCCATGGTTCGACTGCCTTGCTGTCTCTAAGGTTGCTGCGGCCTCGGCAAACGACTGTCTAGCCGCCTGAGTATCTCCCGCCTTCGCTTGCGCGGCGGCTACCATGCCCACATATTGCGAAGAATGTCGCGCGTCGTCCATGTTACGGGCAGCTTTGAGGGCGGCTTCCAATGTCTGTCGGGCGGCTTGTCCCTCTCCCGCGCGGGCTTGCAGAACAGCAATCTCGTTCAGTAGCATAGGGATGATCGGGGCGGTCTCATCAACAACTTTAAAATCATCAACGATAGCCAGAGCGGTTGCAAAGTTACCCTTCTTTGCTTGAACAATGACTGAATACATCAACGATATAGCTGAGCCATGGCGGGATGCGGAAGTTATCGTTTGTTCTGCAGCCTCATAATCGCCCCTGACCAACTGCCAGGGGGTAATATGAACTTCCGCCATAGCTGCCAACGAGCCAACTTCACCAAGTACATCACTGTCATTGGAAGGATCAGTACTCATCACTGTGTTAATGGCGTCTGTATAGTCGCCCCTTTCCGCCTGCACGCTGGCAATGCCCAGGAGAGCGGCGTCACGCAAATTCTCATCGATATTCATTGCTGTCTCAATAGCGCTCGCGTCATTCCCGGCTTCAGCTTGTGCCAAGGCGATTTCCGCCATAGCATTGCGGCGGAATAAAGGCTCCTTTTCTTCTATACGAGAGGCGATTTCGACAGCCTTCCGAACCTGACCCGATTGAGCGAGTGCGGCCGCGAGATAGCCCAAATGCAAGTTGGGATACAGGCGTGACGAGTCTGCTGCGTTCTTATCGACAGTGTCACGAAGGTTAAAAAAGATCTGTTTTGCGGCCTCCGTATCTCCAATATTCGCTTGCGCGATGGCTATCCTGGCTAAGTCTTCGAACCTGAAAATATCGTGTAAACGGGTGGCTTCAGAAGCTGCGCGACGAAGCGTCCGTCTCGCGCCAGAAATGTCACCAACATTCGCTTGGGCTTCGGCAATTTCGCGCAAGTGGTCTGAGCGACTCTCAGGGGAAGCGGCGCTGTATGCCTCGTACCAGGCAAGGCCAATGGCACACCAGTAAGTCGGATTCTTCACACATGCTGCTCCTGCTATTGCTTTGGTGAGTTGTAGGCTTTGTGTTCGCAGAACTGCTGCCCACTCTACCGGGATTGCGAAATTCAAGTTCTCTCCCTGAATCTTGAAAGTAGTGATACCAACGAGTTCGCCAGATTGATTAAAAAGACCACCTCCTGATGAGCCTGGAGAGAGAGCTAGATCCGTCTGTATCAGGGGTGCAATCTGCTTGTCGGCTGCTCCTCGCAATTGGGAAACGATCCCCTGAGACAATGATAGTTCCAAGCCCGCCGGCGCGCCCACAGCGTATACCTCCTCACCCACCGATAGCGCTTTAGCTGCCCCCAAGCGGGCAACCTTCGCGGCAGGCGGCAGGGGTAGTTCCTCCACAAACAACAGACACAAGTCGCGTTCCTGGTTGTGCGCCAATAGGGATGCCGCCATCTGATAAGGCTTACCGCCGGACCAATTGGTCGCTTGGCGTACTGCCAAACCAATCGCTTGGTCCAGGATATGGCAGTTGGTCACCACCTCATTGACGCCCACGACTACACCGCTCCCTTGAGATGTCGTCTCGCCCCTTCCGTTCAACGCCAGCACAACAACCACCGACGCAGCGACTTCGGAGAAAACGTCCTTCGCGTCTGCGCCCCAAGCGGTAGCTGGCGAAGTCGTAAGCGTGACTGAGAGGACGGCAATAGCAAAGACAGACGTTGTTCTCATCTGACAAATTGTATCATGCACGAGGTATCTACAGTCGGATCAGAATTATCAAGCTCCGCCTTCAATTCTCCCTTTGCCAACGTTGGTATGGACCATGCATTTCCATAACCGCGCGTTGATACATGGCGCGTATATCGCGATGATTTCTTTTTCCTTCCGCACCCTGGAGTGGTGGGAAATTCAGGACACCCTTAAATTAGCTTCAATTTATGGGTGTCCTCAATTTCCAGATACACTATTCCGGCATACTCCTTTTTCTCAACTTGTCAATCTCCAACACCACAAAATATCCTGACAGGTTCAGATCTTCGCTTATTGCCTGATCGACAAGAATTCCCGGATCTATGGGCCGGTAGTTATTCATTCGCAGGAGAATAACCGCAGGTGGCGAGGGATACCGCTGGTTGAATACAAGTTCACCAAAATCGTGGTCGAAGGTCAAAATCCAGCGCTGCTGTGCGTCCGCTTGTATCAGGATTCCCTCATCCGTGATACCCGGCAATGATTCTGCGACAGAGAGAACATCGAAGCCCTTATCGCGTAAATAGGCAACAGAAGGCTTCGGAATGTTTTCGTCAACCAGTAACCGTGGTTTCACGATGCCTTCGACAAGGCCACATATTCTTCTTCTCTGAGCAGCTCTGCGGCAAGCGCGAAAACAGCCTGAATATCCGTCAGTGTCAGCCGTGGGTAGGATGCCATCAGGTCATCAGCGCTCCAGCCATCGGCAAGACGCTCCAGCAACAATTCAACCGACAAACGGGTACCCTTGATAACAGGCTTTCCTGCTGATATTTCCGGGTCAACGATGATATGCTCTTTCCAGTTCATCAATTCAATAGAGAAATGTCCACCTTATAAAGAACGATAATATCACATGTTGTACAATTATTCTGTCGCAAGCAGGACAGGTAGGACCAAAATAACCCATACAGCTGTGTTCCGACCGAAGCAGCAGGCAGCGTTATCACAACCCGGGAATTATCAATCTACCGGGGAAGTTACCGGAGAAGTGAAGCTTCTTAAGGCTATGGCCGGTGAGATGAGCAGGCAGCAAATCCAACATGCTCTTGGCCTGAAGCACGAAGACCACTTCCGTAAGGCGTACCTGTTACCTGCTCTCAAGGCCAAGCTGATCGAGATGACCATCCCGGACAAACCACACAGCAAAAATCAGCGCTATCGATTGACGCCGGAGGGTAGCGAATACCTGAGGCAAGCCCTGGAATCGTAATAAACCGCCTACTGGGTTACTGCTTTCGCAGGAGTGACAAACCGGTGCCTGGGGACGGATTTAAATCCGTCCCCACTGAATGCGGGATTCCTGCCTTCGAAGGAATAACGCCGGGGACATTCAGAGTCTTACCTGATTTAGCCGAGGAACTGTTCCACCGCCGAGTTGAGCGCGTCCAGTTGTTCCAGCGGCGGCACATGGCCGCAGTTGGGGATCATGCAGATTTCTGACCGTTTGATGGAATCGGCGAAGACCTGTGCATAAGCAGGCGGGATTAACGCATCGTTCTCTCCCCAGACGACCAGTGTCGGGGCGCTGATCCTGTGGATACGTTTGTTCAATCCTTTGTCAGGGATCGGCCAGATCACCTTGGCGGTACAGCCCAGGGTCCAAAGGAACTGCACCAGGCCCTCTGCGGCCTCGTCTTCGTCCCCGGGTTGGGCCAATGCCGCCTGGACCAGTTCCGAGGCGGTATTGTGGAATAACACCGCGGCCAGTTGTTCCGCGTCCTTGGCAGTCCAGTCGGCGACGGTGTAGGACCAGTCCTTATGCCAGAGGCCGATGGGCGCGATCAATACCAGCCTGCTGATGCGTTCCGGCTTGTGCGCAGCCAGTTCGGCAGCCAGCATGCCGCCGAAGGAATGGCCGACAAGGCGGGTTGAATCGATTCCCAGGCCGGTCAGGATGTCATCGTAGGCCAGGACCGCATCCCACAGGTCTTCCACCTGGTCGATGTCATTCGGTTCGCCGGGAAAGGTGCCGGGGAAATAAGGCGCATAGACCGTATACTTCTCGGCCAGCCCATGGAGAAACGGGTCCCAGTTCAAACCGCCGGCGGAATGCAGGAAAACCAGGGGATCGCCCGTTCCAGCCACGTCCACTCTGATATCCAGCAAGCCGCCAAGGACGGATACGGTCTGGTTACGAATTTCAGCCATGACAGTTTCTCTTTCTGATATATGGGGTCAGAGTAAAAATTCTGGCGACACTTACTCTGACCCCGAAGTTACCAACTAGCCGTTCAGGCTGCCTGCCGGGCCGGTTGTTTACAGTTTTCCGGCCACCAGTGATTTTCCCATCCCTCGTCATCCCAGACGCCGCGCAGGTGGGGCAACACGTCTTTGGTGAGTCTGTCGATATTTTCCATGGTGTCCTCGTGGGACATGGAGCCGAAATGGGGCAACAGCATCAGGTTGCCGACCCGTAACCGCTTGACAATACCCAGCAACTGCTCCGTCACGCTTGTGGCGCTGCCGGTGACCAGGTATTCGTTCTCCTTGAAATCCTTGTAACTGTTCGTCTTCAGGGTATCGAACGGCGGCAGGGGCTTCTTGGTAATCAGGTAACTCAGGCTGCTGTGGGTCATGTGGCCCGGCGGCATGAACAGGGCCTCCGGGATGTGCAGCAGCTTATGGTAGAAATATTCGATATGGCGGGCGTAGCGGTCATCCGCGGCCGCATCGGTCTCAGCAACTCCCACGGGGATCAGGTAGCCGAGCCGGTACGGGTTGTTGTCCCGGCCAAGTTCCGCGGCCCTTTTCCAGTATCCACCTACGGTCTTGTCGGCCCCCTTGGCGCCGAAATAGGTCAGGTAGCAATAACAGTAGTCATTCTTCAGCACAAAATCCCAGGTGCTGGGACTGGCGTTACCGGGCACCCAGACGGGCGGGTGCGGTTTCTGCACCGGCCGGGGCCAGACACTGACCATGGGCAACTGGTAATACTTGCCGTTCCAGGAGAACACATCCTCCGCCTGCCAGGCCTTCGTGATCAGGTCGTGGGCCTCGCGATAACGTCCCCGTTGCTCCATGGGCGCGAAACCGTAACTGTGTGCGAAATCGCCGCCCAGGCCCACGGGAAACCCGGCGACCATCCGGCCCTCGCTGATGCAGTCCAGCATGGCGTACTCTTCGGCCACGCGGATGGGCGGATTGAGGAATACGGCCGTCTCGCCCATCTGGATGATAGCGGTATTCGTACCGCGGGTGGCGCGCGCCAGCACCGATCCCATCATATTGGGATTGACCATAAAGCCGTAGGCATTCTGGTGGTGCTCGTTGGTGCAGACGCCGTCAAACCCGGACTCCGCGGCATATTGAAGTTCATCGAGAGTCCAATTGTAGTACTGGGCAGCCTTGCCGGCATCGGCCACCTTGGGAAACGGCAGGGTGAACCAGGAAGAGGGATATGTTTTCTCAAACCCCTCCGGCAATTCCCGGTAGGGCATAAGGTGGAACATGGAAATTTTCATGAGACAAATTCTAACGAAGCGAGGCGAGCGGCGCAAATCAACCTTCGTATCTCACTTCCAGCAGGTAAAACCCGACCGGGTCGTAGCGAATGGAATCGCCCGCAGGAATGAAAATCGTCGTGGTTTCCTCTTCGATAATGGCCGGACCCTGAATGGAAAAGGGGACAGATTTAAATCTGTCCTCTGTTTCGCGCCCAATATTCCGGTAGACAGGCGTTGCTCTGATCTCCTGCGAATCCGGCATGATCACTTGCCTGATGCCCTGTGGTTTGATCGATATTTCAGGTATTGTTGCGCCGCTGCCGGCATCTGTGGGCGCGTGGGTATCGACGACTGTACTGGTCCTTAAAGAAACGATTTCCGGTTCATTGTCCGGCTCCGAATAGGTATAGAGTTCCTCATGGCGCCGGTGAAAATTTTCCCGGAGCCGGGCCAGTTTGTCCGTATCCATGGTTCCCGGAGGAACCTGTACGTCACAGTAATGAATCTGGTCGATGTACTTCATTTCCGCGCTGCGTTCGACCCGCGCATGGTCTCCGGCGCCGACTCCCAACGCTGATCTTCCTTCCTCCTCCATCTGGTCAAGCAGGTTATTGGCTACATCAGTGGACAGATCGCCCAGGCGCACAGGGCAGGCACGGATAGCGTCATAGCGCAGGTTGGCAGTGGCCTCGCCCATAGCGCAAAGCGCGCCCGCTGTTGATGGAATCAACACCTTTTGAATGCCGAGCTCTTTAGCCAGCATGGCGGCAAAAGCTGGCCCCGCGCCGCCGCCGGCAACCAGCAGGTAATCCCTGGGGTCGTAGCCCCGTTCGATGGAGGCGATACGGATCCCGTCCACCATGTTTTTTGCGGTGACCTCGATGATGCCGTGCGCGGCGCGGTATACGTCGATTCCGGCGGGATCGGCAATGTTATCCTGGATAACCTGCCGGGCGGGGTTTTTATCGATTTTCATCCTGCCGCCCAGCAGCGCGGTATCCGGGAAATAACCGGCTGTTACCAGGGCGTCGGTCACCGTCGGCCTGGTGCCGCCGCGCATATAACAGGCCGGCCCCGGATCGGCCTCGGCGCTGTCCGGGCCGACCTGCAGAATCTTCAGTTCATCCAGACGGGCAATGCTGCCGCCACCGGCGCCGATGCTGGTGACGTTGACCATGGGCAATCCAACCCGTATGCGGGCGATATCGGCTTGGTCTATGACGTCCGGCAGGCCGTTCCGGACCAGGCTGACGTCGAAACTTGTGCCGCCCATATCAATGGAAATAACGTTCTCAAAGCCCAGTTGACGCCCGTACCAGAGCGCCGCGACGGGACCTGCTGCCGGTCCTGAATTGAGCACAGCAACCGGCCGCTGCCTGACCACCTCGGGCGTTGCAACACCGCCGTTGGATTGCATGATATACAGTCTGCCGTTGAAACCCTGTTCGGCCAACGCGCTTTCAATAGTTGACAGGTAACGATCCAGCACCGGTCCCACATAAGCGTTCGCGGCCGTGGTGCTGGTACGGGTGTACTCACCGATCCTCGGCAGGACGTCCACTGACGCGGTGACATAACAACCCGGCAGGCGGCTTCTTGCCTTTTCCAGAATTTTCCGTTCGTGGACGTCATTGGCGACGGACCACACGCAGGAAATGGCGAGGGCTTCCATTTCCGCCTGCGCCAGCTTGTCCAGTTGCTCATCCAGTTGGGCCTCATCCAGAGGGATGTGCACCTTGCCGCCGGCGATGATGCGCTCCCTGACTCCCAGGCGACGGTGCGCGGGCACGATCATTTCAGCCGGCGGATAACGGAAATCCCAGCGGTGGCCGTCTTCCTTGTGCCCCAGCCTGAGTTCCAGCGAGTCTTCGTGGCCAGCGGTCACCAGCAGGCCGGTCCTGGCGCCGTTGCGCTGTATCAGTGTATTCAACGCAACGGTGCTGCCGTGTACCAGTACCGTACAGCGTCTGATGAAGTCAGGGAACTCCAGGCCGGCTTTACGAGCCAGCCCAGCCAATCCATCCAGCAACACGGAGACCGGATTGTCCCGGTCGGAAGGGGTTTTAAAAACCAGTAACGAGTGATCCTCTGCCAGGGCAACAAAATCCGTAAAGGTGCCGCCGGCATCGATGCCGATACGATAATTCACCGGTCCTTTGCCCTTCTTAACGCTGTCGTGCCGACAACATCAATTTCCAGTGTTTCGGGATGCAGTTTTACCCCGTATTCCAGTTCCGCGCCTTTCAATGAAACTTTCCTGTTCAGGACGTCATCCTGTACTTCCTCGGGCGGACGGGAAAACGGATCACCGGCAGCACCGCCACCGGAAGTCTGGCTGCGATAACGTTCTCCCGATCCGATCGTCAACACCTGATTGTGGTCTACCTCGTGCAGGATTTCACCATTACGGAGATGCCACCCCCGGGCAACCTTGGTGTCGAACATCTGCGGATGGTTCCGGGCCTCACCCGTGGAGGGCGGCGGGTGATGGGCGCCTTCTCCCCAGGCAATGACCGTCATCTCGTGATCGATGGGTTCAATCTCTGTTACAAGACCACAACCCCCGCGCCATTCCCCAGGCATTGCTGAATCCATAGCCAACTCAAGCCGGGTAACGATAATCGGCGCCAACAGTTCAACCAGTTCGGTATCACCGATCTGCGCGCCGCCGAGACCGGCCTGGGCGCCGATAGCGTGCCAGCCATCGGCCAGGTTGTTGACGGCGCCAGCACCGCCGATCAGCGATGAAATCAACAGGTCCAGGTAAGGTTCGCCGTTGTCCGGCCGTTTCCCGGTAATGTTGAAGGCCCATGTATGGTTCCAGCCGGCGACGGCATGTGTCGGATCAATCCGGTTCAGACCGGTACGGACCAGGTCGCAGATGGTTTCCTGGGGGCCGCCGGTACAGTTCACATGCGGGGCCGGTTCTTCAGCGTTGAGGATTGTGCCCTTTGGACCGAAGTCCACCTTGACCGGGCGGTATAATCCTTCGTTGAAGGGTGGTTGAACCTGCGCCCACATCAACAGCCCGGCATAGACCCCGGACAAGGTGTTGGAGCGGTACGAATTGGTAAAAAAATCCAGTTGCGGTGGTGATGAAAGCCTGATTTCCAGTTCGTCTTCCACTACCTTGATCTCAGCCTCCAGGGTCTGGTGGCCGCGGCCATGGCCGGTGTCCTCCGCCACAACACTGGAATGATACACGCCGTCAGGCAAGGTGCGTATCCTGGCGCGCATATGCGCCTCCGCTGCATCCAGCAACTGTTCCACGCAATCCTTGATCACTGCCTTGCCGTAACGCTCCAGCAAGGCTGTCAGGCGTTGCTCACCCAGCGTAATGGCGCCCAGTTGCGCGTTCATATCACCGCTCTGGAACTTGCGCGACCGGAAGTTGGTCAGGATCATGTTCAGGACGTCATGGCGCATCTCCCCCCGGTCAACCAGCCGTATCGGCGGGACCCGCAGTCCCTCGGCAAAGATCTCCTTCGCATCCGGGTTATAACTGCCGGGGACCGGACCGCCGACGTCTACCATGTGGCCTTTGCTCACCACCCAGAACACCAGTTCGTCCTCGAAGAACAACGGTTTGTACATACACATGTCCGGCAGGTGGCTGCCGTCATAGGTAGGGTCATTGTGCAGGTAGATATCCCCGGGGTTGATTTCACCGGCGAAAAAGCGGGCAACCGCCTTGGTAGCCAGCACCATGGAACCCAGGTGTGTCGGAATGTCCTCGCCCTGTATGATCATCCTTGCGTCCCAGTCGAACAGGGCATTGGAATAGTCACGGGCAATAGCATAGACGCTGGAGCGCCCTGTCTTTTCCATGGTGGTGGTCATGGCCCGTTGAGTCGCCTGCAGCGCGCCCTGGACAACGGAGAGGGTAATAGGATCGATCCCGGTCGGCATGTTCAGTTTTTAGCTTGCAGCAAGCCGGCATCGACCATGTCAGTCAGGCACTTGCGGTAGGCGTCCACGGCGCGCGCTACATCAGCCTCGTCGTGGACCGTTGACAACCAGCCCTTGGACGAAGATATCAGCACTCGTTCACGCGCCAGCCGCAATAACAGGTCGCGGCTCAAGTCCATGCGGCTGCTCATGATCTGCCGGTGATTGACAATGGGCTGATCGGTGAAGAAAACATTATATACAGGTCCGGTACCGACAACCTGGGCTGGTATCCCGACGTCATCAACCACGTCCCTGAGTCCTGACCGGATCGACGTCCCCACCTGGTTCAACCGGTCAAACATGCCGGGCTTTGCCAGTTCCCGCAGGGTGGCGGCGCCGGCCGCGGCGGCCATGGGGTTGGCGTAGAACGTGCCGCTGAACAGGACGTAATCCGGATTCGCCCGGTTGGCGAACACGGACAGGTTAAGCACGTCCTCGCGCCCGCACACCGCGGCTGTGGGATAACCACCGCCGATAATCTTGCCGTAGCAGGCCAGGTCGGGGACCACGCTGAACGCCTCCTGGGCGCCGCCCCAGGCCAGCCGGAATCCGGTGATCATTTCATCAAAGATAAGCAGGCTGCCGTATTTGTCCGCGAGTTCCCGTAAACCCTGGAGGAACCCGTCCCGGGGCGGCACTACCCCCAGTATCGGTTCCAGGATGATGGCTGCAACGCTGTCGCCGTGTTGTCGCATGAGGTCCGCCGCCATGTCCAGGTCATTGAAGTCGCTGAGCATCACGGTCCGGCTTGAACCCTCCGGTATACCTGCGCTGTTGACCGGCGCGTCAAGGGGGTCATAATCCCCGGTCAGGAAGCCCACCAGGGAATAATCGTGGCAACCGTGGTAGGCGCCCGCGCACTTGACGATCTTTTCCCGTCCGGTAAAGGCCCGGGCAAGTCGCATGGCATAATAGGTGGCTTCGGCCCCGGTGGTGACGAAACGCAATTTACCGGCACAGGGCGAAGCGCTGACGATCAATTCGGCCAGTTCCGCAATGGAGGGAGTAGGCTGGTAACAGGTGGAACACTGTTCAAGCTGGGCTTTGGCCGCCGCCATGACCGCGGGGTGGCAATGTCCCAGGATCAACGGCCCTGAACCCATCAACAGGTCCAGGTATTCGTTGCCGTTCTCATCGTACAGCTTGCTGCCGTTGCCTTTTGCAGCAAGAAAGCGCAGTTCGGGTGGGTAGGACAGCAACGTGCCCAACTCGCCGCCAGGCAGTGAATCATCCAGGGAATTCAGTAAGTCCGACACAATTTATCTCTATTCCATTCATTCTCAGGGTAACATAACACCCGGATAGAACAAGGGAGGAAAATATGAAAGCCGATTTTAACCATGCAAAAATCAACTTCGACGACGGCTTGCTGGAGATCACCTTTCATACTGATGCTGGCCCGCTGCTCTGGAGCGGCGCGGTGCATGACGAATTGGCGGAGTTGTTCGGCGAGATTTCCCGTAATCCTGACGTGCGCGTGGTAATCATGACCGGAACGGGCGATACATTTTCCGGCCCTCCTGCGGAAGACTTCAAATTCCCCGTACTCAACCCGGAGCAATGGGAAGGTATCCGCTGGCACGGCGAGCAACTGGTGATGAACCTGTTGAATATCCAGGCGCCGGTCATCGCCTGCATCAACGGTCCGGCCCTGAGACACCCGGAAATTCCCCTGTTTGCCGATATCGTACTGGCCGCTGATGATAGCGGTGTACAGGACGCGGGGCATTTCATTGTCAATGCCGTACCCGGCGACGGGATGCACATCGTATTCCCCGCGTTACTGGGCATAAACCGCGCCCGTTATTTCCTGATGACGGGACAGACCTTGAATGCGCAGGAGTGCAGGGACCTGGGGCTGGTGAATGAAATCCTGCCCCGGGAAGAGTTGTTGCCCAGAGCCCGTGAACTGGCAGCCGGGTTATTGACCAAGAACCCCTTGATGCTGCGTTACACGCGCAACCTGCTGGTACACCCGATCAAAGCCGCGGTGCATGAACTGCTGGGTTACGGCCTGGCTCTGGAGGGTCTGGCTGTTGTCGACCAAGGACAGAAGCTCAAACAGACAGGCTGATATAGATGGGGTCTTCTGACCCCTGCTTTGCGGCGCTACCAGCTGTAACCGGCCCGCACGTACCAAGAGCCGCCCTCGTAGTTCGCCGCGGCGCGGCGCGCATAGGGCATGCCCTGGCTCCAGCGGTTGGCGCAGGTCAGGCCCTGGCTGCCGCAGGTATCCGTCGGGCGGATTTTGTCAACAAACTCGTCGAACACGTTGCTTGCGCCGACCAGGAAGCTCAGGTTGTCGTTGAAGTTGTAACCCAGTTCCAGGTCAACAAAAACTACTGAGCCAAGTTTTGCAGACGGAGACGGCCCGTCAATCGTACCGCGCTGGTCGTAGTGCGACCCGTAGTAGTTGGCGCGGATCATCAGGTCCAGCTTATCGGCAAAAGTGGTGAACGCGCTGACGACAAAACGCTCGTTCGGATAGCTGTTTTCAATGTCTTCCACGTCCGAAGCGGATACGGGCTTCTGGCCGTTGATTTCGCTCTGCCCGGTCACTTCGATTTCGTTGTAACTGAAGGCAAAGCTGAAGTCCGTGCTTATCGCGTTGGTCCAGTCCAGCGCGGAGGTCAGGACCACATCCACTCCTTCGGACTCCATGTCCAGCGCATTGGTGAAGAAGGAAATATTGGTACACAACGCCCTGATGTCGTTGCAGTCCGTCGTGATGCTGTCAGGATGGGGCGCGGGGAATGCGCCGCTGGTCTTGTAGATGCGATCGTCAATCTTTATCCGGTATAAATCCACGGTCAGGGTCGTATTGGCGCCACCCAGCAGATCCGTGAGATCGGCGGCAAAGCCCAGGCTGAGATTGACGGATTGCTCCTCCTTCAACGGCGCGCCGCCTGCCGCCAGCACCAGGGGGTGTTCAGGCGGCAGTGTCCCCTCTTCCACCGATACGTTGAGGTTGGCATCGAAAGTGGTGGTCACCTTACGCACGTTGGACTGGCCCGGTGTCGGTGCATGGAAACCGGTGGAGATGGCGCCGCGCAGGGCCAGCGAGTCGAACAGGTCATAGCGCGCCGCCAGCTTGCCGTTGACGGTGCTGCCGAAATCGGAAAAGTCCTCGTAGCGCACCGCATACTGCGTCAGTATCCTGTCGGTCACCTCGAATTCCAGTTCACCGTAGATGGCGTGGTTTTCCCGGGAGAATGAACCTGAATCCGCGGGAACAAAACCCTTGAAGCCGCTGGCGCCGGCGCCCGAATACGAGGAGGGCTCGCCTGGCGTGATGATGAAGGTTTCCTCGCGCCACTCAGCGCCCAGGGCGAAGTGCAGTCTGTCGGTCAACTGTTTTGACAGGTCCGCGTTGATATTGATCTCCTCCTGGGTCCACGCGCCTACGTCAAAGTCCCGCTGGCCGGGGCTGCCGTCGGCATTGGCAGCCAACGCCGGGTCGCGGCTGATGGTGTTATTCAACAGGAAATCCAGTTCATCTTCACCGTAACCCACGCTGACATCGTAAAACAGACCGTTGACATCACCCCGGATACCGCCGACCACACTGAAATCGGTGTGGTCGCCATCGAAGAACGGGGTGAAACCTGCCGGCAGACCGCGCAGACCCGCTTCACGCAAGGGCCTGAGGTGTGAGTGCGGTTCCACGATACAGGGTGTCGTACTGGTGCTGAGACTGCAGCCCAGCGGAAATTCCGGGTTGCGGAAAAAGAAGCGGTAACGCCCGTCGGTCTCCGCGTAGTTGCCATGCAGATACAGCTCCGCATTGTCGTTGATAGCGATGCCGGAATTGACAAACAGCAGTATGTTTTCGGTTTGCGGGCGACCCCAGGTCTGGGCGAACGGCGCGTCATCGAACGGGGTGTCCTGTCCGACCGGCACGCCGTTGTCGATCAGGGTCTGGGCATTGGGCCGCTGGTGGCCGCGGGACAGCGCATCATTATCAGAATATTCCACACTCGCGTTGATGAAGCCGTTGTCGCCCAAGGGGAGACCGATATTGCCCTCCACCTTGTAACTCTGCTCGTCCTGGTAAAATTCGCCGTACTGGACCCGCAACGCGCCGCCTTCCGCGGAATCCTTCATCTGGAAGTTGATGACCCCGGCAATAGCGTCGGCGCCGTACTGGGCGGCCGCACCGTCACGCAGTATCTCCACGTTCTTGATGGCGATACTCGGGATCATACCGATATTGGGACCGTGCGCGCCCTTGCCGGCACCAGGGGTAAATTCGGCGACCAGCGCCGCCCGGTGGCGGCGCTTGCCGTTGATCATGACCAGGGTCTGGTCCGGCGCCAGGCCGCGCATCGAGACCGGGCGGACGAAGGTATCCTGGTCTCCCGACGCCGTCGTGGCGTTATAGGAAGGCGTCAGGGCCTTCAGGTTGTCGGTGATATCGGCGGCATTGCCGATGCGGTTGAAATCCTGCTCGGATAATACGTCTATCGGTGCAGTGGAAGTCACCGCTGAACGGGGTCTCTGACTGCGGGTGCCGATGGTAATAATCTCTTCAATAACCAGTTCTTCACCCTCCTGGGCCCATACGGGTCGTTCGGGAGCAGCAGTGAGAAGCAACAGGCAACAAATGAGGGTTCCTTCTATGAACTTACGGCATTCGATATCCATCACATTCTCCTTGAAGGAAAGAGATTGACTGAAGAAAGGCATATTTTACTACATTCGCCTTTTCCGCGAAAGCACAGCACGCTCCGGCATGTTTTAAGCCGGGGCCCGGAATGACACCCGACCGGCGAGAATTTTAAAACAGGGATTGCTGGCGGTCCGCGACTACGGGCGGCTTGAACAGACCGGTGTTTAATTCTCCTCTTTCGTTGTTCAAGCCGAATTTCCGGCAGGCATTCTGGAACCGGCTCCGGATCAGGTCGGCGTAAACACCCTGGCCGCGCATGCGGGTGAAATATTCGGGGTCATTCTCGCGTCCCGACCTCAAATCGCGAATGATACTGAACACGTGTTCCGTTTTCCCCGGTTCATGGGTCTCCAGCCACTCGCGGAACAATTGCTTGACCTCGTTCGGCAACCGCAAAATGACATAACCGGCCGTTTTGGCGCCGGCTGCCGCAGCCTGTTGCAGTACGCTCTCCATTTCCGCGTCATTGATGAAGGGGATAACCGGCGCAAACATGACTCCTGCAGGCACGCCGGCGCGGTTCAGGGCCTGCACGGTTTTCAGGCGCCGCGCCGGGGCGGTTGTGCGCGGTTCCAAGCGCCTGGCCAGGTCATGGTTGAGTGATGTCACCGACACGAATACCTTGGCCAGGCCGTCCGCAGCCATGGGCCCGAGCAGGTCCAGGTCCCGTTCAACCAACCAGGATTTGGTGACTATGGACAACGGATGACGGCAATCATGCAGCACCTGGATAATGTCCCTGGTGATGCGAAGCTGCCGTTCAGCAGGTTGATAGGGGTCCGTGTTGGTGCCCATGGCGATGGGTTTGCAGACATAACGGGGTTTGCCCAGTTCTTTCCGCAATATTTCCGCGGCATTGGTTTTGGCGAATATCTTTGTTTCAAAATCTATTCCCGGCGATAAATCCACGTAGGCGTGACTGGGGCGGGCGTAGCAGTAGACACACCCGTGCTCGCAACCCCGGTAGGGATTGACAGAGGTTTCAAACGGGATGTCCGGGGACTGGTTGCGGGTAATGACCGTGCGCGGGGTTTCCCGGAAGATTTCCGTGGGTATAGCCCTCTCTTCCTGTTCCAGCGCCCAGCCGTCGTCGAATTCGGCGCGCCGATGTTCGAGAAAGCGGGCATCGACCTTGGAGGAAGTTCCCCTGCCTTTATGAATTTTCTTGGCTGGGTTCATGTGTTATTCAGAAGATAGATTTATGGGGTCAGAGTAAAAATTCTTCGAATTTCTTACTCTGACCCCGTTCGTAGCCTTTCATTATATGCCTGCTGTGGTTTCGGCCAGAGTCATATCCACGACCGAACGTAAGGCTTCCTCTTTCGTAACGCCGTCCAGCAGGCTGAGACGGTAACAGTCGATTTGCCGGTCTGCACCGGCGCCTTCCCGGATAATATCCAGTATATGCCGCAATTCATTTTCACAGTCCAGCGCCTGTGCGTCTTCGCTGAGATCATCCACCAGCCGGGTCACCATGTCGGCTATGTCCACGCGCCCGCCATTCATTGTATCTCCGAGAAAAGCCAGCACGCCGTAACGCTGCGCCAGCCAGACGTTTTCAGTGATGATTTCTGTGGGGGGTTCGGGCGGCAGCCTGTCTTCCCGCGCCTGTCTCAGCAACCAGCGAACCAGTGAAGCATACAATGCCACAATGCCCATCGTGTCCTCCAGGCGCGGGCAGATATCACAAATGCGCAATTCGATGGTAGGAAACGTATGAGACGGACGGATATCCCACCATAGCTCGCTGCCGTCACTGATAAATTCCATACGCTGATAGTCCGCCACCAGGCGGTCGAAATCCGCTTTCGAGTTCAGCTCCCTGGGCACGCTGGTGCGGGGCAGCGCCCCCATCAGGTTGAGACGGCCGCACTTGAACCCCGTTTCCCGTCCGCCGCTGAAAGGAGACGAGGCGGACAGGGCATTCAGCACGGGCAGGTAACGCCTCAGCGCGGTCATCACCCGGATGCGGGTTTCAGGATCGCCGAAGCCTGCGTGAATGTGCAGGCCGCCGACCAGCAACCGCCTGACACTTTCCTGGTAAGTATTTGCAAAGGCCTCGTAACGGTCATTAGGCGTTGGCAATTGCTCATCCCATGCGGCAAAGGGATGGGTGGACGAAGCCATCAGCGCAACGCCGTGTTGAGCTGCGCCGTCAATCATCACCCGCCGGGTTTCCATTAACGCGCTGCGTACATCGTCCACTGATGTGCAGACCCGGGTGCTGATCTCAATCTGGGAACGCAGGAATTCATGCACTACCTTGTGGGGTCCCTGGTTCGCCTTGCAGGTCTCGAAGATCTGCGGGTCGGGGTCTGCCAGCAAAGCCCTGGATTCCGGGTCCACCAGGAAAAATTCTTCTTCCACCCCGAGGGTAATGTTCAGATCGTCAACGTCATTTTCCAGATTCATGCTGTCATTTTATCCTTATTGACCCCTTCCGTCTTGCAGATCATCAGGGCATCCAGTCCCATGCAACCCTGTTCATAAACCTTGATCGGGTTGATATCAACTTCCCGCACCAGGTCTGCAAACTCGACCGCGATTACTGAGAGAATGGCGGCGGCTTCACAGAACGCAGTGACGTCCACCGGCGGAGCGCCGCGGGCGCCATCCAGCAGTTTGCGCATTTTCAGCCGGCCCAGGCTGCGCAGCGCCGTGGCTGCATCGAACGGCGGGGCGACGGTAACAACGTCCTGTAACAGTTCGGCATGCACGCCGCCGATGCCCATGATGATCATCGGGCCGAACTGCTCGTCCGTGGTCATGCCCAGGATCATCTCAACGCCGGGTGCATCCAGCATGGGAGCGATGAGGACCCGGTTGCCCAGACGTTCGGATATTTCCCGATAGACCCGGATCAGTTCGGCCTCATCGCGAATGTTCAGCCGCACCCCGCCCACGTCTGATTTATGGTGAATGCCCGGCATAGCCGTCTTCATCACGACCGGGTAACTCATTTCCGCCCGCAGGCTTTCCAGTTCGGCTTCGTCACTAACTGACCGCGCCGTTACCATGGGAATGCCGCAGTCCCGCAGGAACCGGCCGGCTTCGATTTCATCAATATCGTCGATGCCCGCCAACCGGGCGCGCCACCCGGACATGGCAGAGTCGGACAGGCAGGGTGGTCTGATAACGGGCCGGGCCTCGAAGTCACGGTACGCCAGCAGGCATTTCGCGCCGGTCAGGAAGGACGCGATACCGTCCAGCACGGGAAAGCCGGCGCGGGTCGTCTCCGCTACCAAGGGATCGGCCCCGGTTCCCTGCCGGTTGGAGACCAGGAAAACCGGCTTGCCTGAGGCCTCGTGACCCCTGCGCAGGTGGCGGACGTATTCGGGATAGATGCGACCGTGGGCGGCCCTGTCGTGCACGACTGCGCCCAGGGCCGCGTCTTGGTCCTGCAACAGGGCGGCAAGACAGTCCTCCAGCCTGTCTTCGTAATCGGGTCCGCCCGCGCTCCAGACATCCAGGGGATTGACTGCCGGGAGACCGGGGTCCAGCAGGGCTTCCAGTCTTTCCCGTGTCCGGGCGGATATTTCAGCCAGGGGCGCATCCAGCTTTGCCGCCGCGTCGATGAGCAACTGGCGCTCGCCACCCGAGTCATGGATGGTCACGATACCGCCGTCAGCAACAGGATGAGGCTGGGCGAACATGATCAGCGCCGTCGCCAGTTGTTCCATATCGTCGACGCACTGCACGCCGTAGCGGTCGAAAACCGCGTCATACACCGCATCGCTCCCGGCCAGGGCGCCGGAGTGGGACACGCCCAGTTGCGCCGCCAATTTGGTGCGGCCGACTTTTACAGCAACCAGGGGGATGTTCCGATCAGCGGCCTTCCTGAATGCCGCGACCAGTTCTTCAGAACGGCGGCTGGTTTCCAGGAACAGACCTATCACCCGTGTTTCCGGCTGCTCCAGCGCGTAATCGAGATAATCTTCCGCCGTGACAGTGAGTTCCAGACCCGTGGATACCGCAAGACTGAAATCGATGCGTTCGTCCGGGTCCACGATGCCTGACATGCCGGCCCCGGACTGGCTGATAAGGGCAACGTTGCCGGGTTTTCGGTGGGAGCGCGTCGGGAAGCCGCCGGCCCAGACGTTGTGGGCGAAATTGTAAAACCCCATGCTGTTGGCGCCGCACAGCAGCAGGCCGGCCTGTTTCGCCTTCTCTTGAACTCTCTGCCTGAGCGGCGGCTCTGAATCTTTTTTCAGCACCAGGGAAGAATATATCATTGCTGCCTCGACCCCGCAGGCGACTGCCTCGTCCAGTACAGCCTCCAGGCGCTGGTCGCCGACCGCGAAGATTACGTGTTGAACGGGTTGTGGCAAAGCGGACAGGGATGGGTAACACGGCGCTCCCTCGACCTCATCGTATCGGGGGTTGACGGCGTACAGCGGGCCCGGAAACTCTCCTTTCAGCAGGTTTTTCAACACCGTATTGCCGACGGCATCGGGGCGCCGGCTGGCGCCGACTACGGCGATGCTGTCCGGTCGCACCAGCGGCTCAAGATAGTGCGGCATTTATATCTTATTTGTTGCGGATCCTGGCCAGGATGCCATCCAGTTGATCCAGGGAACCGTATGCGATACGAAGTGTGCCTTTACCCTGCTTTCTCTGTTGTATGGTGACAGCCGCGCCGATCTGTTCGGACAGTTCCGTCTCCAACCGCCTGATGTCGGGATCAACCCGGCCCTCCCCGGGCTTCAGTACGGTCTTTGCCTTCTGCAGGCGCCGTACCAAGGCCTCGGTTGCCCGCACCGACAGGCCCGACTTGATGATCTGCTGCGCCGCCCATCTCTGCTGCTGCTCGCTCAGCGTCAGCAGCGCGCGCGCGTGGCCCATCTCCAGTTGCCGGCTTTCCAGCAAATGCTTCACCTCGTCACACAACTCCAGCAGGCGCAGCATGTTGGTCACCGCCGAGCGCGAGCGCCCCACAGATTCGGCGATGAGGTCATGGGTCATATCGAATTCATCCGCCAATCGCGCCAGGCCGCGGGCATGTTCCAGCGGGTTCAGGTCTTCCCTCTGAATATTCTCTATCAGGGCGATACACATCGCCGCGCGATCATCCAGCGTTCTCACTACCGCGGGAATTTCATGCAAACCCGCCAGTTGCGCCGCGCGCCAGCGCCGTTCACCGGCGATGATCTCAAACTTTCCGGAATCGGCAAGCGGCCTGACCAGGACCGGCTGGAGCACCCCTTGCGCGCTGATGGAGTCCGCCAGTTCCTGCAAGGCGTCCGAATCAAAATCCAGGCGCGGCTGGTTTGCGCCCCGCTGCAATAATTCGACCGGCAGGGTACGTAATTCCTCCGCGCGATCGTCGACCGCACTGTCGGCTACAGATACGGGACCCAATAAAGCCTCCAGTCCCCTGCCCAGTCCTCGTTTTCTTGCACTCATTCGTGTTTTCTCGTATTGAACAAAGTCAGGCCGCCTGTTTTTCCCGGTTTATCATTTCGCCAGCGAGGTTCATATAAGCCACCGCGCCGCGTGAGGTTCTGTCATATTTTATAACAGGCATGCCATGGCTGGGAGCCTCCGCCAGGCGCACGTTGCGCGGGATGACCGTCTCATATAGCTTGTCGCCGAAGTGTTCGAGCAATTGTTCGGACACTTCGGCGGACAGGTTGTTGCGGGCGTCATACATGGTGCGTAACAGACCGCCGATTTGCAGTTGCGGATTATAATACCTGTGTATGTTCTCAATGGTGTCCAGCAGCGCCGTCAAACCCTCCAACGCATAGTATTCACATTGAACCGGGATGACCACGGTATCTGCGGCGACCAGGGCATTCACCGTCAACATGTTCAATGAAGGAGGACAGTCGATGAAAATATACTGGTAACGGGAGCGTACCGGTTTAACGGCTTTTCGCAAGCGATCAAGTCGCGCTTTCCCCTGCAACAGGGCCACTTCAGCGCCGGTCAGGTCGGAGTTGCCGGGCGCCAGGTCATAGCCGCAGAGCGGTGCCTCCACCAGCACATCCGCGAGTTTCATATTTCCCGCCAGCACGTCATAGCCGGTATATTCCAATCCGTTTTTATCGATACCGCTGCCCATGGTGGCATTTCCCTGGGGGTCGAGATCGATGAGCAACACCTTGCGCTTTGCAGAGGCCAGGGACGCGGCGAGGTTCACGCTGGTCGTGGTCTTCCCCACACCGCCCTTCTGGTTGGTTACCGCCATGATCCTGGCATCTTTTTCGCTGAATTCATTCATTAACTGATTCGGACAAACCCTGTTTTTCATCGCTCCATCAGCACCAGGCTTCTGTGCGCGTCGATACCCGGGACGTGCAATTCCTCTATTGTGACGGATTTCACCCAACCGGCCACTTCCTGCAATTCCGTATCCGGCACCCTGCCTTTCATCGCCAACAGCCGGGCGCCCGGGTGCAACAAATGCTCCACTGCCCTGTAACAGGCGGACAGGGAACCGAATGCCCTGGAAATAATGGATGAATAAGAAACGGAAGACAAGAACTTCTCTGCCCGGGAGTGGACGATCTCGACGTTCCCGGTCTTCATCTCGAACAGGAGCTGGTGCAGAAAACGCACTTTCTTGCCATTTGAATCCAGCAAGGTCCATTCCACGTCCGGCTGCGTCAGCGCCAGGACAAAACCGGGCAGGCCCGCGCCGGTGCCTGCATCAAGACAACGGTTCCCGCGGATATAAGGCAGCGCGGCAAGACTGTCCAGTACATGGGCATGGATCATGCGTTGTTTATCCCGCACTCCCGACAGGTTGTAAGCCCGGTTCCATTTTGCAAGCAAATCGATATATTGCAGATATTCCTCGCAGGGACAGGACTGCGGGTCCAGGCCCAGTTCCACCAGGCCCTGGTGCAGGTGGCGGGTTAGTTGAGCCGGGTTGGGGCTTTTGTCAAGGCTGCTCATGGGCCCAGGGCGCCGATTGGAATCACACTTATGCCATCTTCGCGCACGTATCCATAGCCGTCCGATACGATCACTCCAAGCGCCGACGGTTTGCCGCACCGGTCCAGGTCCACGCGCTCGACAAACTTCAACAGGCTGGCAGCGCCTTCATCGACGCGAGCCGCCCCCAGCTTGACCTCAAAAGCCGCCCAGCGCCCATCCCCGGCTTGTATGATGGCATCCACTTCCAAACCCGTATTGTCACGGTACTGCAGTACTTCAGCTTCGGCGGCCTGGGCGTAAATGCGCAAGTCGCGAATAACCATGGATTCAAAAAGCAATCCGAGCAGGTTGAGATCTTTTAATAATCGATCAGGGTTCGCGCGCAGGGCCGCCACCGCCAGGGAAGGATCGACGAAGTGCCGCTTGGGCCTGCCCCGCAATTTCGACCTTGAACGCAAATGCGGCGTCCATGCCGGCTGGTCCTCAACGATCATCAGGCGTTCAAGCGCCGTCAGGTATTCATGTGCCGTGTTCTCTCTCAAAGCGCCGTCTGCGCCACCCACATCCTTGGCCATGGTCGATACTGCTGCCTGGGTAGCCACATTGCGGGCGAGGGACTGCAGAAAACGGCTGACCTTTTCCGGGTCCCGCCGTATTCCATCCACCCGTTCGATGTCACTCCGGCAGACCTCGGCGAGGTAATGCCGGTTAGCCTGTTGCGCATATTTTGGAGAACGGCCTAAATGGCCCGGCCAGCCTCCCACTGACACCAGTTCAGCTACTGTACTGACAGACAATTCGGCTCTTGGACTCCGAGGCGGCGCTCCAGCAAGCAGGTCTGCCAGCGAAAGCACACCGGATGAGCGTCCAGCCTCGAACAGGGACATCGGCCGCATGCGCAGGCGGGCCAGGCGCCCCGCTCCCGTATGCCGGGTGATATCATCCGCAGGAACTGCTGAGCCGGTGAGGATGAACTGACCGGGGCGGGCGCGATCATCCACAGCCCGGCGGATATGGTTCCAGATGTTGGGTTCCACCTGCCACTCGTCGATTAAACGAGGAGTTTTACCATCCAGGACCAGAGCGGCATCGATTGCGATTGTCCGTCGAGCCTCCTCATCGACATCCAGCAGTACCTCGCTCGCAGCCCTCTGTCTGGCAGTGGCCGTTTTACCGCAGGCTTTGGGGCCCTCGATGACGACCCCTCCCGCAGAAGAAAGTCGCTGTTCCAACTCTATGTCTGCAATGCGAGATTGATAAGTCATTTAACTGGTAATATGTCTTAATGTTTATATTCATCGATAGAATCGTAATGCATTCAGCGATAGAATCGTAACACAATCAGCGATAGAATTACAACGCAACCAGCGATAGGATTGCAATGCGGACAATGAGTTGTTTATGAGTGGAAGTGCTGGACCAAGAGATGGACAGCTATAACAGCGGACGAATTGGATATTTTCGCCGGTGACGCCGGATCTCAGGAAGCGTTCTTCAACAAGGAGTGCTTCTTCAGATACACCCGCAACAGGGACACGGCCGCGGGTGTTACTCCCGGTATGCGGGAGGCCTGGCCCAGGGTGTCCGGCCGTTGCGCCGAGAGTTTTTGCGCCACCTCCGCCGACAGGCCGGTCACCGAGAGGAAATCGACGTTGTCGGGGAAGCGCGCGTCCTCGTCCCGACGGTTGCGGGCAATATCCTGTTCCTGGCGTTCGATATAGCCGTGGTATTTTGCCTGCACTTCGACCTGTTCGGCGACTGCCGGCGCTATGGCGGCGGGCTCGAAACCGGGCAGGCGCGCAAGGTCCGCATAACCGATGCCGGGACGGCGCAGGAGCTGCAGCAGGTTGGCGCCCTTGTTTAAAGGCTGGCCGAGCGCTTCCTCGGCAACGTCCTCGGGCAGGGCATCCGCGGCTATCCAGGTGGAGGCCAGGCGCTGCTGTTCTGCGCTGATGGCTTCGCTCTTTTCCTCGAAACTGCGCCACCTCTCATCATCCACCAAGCCGAGTTCCCGACCGGCCCCGGTCAGGCGCAGGTCGGCATTGTCCTCCCGCAGTAACAGGCGGTACTCCGCCCGGCTGGTGAACATGCGGTAGGGTTCGGTGACGCCGCGGGTGGTCAGGTCATCGACCAGCACGCCGATATAGGCCTGGTCCCGGCGCGGGCTCCAGGGGTCCCGCTGCCTGATTTTCAGGGCCGCATTGATGCCGGCCACCAGTCCCTGGCAGGCAGCCTCTTCATAGCCGGTGGTGCCGTTGATCTGCCCCGCGAAAAACAAGCCCGATATTGACTTGGTCTCCAGCCAGGGGTGCAGGTCGCGGGGGTCGAAATAATCGTACTCGATAGCATAGCCGGGGCGGGTAATGCGAGCCTGCTCAAACCCCTTGATCGAGCGCACCAGGTCGTACTGCACGTCGTAGGGCAGGCTGGTGGATATGCCATTCGGATAGACTTCAGTCGTGGTCAGTCCCTCCGGTTCGATAAAGATCTGGTGCGAGGCCCGGTCGGCAAAGCGCACGACCTTGTCCTCCACCGATGGGCAGTAACGCGGGCCGACGCTTTCAATCGCGCCGCTGTACATGGGCGAGCGGTCCAGGCCGGCGCGGATGATGTCATGGGTGCGCTCATTGGTATGGGTGATGTGGCACGAAACCTGACGCGGGTGTTGCTCAGGCATTCCCATGAACGAGAACACCGGCGCAGGATCATCGCCCGGCTGCTCGGTGAGGCGGCTGTAATCGATGGTGCGGCCATCAATACGCGGCGGTGTCCCGGTCTTCAGGCGTCCGATGCGGAACGGCAGGTCCCGTAAACGGCTTGCCAGGGTATTTGCCGGCGGTTCGCCTGCGCGCCCGCCCTGGTAGCCGGATTCACCAACGTGGATCCTGCCGGCCAGGAACGTACCCACCGTCAAAACAACGCAGGGTGAGTGAAAACGCAGGCCTGCCTGCGTCACCACGCCTGTGACGCGGTCTCCTTCGATAACCAGGTCATCCACAGGCTGCTGGAACAGGTGCAGGTTGTCCGCCTCTTCCAGCAGGGGACGGATGACCCCTTTGTACAGGCTGCGGTCAATCTGCGCCCGGGTGGCCCGCACCGCCGGGCCCTTGCGGGAGTTGAGGATGCGGAACTGGATACCGCTACGGTCCGCCGCCCGGGCCATGACCCCGCCCAGGGCGTCTATCTCCTTCACCAGGTGGCCTTTGCCGATACCGCCGATGGCCGGGTTGCACGACATCTGCCCCAGGGTATCGATGCTGTGGGTCAGTAACAGGGTACGGACACCCATGCGCGCAGCAGCCAGGGCAGCCTCGGTCCCGGCATGGCCCCCGCCGACGACGATTATGTCGTATTCGTGTTCACTGGCCCGCATGTCTCACCTGGATGTGAAAATCAATCATAGGAGCAGGAATTTTAGTAAAAAAGGGGAGAAAATTAAACCTTCCCGGGACTCCTGAACTCCCGTCTTATGGTCTTTCCTGCCAGGAAATAATGCAAGGACGACCACAGGCCGAAGATGATGCTGACTGTGAGCAGGGAGTAGCGTAACGAGTCCGCGTTAAACCGGGGCGCCAGATAGTCACTCATGATCCCCACCGCCTGGGGGCCGATGCCGCCGCCTATCAGGTTGGTGATTAATAACAGCAATGCGGCCGCCATGGCGCGCATCCTTATGTCGGCCAGGCCCTGGGCCACGGCGAAACTCGGCGGGCCCTGCATCACTCCGATCATGAACGGCAGGAACAGGGACAGGAATGCAATTGTCGGGTTTTGCGTGAGGAAAGTCAGCGCGAACATGGGAGTGGATACCAGTATGGCGAGCGAAGGAACCCAGACGTACCAGCGCAAATCGGCGGCGCCCAGCCGGTCCGCCAGCCAGCCGCCCAGCAGCATGCCGATGATCTGGGAGACGCTCAGGATGATTGCCAGCCAGGTGCCGATCTCACCGATTTCAAGCCCGAACGAGCGGGTGAAAAAAGACGGCAGCCACTGCACTACGCCCAGCCAGACTACCGTGTACAACCCGGTTCCAACCGACAGGTGGCGGAAGGTCGGGCTGGACATGAGGGTCTTCAATGAAAACCAGAAAGGCTGTACTTCCGTCCTGTGCGCCAGTCCGTCCGCCGCGCCTCTCTCCGGTTCGTGCAGTTTGCGATATACCACCAGCGCCACCAGGATGCCCGGTATGCCGACCGTGAACAGCGCGGCGCGCCAGCCGTAGAGCTGGGTGATCCAGCCGCCCAGCATGAACCCGACCAGTATGCCCACCGGCGCGCCCAGCGCATAGATGGAGAGCGCCCTGGCACGTTTTTCAACGGGAAACAGGTCGGCGATCAGGGAATGCGACGGGGGACTAGCGCCGGCTTCACCCACGCCCACCATGATCCTGGCAACGGCCAGTTGCGCGAAATTCTGCGCCAAGCCGCATAGCGCGGTCATGGCGCTCCAGACCGTGAGCGCAATGGCAATTATATTTTTGCGGCTGTAGCGGTCGGCCAATCTCGCGATGGGAATACCCATAGTGGCGTAGAACAGGGTAAACGCCAGGCCGGTGATGAAGCCGATTTCAGTGTCACTCAACTGCAGGTCGGCCTTGATAGCCGGCAGCAGCACGGCCAGCATGTAACGGTCCATGTAGTTGAAGAACGACACCAGGAACAGCAGCGCCAGCGCCGTTGTCCGCACTTGCTTTAACATGGATATACAGGATGTACAGGATTTATCATTGAATACAACGGTTCCTGCTGGGCCTTTGCCTGGCTTTCATGTTCGGGGCTTTGCACGATGCAAACAGGGGAAAAGAGTCAAAAACAACATTAGTTTATCCTGTCTATCCTGTGCATCCATGTTAAATAAGTTAACCCGGGGCCTGTGGTGGTGGCAGGTGGGTTTCCTCCAGCGCCCTGGCTTTTATCTCTTCGATGGTCCCCCCGAAGTCGAACATGTGCGGTTCTCCCCGATCCGCAATCAATTCCGCTCGCAATGAACGGGTGGCGGACTCATCTACGCTGCCATCATCCTCCAACACCACGCCGAAGCGCCGGGCGCCGGCGGCGCTGACCAGGCCGCGCTCGACGTCAAGCCGTACGATTTCAGGATCGCGCCGGTAGGGGTCGCCCCAGCCGCCTCCGCCCCAGGTGTTGAAATACAGGATGTCGCCGGCTTTCACTTCCACCCCTTCGCACTTGGACGGTAACCACTGGTCGGTGCCGTCGGCGCGCACCAGGTGCTTGCTGGAACGCTGTCCCGGTTGGCCGCCGTTCACACCCCAGGGATAGGTGAGCCAGCGTTCGTCGTGGATGGCGATGGTGCCCTCACAGAGAAACCGGTAGGCTACGCTCAGGCCGTTGCCGCCGCGGTGCAGTCCGGCGCCGCCTGAATCGGTTATCGGCTCATACTTTTCAATACGCAGGGGAAAATAGGCCTCGATGAACTCGTTCGGCACGTTGGTGAAACTGGGCCACAGGGAATGGCCGTCAGGCCCGTCGCCCGCCGGTCTTCCGGGTATGCCGCCGAAGCCGATCTGGAACAACTGGAACCACTCGCCGTTCTCATCATAGCCGGAGTAAAACAGGTGGGGACTGTCGGAAAAGCCGGCCGCGTTAAGCGCTTCCGGCGCGCCCTGCCCCAGCAAGCCGCCCATCACGTCGAAAATCCGTCCCAGGGCATGGGTTCGGCCGGACAGGGCCGCAGGGTAATCCGGTTTCAGTAGCGAACCCCGGGGGATGCGCACGTCAACCAGGTCGTAGAACCCGTCATTAAACAGGATTTGCGGATCAAACAGGTTGATGGTGAACGCGCCGAAGAACATCCTGAACATATCCTCGCTCAGGAAGAAGTTGATCGAGCTTTTTGCCTGCGGGTCGGTGCCGGCAAAATCGAAAACGGCCCGGGAACCCTCGCGCCACAGGCTGCACTTAATCTTGTAGGGTCCGCCACCTGTCCCGTCATCACACACGTAGTCCTCAAAACTGCGCGGTTCTTCCGGCACGATCATCTCGATGATCTGCTTCATGGCCGCGTGGTTGCGTTCCAGCATCAGTTCCATGGTGGAGTAGAACACGTCATCGCCGAAACGTTCGGCCAGCTCGATACAGCGCCGGGCCGCGGTGTTGCAGGCGGCGACCAGGGCATTCAGGTCGAACCGGTTCCATTGCGGGGTGCGCACGTTGTGCAATATCAGTTCCAGGATATCGGACTGCAACTCCCCTTTCCGGTACAGCTTGGTCGGGGGGATGCGAATGCCTTCCTGGAAAATGGTGGTCGCCTGCACCGGGATACTCCCCGGGGTCATCCCGCCGTTATCCGACATGTGGCCGAACATGGCGGACCAGGCAATATGCCTGTGGTCCTTGAAGATGGGCACCAGCACGATCCAGTCCGGCAGGTGGGATACTGCCGCGCCGCACATATACGGATCGTTGGTGAGAACTACGTCACCCTCTTCGAGCTCTCCCTCGTAGGCTTCCATCAGCCCGTGGATGAACGAGCCGAACTGGCCGACCACCATCTTGCCTTCCCGGTTCGCCACCATGGGGAAACAGTCGCCCTGCTCGCGGATGCCGGGCGACATGGCGGTGCGGAACAGTACCGCATCCATTTCGACGCGCACGTTGCGCAAGGCATTCTCGATGATGTCCACGGTGACGGTATCGACCGGGACGCGTTCCAGGGGGTTCGTGTTCTGTTCGGTTACTTTTCCGGCCATATCCTGTGTCCTGACCCGTTACTCAGGGTTGATGATGAGGTTGCCCAGGGCATCCACTCCCGCCCGGTAGCCGGGCAGGACCAGGGTCGTGGAATCCATTTCGCAGATTATTGCCGGACCCGGCACGACCAGTCCTTCATGCAGTTTTTCCCGTGCATAGATAACGGAGTCATGCCACTCACTTTCGTAATAATAACGGCTGTCGTGAAGCCTGCAGTCTTCCAGCCGGGTCTGCGCGCTGCTGGTCTCAAGTTCGGCCAGGGCCATCGGTTTAACCCTGACTATGGCCCGTATCATCACGATTTCATGGTCCTCGCCCAGGTCGAAAGTGAACAGGTGCTTGTGTTCGGCATCAAAACGCCTGGTCAGGCCGAGTATGCCGTCGTCCGCCAGTTCTTCCGCGGTGAAATCCAGGGTGATCTGGTAGGCCTGGCCGGTGTAACGCAGGTCTGCCTGGTACACCGTTTCCAGGTCTTGTTGCGCGACCCCGTCGGCCGTCAGGGACTCCGAGGCCCGCCGGCGCAGGGCTTCCAGGTCTTGCAACAGGTTTTCCGTGCCGGTTTCCTCCGCCATGGAGATATAGGTGCGCGCCGCTTCATCCTGGACCTGCGTGGTTGCGTCGCCATAGGCGCACAGGACGCCGGGGCCGGGCGGGATGATGACCGGCCAGGAACCCGTCAGGATTCCCAGGGCGTTAGCATGGAGGGGACCGGCGCCGCCGAAACCGACCAGGGAGAAATCCCTGGGGTCGTAGCCCTGCTCCACGGAGACCAGGCGTAGCGCGCCGAACATGGATTCATTCACGATTTTTATAATCCCTTCAGCGGCTTCCATGAGGCCGATATCCATCGCGTCCGCCAGCTTTTGCACCGCGGCTTCCGCCGCGGTTTTGTCTATCGCCATGGCGCCGCCCAGTTGCACGTCCGCGGGGAGATAACCCAGTACTACGTTGGCGTCGCATACCGTGGGTTCCTCGCCCCCCTTCATGTAGGCCGCCGGACCGGGAACGGCCCCGGCGGATTGCGGGCCGACGCGCAGTGCGCGGGTCAGTTCCGGCACAAAAGCGATAGAGCCGCCGCCGGCGCCCACGGTGCGCACGTCGACCGACGGGGCCCTGACGCGCACGTCGCCGACGATGGTTTCCCGCCGCACCCGGGCCTTGCCGTTCTGGATCAGTGCCACGTCCGTTGACGTGCCGCCCATATCGAAAGTCAGGATGTTGTCGTAACCCGCCCGGCTGCAGAAGTACAGGGCGCCGGTCACCCCTCCCGCCGGACCCGACATGAGCATGTTGACCGGCGATTGCGCCGATGCACGGCCCGACGCCAGTCCGCCGTCTGAGCGCAGGATGGACAGGACGACGTCGCTGCCCATCTGCTCAGCCAGGGCGACCTGCAGGTTGGTGATGTATTTCGATACTTCCGGCCTGACGTAGGCGTTGACGACCGTGGTTTCGGTGCGCTCGTACTCCTGCATCTCCGGCACGACCTTGCTGGATATGGAGATGGGGATATCCGTGAAAACCTCGCCGGCGACGGCCTCGGCGCGGCGTTCGTTCTCATCGTTGATGTAGGCGTTGATGAAACAGATGGTCAGGGATTCCACTTCACCCCTGGCGCGCAGCCTTTGCAGGTCCCGCCTCAATGCCGCTTCGTCCAGTTCCCTGATGATACTGCCCCCTGCGTCGATGCGTTCATCCGCTTCTATGGTCAGTTCCAAGGGGGCCAGCAACGGTTTCTTCACGTAACTGACCCAGCCGCCCAGGCCGCCCGGACAGAATGAACGGGCCACTTGCAATACCTGGCGGTATCCTTTTGTCGTGACCAGTCCGACCCTGGCGCCGCGTCCGGTGAGCACGGCATTGGTCGCCACGGTGGTGCCGTGCATTACACGGGATATTTTACCGGCGTCGATATCATGCGTATCACAGATGCGGGCGATACCGTTCAGCACCCCGATGGAGGAATCTTCCGGCGTTGACGGCACTTTAGCCGTGAACGTCGCGCCGCTCTGTTCATCGATCAGCAACAGGTCGGTAAAGGTGCCGCCGACATCGACACCCAGGCGATAACTCATGCTTCAGGGTTCCCGGTTCACAAGTTCCAGCGCCTGAGTGTAGGGAGCGTCATCCTCATCCTGCATCCCCTCCAGTTCCGCCTCGATAATACGCGTGACTTCGCTGAGGAAAACGGCGCGCCGCTCAGCGCGTTCCCTGAGCGCATCCTCATCTGGTTGATAATTCTCAACCTCCGTGCGGGTGAACAGTTTGTTCTGTTCCGCCAGGCGTTCGACAGTGTCCAGGCGATCGCGCAGCACCGATACCTCTCCCGCCAGTCCCATCAGCATGGCCAGTAATTTGTCGATGGCGGGGTCGTCAAAAAAGTACGGCCGCTCTCCTTTCGCCTTGCGTTTTAATTTTGGATTTTCAGCCATCGTCTTCAGGAAGCCTGCTTTTCGGCGCCATACAGGAACCACAGGCCGCCGCCGCCGAAATCACCGCCCTGGAATACCTTGGATCGCCGCGCCTGGGCGATCTGGTAGGCGCTGGGCGCCATGACCTCGAATACTTTTTCCGGGTCGAAACCGGCCCTGCTGCTCAACTCGACGTAATCAATATCATGTGAGCGTCCCCAGAACGGTTCGTTGTTGTTGCGGGTGTCCCAGTCCAGCATGAACGCATCAAACGGTCCCAGGTCCTTGTAGGGAGGCGTCTCCGCATGAACCATCAGTCCTCCCGGTTTCAGCAGGCGATGACACTCCGAAATGACGCGCCGGATTGCCTTTTCCGAGGTCTCGTGCAACAGGATATGGGATACCACGAGGTCGAAGGAGGCGTCTTCAAAATCCGTCCGCTCCGCGTTCTGCTGAGAGAAATGTACCTTCGCCCCCAGCGACTCCGCCCGCGCATGGGCGTAGCGCAGCATGGGCGCAGCCACGTCGATGCCGTGCACTTCCGCATCAGGCCATGTCTGCGCATAGGGTACTGTGCTGTGGCCCACCGCACAGCCCATATCCAGGATACGCGCCGGCTTGAAATCCGGGTAATTCTCCTTTATCCAGGCCGCGGCGCTGTCACCCATGTCCGCGTTGTCCGGTCCCATCTGTCCCATGGCATATATGAACACCGCACGGTCGTAGACTGCCCCGGGGGCGACATCGTCCCGGGTTACTTCGGTATGGTAACCGCCCGGCTGGCAATGGATATCCACGGCCTTGTGGTAACGGGGAATTTCCAGGTCCGGGTCCAGCCTCAGGCTGCCGCCTGCGCTGTCGGCATCCTTTGCCTTTTCCGCCAGATCGTGAAGGTTTCTCTGCACCGGCTGTTGCGAAGCGGACCACATCATTTCCTGGCTGGTGCGCAGCAGTGCGCTGAACAAACGATAATGGGGATCACGGATCATGACATCGCGTATCTCAAACCGGTTATCCGGTTCCCGCCCGTTCTCCTCGACAAAAGCCGGTTTTACCCGGTGTTCATACGCCAGCCGGTTGCCCGGATGGACATGGGCAACGAGATGTTCCTTGAAAGAGCGCACGAACTGCTGCCTGGCAAGTTCGTCGTGGGTCGGTTCCGGTAGAATTGCGTGTTTATGTTGTTCGAGTTCACTGGTCTGCATGGTTCCGGCCTCGCATGTTGTAGGTGAATTAACAAGCCTGATTATAAAAGAAATTGGAA